>NZ_JBFAIV010000031.1:0-108744 GCF_040654875.1 Streptomyces sp. NPDC050610 | reverse complement strand
GTGCTGTGGCTGGAGCGGGGCGAGCTGTTGATGGACGGTCCGACGGACGAGGTCATCAAGGCGTACGAGAAGGAAACCAACCGCTGACACCACCGCTGACCCCTTGGGCGCGCGTGCGACAGGGCCCCCGCCGGCTGCCGGCGGGGGCCTTCGCGTCCCTGACGGCGCGTCGCCCCCGCTCATGCGCCGGTGAATTGGCCAACTGTCCTGGTTGGAGGGAAGATTCGCGCCGCTCACGGTGTTCGACCGATCAAGATGTACCCCCGCGTACGCCGGGAACTTGTACGGCGTACGCTGTACCGGTGCTGATTCGTGGCAGGCCGGGCGGGAAGTGTCGACGCCCGCCGCCGAGGAGCTGTCCGGGGGGCGGGCAGGCCTGCGGCGTGTCCGAAATAGGATGTTCTGGGTCGGCAGTGTAGAACGGGAGATGTGACGGCAATGGCTATGGGAACTCTCCGGATAAAAGGCGCAGCAGCCGCCCCTGGTCCGGGCAGTCCTCGGTGAGCGCCGGGACGGACGCGCATGAGCGGGCCGTGCTCGGCAAGGCGGCTTCCGAGAACTTCCCCGTGGCGCCCTTCTTCGTGCCCCGCGCCTGGCGTGCCGACCTCATGGCGGTCTACGGCTACGCCCGCCTCGTCGACGACATCGGCGACGGCGACCTCGCCCCCGGCGGCAGGGACGCCGAACTCCTCGGCCTCGGCCGCGATCGCGCCGACGACCGGCTCGCCATGCTCGACGCCCTGGAGACCGACCTCGCCCGCGTCTTCGACCGCCACGGCCCCGCTCCGCGCCATCCCCTGCTGCGCGCCCTCGGGCCCACCGTGCACCGGTGCGGCCTGTCCCCCGACCCCTTCCGCGGCCTGATCGAGGCCAACCGCCAGGACCAGCACGTGCGCCGCTACGGTACGTACGGCGAACTCCTCGCCTACTGCGAGCTGTCCGCCAACCCCGTCGGCCGCCTCGTGCTCGGCATCACCGGCACCGCAAGCCCCGAGCGGATCCGCCGCTCGGACGCGGTCTGCACCGCCTTGCAGATCGTCGAACACCTGCAGGACGTCGCCGAGGACCTCGCGCGCGACCGCATCTATCTCCCGGCCGAGGACATGGCGCGATACGGCGTCACCGAGTCCGATCTCGCCGCCCCGAGCGGCGGCGCGTCAGTGCGCGCACTGGTCGCGTACGAGGCGCAACGCGCCGGGGAGCTGCTGAATGAAGGCACCCCCCTGGTGGGTAGCGTCCACGGCAGGCTGAAGCTGTTGCTCGCGGGATTCGTGGCCGGGGGGAGGGCAGCGCTGAAGGCGGTGGCCGCCGCCGGACACGATGTTCTCCCTGGACCTCCCAAGCCCACCAAGCTCAGCCTGCTGCGCGAGGTGGGGGCGACACTGCGAAGAGAGGGGTGAGCGGGACCGTGAACGGATCGCCGCACGCGTCCGCGCCGGTACTCGCCGCGTACAGCTATTGCGAGGCCGTCACCGGGCAGCAGGCCCGTAACTTCGCCTACGGCATCAGACTGCTGCCGGCCGAGAAGCGGCACGCGATGTCCGCGCTGTACGCGTTCTCCCGGCGCGTGGACGACATCGGCGACGGGACGCTGGAGCCCGCCGCCAAACACGCCCGGCTGGAGGAGACCCGCGCGCTGCTCGGCCGCGTCAAGGACGGCGCGGTCGCCGAGGACGACACCGACCCGGTGGCCGTCGCGCTCGCGGACGCCGCCCGCCGCTTCGACCTCCCGCTCGGCGGGCTCGACGAGCTCATCGACGGGGTGCTGATGGATGTGCGCGGGGAGACCTACGAGACCTGGGACGACCTGAAGATCTACTGCCGCTGCGTGGCCGGCGCCATCGGCCGGCTGTCGCTGGGCGTGTTCGGCACGGTGCCCGGCGCGCGCGGAACCGAGCGCGCTGCCGAGTACGCCGATACGCTCGGGCTTGCTCTGCAACTGACCAATATTCTTAGGGATGTGCACGAAGACGCGGGCAATGGACGCACATATCTGCCCGCCGACGACCTCGCCAAGTTCGGGTGCGCCGCCGGGTTCAACTCCTCGACGCCCCCGGCCGGATCGGACTTCACCGGCCTCGTGCACTTCGAGGTCCGGCGGGCCCGCGCCCTCTTCGCCGAGGGGTTCCAACTGCTGCCCATGCTCGACCGGCGCAGCGGCGCCTGTGTCGCCGCCATGGCCGGGATCTACCGCAGACTGCTCGACCGCATCGCGCGCGACCCCGCGGCCGTTCTGCGCGGCCGCGTCTCGCTGCCCGGACACGAGAAGGCGTACGTCGCCGTCCGCGGCCTCTCCGGACTTGACGCCCGCACCGTCTCCCGGCGCACCGCCAGGGGGCGCGCCTGATGTCCCGTAAGACCCACGCGGACACGTGGCTCAAGCGGTACGCAACCCTCCGCCGGGCCGCCGCGTCCCTGACTTCACCAGCCGAGGGGGTGGGCGCATGACGCCACGCACAACGGCCCGGCCCGACCGGCACAGTGCGCGTACGGCGGGCCGCCCCGACGGGGCGGCCCAGCCGGTGACAGAGAAGACGGAGAAGCCGGACGGAGCCGGACAGCTGGACACCGAGCGCGGCACGCCCCGGAGCGCGACGCGCCCCGGGGACGCCCGAGCGCACGACCCGGCGCGCGGCGAAGGCGCCGCGGTGGTCGTCGGCGGCGGCCTCGCCGGAGTGACGGCCGCCCTCGCGCTGGCCGACGACGGGCTGCGGGTCACGCTGGTCGAGGGCCGGCCCCGGCTCGGCGGCCTCGCCTTCTCCTTCACCCGCGGTGAGCTGACGATCGACAACGGCCAGCACGTCTATCTCCGCTGCTGCACCGCCTACCAATGGTTCCTCGAACGCGTCGACGCACTCGCCCTCGCGCCCCTGCAGGACCGTTTGGACGTGCCCGTCCTCGACGTCGGCCATCCCCGCGGCCCCCGGCTCGGACGGCTGCGCCGCACCGCGCTGCCCGTACCGCTGCACCTCGCGGCGAGCCTCGCCACGTACCCGCACCTCTCGCTCGCCGAGCGCGCCAACGTGGGCCGCGCCGCCCTCGCGCTCGGCGGCCTCGACCCCGCCGACCCCGCCCTGGACGGCGAGGACTTCGCCACCTGGCTGCACCGGCACGGCCAGACCGACCGCGCCATCGAAGCGCTCTGGGACCTCGTCGGCGTCGCCACCCTCAACGCCACCGCGGGCCACGCCTCGCTGGGCCTGGCCGCCATGGTCTTCAAGACCGGGCTGCTCTCCGCCCCCGGCGCCGCCGACATCGGCTGGGCCCGGGCGCCGCTCGGCGAACTCCACGACACCCGCGCCCGCGCCGCCCTCGACAAGGCCGGCGTACGCACCGAACTGCGCACCCGCGCCACCGCCCTCGCCCGTACCGCCGACGGCGGCTGGCAGGTCGACGTGGAGTCCGACGCCGGCGCCGAGCGGCTCGCGGCGGACACCGTCGTCCTCGCCGTACCGCAGCGCGAGACGCACGGCCTGCTCCCCGACGGCGCCCTCGACGACCCCGACCGGCTGCTGGACATCGGCACCGCGCCGATCCTCAACCTGCACGTCGTCTACGACCGCAAGGTGCTGCGCCGGCCGTTCTTCAGCGCGCTCGGCAGCCCCGTGCAGTGGGTCTTCGACCGCACCGACGCCTCCGGCCTCGCCGCCACGCCCGACGGGCGGGGCTGCCAGTACCTGGCGGTGTCCCAGTCCGCCGCGCAGGACGACATCGACCGACCGGTCGCCGAACTGCGCGCCAAGTACCTGCCGGAGCTGGAGCGGCTGCTGCCCGCCGCGCGCGGCGCCGGGGTCCGGGACTTCTTCGTCACCCGGGAGCGGACCGCGACGTTCGCCCCCACCCCCGGCGTCGGACGGCTGCGGCCGCCCGCCCCCACGAACGCGCCCGGCCTGTATCTGGCCGGTGCATGGACCGCCACCGGCTGGCCCGCGACCATGGAGGGTGCTGTGCGCAGCGGCCTGAGCGCCGCCGCCGCGGCTCTCTCCCGCCTGGGCCGCCCGCTCCAGTTCCCGTTGCAGGAGGCGGCATGAGCACCAACACCGTTAACAGAGGAGAGACCGTGACATCGGCGATCCCAGCTGTCGACACCGCAGGAGTCCTGGCGCTGCTGGAGCGCGGACGGACGCTTGCCACGCCGGTGCTGCGTGCCGCTGTGGACCGGCTCGCGCCGCCCATGGACACCGTGGCCGCCTACCACTTCGGCTGGATCGACGCCGAGGGGCACGCGGCGCACGGCGACGGCGGCAAGGCCGTGCGCCCCGCCCTCGCCCTGCTCTCCGCGGAGGCGGCCGGCCGGCCCCCCGAAGCCGGCATCCCCGGCGCCGTGGCCGTGGAACTCGTGCACAACTTCTCGCTGCTGCACGACGACCTGATGGACGGCGACGAACAGCGCCGCCACCGCGACACGGTCTGGAAGGTGCACGGCCCGGCCCAGGCCATCCTCGTGGGCGACGCGCTCTTCGCGCTCGCCAACGAGATCCTGCTGGAGCTCGGCACGGTCGAGGCCGGCCGCGCCACCCGCCGGCTCACCGCCGCCACCCGCAAGCTCATCGACGGCCAGGCCCAGGACATCTCCTACGAGCACCGCGAGCGGGTCACCGTCGAGGAGTGCCTGGAGATGGAGGGCAACAAGACGGGCGCGCTGCTCGCCTGCGCCGCCTCCATCGGCGCGGTACTCGGTGGCGCCGACGACCGCATGGCCGACACCCTGGAGGCCTACGGCTACCACCTCGGGCTCGCCTTCCAGGCCGTCGACGACCTGCTCGGCATCTGGGGCGACCCGGAGGCCACCGGCAAACAGACCTGGAGCGACCTGCGGCAACGCAAGAAGTCCCTCCCGGTGGTCGCCGCCCTCGCGGCAGGCGGCCCCGCCTCGGAGCGGCTCGGCGAGATGCTCACCGCCGATGCCAAGAAATCCGAAACCGAGATCGCCGACTTCGACGAGGACGAGTTCGCCGAGCGCGCGGCGTTGATCGAGGAGGCGGGCGGCCGGGAGTGGACCTCCCAGGAAGCCCGTCGCCAATACGCCACCGCCATCGCGGCTCTCGACGGAGTCGACATGGAAGCAGAGGTCCGGGCGCGGTTCGTCGCGCTCGCCGACTTCGTGGTCGTACGAAAGAGATGATTCCCATTCACCCGATCTAGAGATCGCAGTCGCCGGTCGGCGCCCAGCCGGGGCGCCGACCGACGGAAGCCCCAGGACGGCAGATGAAGACGTACTGCAGAAGGGGAAGCCATGACAGCGACGACCGACGGAAGCACCGGGGCAGCGGATCCCCGGGCGGCCGCGGCCAGCGAGAGAATCGCTTTGAACCGCGAGACACCGCAGGTGTTCGCGGCCGCCGAGCGGGCCACGGCCCGCGCCGTTGAACACCTTTTGGCACAGCAGGACCCGCAGGGCTGGTGGAAGGGCGACCTGGAGACGAACGTCACCATGGACGCCGAGGATCTCCTCCTCCGTCAGTTCCTGGGTATCCAAGAAGACAAGACGACGAAAGCGGCCGGGGCGTTCATCCGGTCGCAGCAAAGACCGGACGGCACCTGGGCCACCTTCTTCGGCGGGCCCGGCGAGCTCTCGACCACCATCGAGGCCTACGTCGCCCTGCGGCTCGCCGGCCACGCGCCGGACGAGACGCACATGGCCGCCGCGGCCGCCTGGATCCGCGGCAAGGGCGGCATCGCCGCCGCCCGCGTGTTCACCCGCATCTGGCTGGCCCTGTTCGGCTGGTGGAAGTGGGAGGACCTGCCGGAACTGCCACCCGAGATCGTGTATCTGCCGAAGCGGTTCCCGCTCAACATCTACGACTTCGGCTGCTGGGCCCGGCAGACCATCGTGCCGCTCACCGTCGTCTCGGCGCTGCGGCCCGTACGGCCCGCGCCGTTCCCGCTCGACGAGCTGCACACCGACCCGCTCCGGCCCAGCCCGCCGCGGCCGATGGCGCCGGCGGCCAGCTGGGACGGCGCGTTCCAGCGGCTCGACAAGGCGCTGCACGCCTACCGGAAGTTCACCGTCCGCCCGCTGCGCCGCGCCGCCCTGAAGTCCGCGGCGCGCTGGATCATCGAGCGGCAGGAGAACGACGGCTGCTGGGGCGGCATCCAGCCGCCCGCCGTCTACTCCGTCATCGCGCTGCACCTCCTCGGCTACGACCTCGACCACCCGGTGCTGCGCGCCGGACTCGCATCGCTCGACCGGTTCGCGGTGTGGCGCGAGGACGGCAGCCGGATGATCGAGGCGTGCCAGTCCCCGGTCTGGGACACCTGCCTCGCCACCATCGCGCTCGCCGACGCGGGCCTGCCCGCCGACCACCCGGCGCTGGTCAAGGCCGTCGGCTGGATGGTGGACGAGCAGATCGACCGGCCCGGCGACTGGTCGGTCAAGCGCCCGGAGCTGGCCCCGGGCGGCTGGGCGTTCGAGTTCCACAACGACAACTACCCGGACATCGACGACACCGCCGAGGTCGTGCTCGCCCTCAAGCGGGTGCGCCACCCCGACGCCGAGCGCGTCGACGACGCCGTCCGCCGGGCCGTCCGCTGGAACCTCGGCATGCAGTCGAAGAACGGCGCGTGGGCCGCCTTCGACGTCGACAACACCAGCCCGTTCCCCAACCGGCTGCCGTTCTGCGACTTCGGCGAGGTCGTCGACCCGCCCTCCTCGGACGTCACCGCCCACGTGGTGGAGATGCTCGCCGCCGTCGGCCTCCAGCACGACCCGCGCACCCGGCGCGGCATCGACTGGCTCCTCGCCGAGCAGGAGGAGAACGGCGCCTGGTTCGGCCGCTGGGGCGTGAACTACGTCTACGGCACCGGCTCCGTGCTCCCCGCGCTCACCGCCGTCGGCATCCCCACCTCGCACCGGGCCGTCCGGCGCGCCGTGACCTGGCTCGAAGGGGCGCAGAACGACGACGGCGGCTGGGGCGAGGACCTGCGCTCCTACGCCGACCCCGAGTGGGTCGGGCGCGGCGTCTCCTCCGCCTCGCAGACCGCCTGGGCGCTGATGGCGCTCCTCGCGGCCGGCGAACGGGACGGCGGGGCCGTCGAGCGCGGCGTCGCCTGGCTGGCCGAGACCCAGCTCGCGGACGGGTCCTGGGACGAGCCGTACTTCACGGGCACCGGCTTCCCCTGGGACTTCTCCATCAACTACCACCTGTACCGGCAGGTCTTCCCCGTCACGGCCCTCGGCCGCTACGTGCACGGGGACCTCTTCACCGCCGGCCGTCAGGAGAGCTGATGGCACCAGGCACGGGCGCCCCCGGCCCCGCACCGCTGCTGATCGCCTGCGCGCTCGGCATCGAACGCCTCGCGCTGCGCGGCGACCGCGGCGACGCGGCCGGGCCCGTGACCGTACTGCGCACCGGAATGGGGCCCCTGGCGGCGGAACGTGCCGTCGCACAGGCGCTCGGCGACGAGGCGGCGGCCGGCCGGACCGCCGTCATCGCCACCGGCTTCTGCGCCGGCCTGGTCCCCGGGATGCACCCGGGCGACCTCGTCGTCGCGGCGGAGACCCAGGACCCCACCGGGCGTACCGAGTGCGTGGGCACCGAGCGGCTCGCCGAAGAGCTCGCCCGTGCCGTGCCGGGGCGCACCATCCACACGGGCCCCCTGGTGGGCTCGGACCACGTCGTACGGGGCGCCGAACGGGCCGCCCTGCACACGGCGGGCGCCATCGCGGTGGACATGGAATCCGCCGCGACGCTCCGCGCCGCCACCCGTGCCGGACCCCGTCCGGTTGCGGCCGTACGTGTGATCGTGGACGCTCCGGAACATGAACTCGTCCGAATCGGGACCTTGCGCGGTGGAATATCAGCATTCCGGGTACTGCGCACCGTCCTTCCGGCTTTCTATGAATGGCACCGTTCTTTGTTGCTCCCCAGGAGGTGAGCTAGATGGCCATGCCGCTCCGCCAGTCCATCCGGGTCGGAACGTATCTCTTTGAACAGAAGCTGCGGAAGCGGGACAAGTTCCCGCTGATCGTCGAGCTCGAACCGCTCTTCGCCTGCAATCTCTCCTGTGAGGGCTGTGGCAAGATCCAGCACCCGGCCGGGGTGCTGAAGCAGCGCATGCCGGTCGCGCAGGCCGTCGGCGCCGTGCTGGAATCGGGCGCGCCGATGGTCTCCATCGCAGGCGGCGAGCCGCTGATGCACCCGCAGATCGACGAGATCGTGCGGCAGCTGGTGGCGAAGAAGAAATACGTCTTCCTCTGCACCAACGCGGTGCTGCTGCGCAAAAAGATCGAGAAGTTCACACCCTCCCCGTATTTCGCCTTCGCGGTCCACATCGACGGGATGCGCGAGCGCCACGACGAGTCCGTGGCCAAGGAAGGCGTATTCGACGAAGCGGTCGAGGCGATCAAGGAAGCCAAGCGGCGCGGCTTCCGGGTCACCACCAACTCGACCTTCTTCAATACCGACACGCCCCAGACGATCATCGAGGTGCTCAACTACCTCAATGACGAGCTGGAGGTGGACGAGATGATGCTCTCGCCCGCCTACGCCTACGAGAAGGCCCCCGACCAGGAGCACTTCCTGGGCGTCGAGCAGACCCGCGAGCTGTTCAAGAAGGCCTTCGCCGGCGGTAACCGGCGGCGCTGGAGGCTCAACCACAGCCCGCTCTTCCTCGACTTCCTGGAAGGCAAGGCGGACTTTCCCTGCACCGCCTGGGCGATCCCCAACTACTCGCTCTTCGGCTGGCAGCGGCCCTGCTATCTGATGAGCGACGGGTATGTGCCGACCTACCGGGAGCTGATCGAGAAGACCGACTGGAGCAAGTACGGCCGGGGCAAGGACCCGCGCTGCGCCAACTGCATGGCGCACTGCGGCTACGAGCCGACGGCCGTCCTCGCGACCATGGGCTCCCTCAAGGAGTCCCTGCGCGCCGCCCGCGAGACCGTCGCCGGGAACCGGGGCTGACGCCATGACCGCTGTGGGGCCTGTCTCGCTGGGGCTCCCCGACGTACCGGTCCGACCGCTCGCGATGCGCCGCGTTTCGCGGCGCATCCAGGTCGGGCCGGTCCCCGTCGGCGGGGGCGCCCCGATTTCGGTGCAGTCGATGACGACGACGGTGACGGCGGATGTCGGTGCGACGTTGCAGCAGATCGCCGAGTTGACGGCGTCGGGCTGTCAGATCGTGCGGGTGGCGTGTCCGTCGCAGGATGACGCGGACGCGCTGCCGGTGATCGCGCGGAAGTCGAATATTCCGGTGATCGCGGATATTCATTTCCAGCCGAAGTATGTGTTCGCGGCGATCGACGCGGGCTGTGCGGCGGTGCGGGTGAATCCGGGGAACATCCGGCAGTTCGACGACAAGGTGAAGGAGATCGCGAAGGCGGCGTCGGACGCGGGGACGCCGATCCGGATCGGGGTGAACGCGGGGTCGCTGGACAAGCGGCTGCTGCAGAAGTACGGGCGGGCGACGCCGGAGGCGCTGGTGGAGTCGGCGTTGTGGGAGTGCTCGCTGTTCGAGGAGCACGGGTTCCGGGATATCAAGATCTCGGTGAAGCACAACGACCCGGTCGTGATGGTCAACGCCTACCGGCAGCTGGCGGCGCAGTGCGACTACCCGCTGCACCTGGGCGTCACCGAGGCCGGTCCCGCGTTCCAGGGGACGATCAAGTCGGCGGTGGCGTTCGGCGCCCTGCTGAGCGAGGGGATCGGGGACACGATCCGGGTGTCGCTGTCGGCTCCGCCGGTGGAGGAGATCAAGGTCGGCAACCAGATCCTGGAGTCGCTGGGGCTGCGCCAGCGCGGCCTGGAGATCGTGTCGTGTCCGTCGTGCGGCCGGGCGCAGGTGGATGTGTACAAGCTCGCCGAGGAGGTCACGGCGGGGCTGGAGGGCATGGAGGTGCCGCTGCGCGTCGCGGTGATGGGCTGTGTCGTCAACGGCCCGGGCGAGGCGCGTGAGGCGGATCTCGGAGTGGCCTCGGGCAACGGCAAGGGGCAGATCTTCGTGAAGGGCGAGGTCATCAAGACCGTCCCCGAATCGAAGATCGTCGAGACCCTCATCGAAGAAGCCATGAAAATCGCCGAGCACATGGAGGCAGCGGGGGCCCGCACCGGGACGCCCCACGTCACCGTGGGCTGAACACATACGAGGAGGGGGATGTCGGTGTCGCTGTTGGAGAACATCAAAGGCCCGCACGACCTGAAGGCGCTGCCCGCGGAGAACCTCGGCCGACTGGCCGAGGAGATACGTCAGTTCCTCGTGCACGCGGTGGCCGCGACCGGCGGCCACCTCGGTCCCAACCTCGGCGTGGTGGAACTCTCCATCGCCCTCCACCGCGTCTTCGAATCGCCCGTCGACCGCATCCTGTGGGACACCGGGCACCAGAGCTACGTCCACAAACTGCTCACCGGACGGCAGGACTTCTCCAAGCTGCGTACCAAGGGCGGCATGTCCGGCTACCCCTCGCGCGCCGAGTCCGAGCACGACGTCATCGAGAACAGCCACGCCTCCACCGTCCTCGGCTGGGCCGACGGCCTCGCCAAGGCCAACCAGGTGCTCGGGCACACGGACCGCCACGTGGCGGCCGTCATCGGCGACGGGGCGCTCACCGGCGGCATGGCCTGGGAAGCTCTCAACAACATCGCCGCGGCGAGAGACCGCCCCCTGATCATCGTCGTCAACGACAACGAGCGCTCGTACGCGCCGACCATCGGCGGCCTGGCCAACCACCTCGCCACGCTCCGCACGACCGACGGCTACGAACGCGTCCTGACCTGGGGGAAACAAGTCCTCCAGCGCACGCCCGTCGTCGGGCAGCCGCTGTACGAGTCCCTGCACGGCGCGAAGAAGGGGTTCAAGGACGCCTTCGCACCGCAGGGCATGTTCGAGGACCTCGGCCTGAAGTACCTCGGCCCCATCGACGGCCACGACATCGCCGCGGTCGAATCCGCGCTGCGCCGCGCCAAGCGCTTCCACGGCCCCGTGCTCGTGCACTGCCTCACCGAGAAGGGGCGCGGCTACCAGCCCGCCCTGGAGGACGAGGCCGACCGCTTTCATACGGTCAGCGCGATGGACCCCCTCACCTGCGAGCCGCTCGCGCCGTCGAGCGGGCAGTCCTGGACCTCGGTGTTCGGGGACGAGATGGCGCGGATCGGGGCCGAACGGCCCGACGTCGTGGCGATCACGGCCGCGATGCTGCACCCCGTGGGGCTGACGAAGTTCGCCACGGCCTTCCCCGACCGGGTCTGGGACGTCGGCATCGCCGAGCAGCACGCCGCCGTCTCCGCGGCCGGACTCGCCACCGGCGGGCTGCACCCGGTCTTCGCGGTGTACGCGACCTTCCTCAACCGCGCCTTCGACCAGGTCCTGATGGACGTGGCGCTGCACAAGTGCGGCGTCACCTTCGTCCTCGACCGGGCCGGGGTCACCGGGACCGACGGCGCGTCGCACAACGGCATGTGGGACATGTCGATCCTCCAGGTCGTACCCGGCCTGCGGATCGCCGCGCCGCGCGACGCCGACCAACTCCGCGCGCAACTGCGCGAGGCGCTGGACGTCGACGACGCGCCGACCGTCATCCGCTACCCCAAGGAGACGGTGGGCGAGCCGATACCGGCGATCGACCGGGTCGGGGGGATGGATGTACTGGCCCGGCCGGAGTCGGCCGGCGGGGAAGCGGAAGGACGTACGGGACGCGGCGCGGACGGGCGTACGGACGTACTGCTCGTCACCGTCGGCACCATGGCCCAAGTCGGCCTGGAAATAGCCGAGTTGCTGCACGCGCGCGGCACCGGCTGCACCGTCGTAGACCCGCGCTGGGTCAAACCCGTCGACGCAGCGCTGCCTGCGCTCGCCGCCGGCCACCGGGTCGTGGCGGTCGTGGAGGACAACAGTCGTACCGGCGGCGTCGGTTCGGCCGTCGCGCAGGCGCTCGGCGACGCGGGCGTGGACCTGCCGGTGCGCACCTTCGGCATCCCGCCGCAGTTCCTGGCGCACGCCAAGCGCGGCGAGGTGCTGGCCGACATCGGGCTCACCCCCGCCGAGATGGCCGGGCGCATCAGCGCGGCCCTGGCCCGTACCACAGCCCCCGCAGCGGCGGGGGCTTCCGAGATCAGCGAGGAGAACCACCTATGACAGCCGACGGACCGCAGGGCTTCGACCTCGGGAAGCTCCTCGCGGAGCGCGGCGGTGAGCGGTATGAACTGCACGCGAAGTACGTGAACCACCAACTGCCGCGCATGCTGCACACCATCGGCTTCGACAAGGTGTACGAACGGGCCGAGGGCGCGCACTTCTGGGACGCGGACGGCAACGACTACCTGGACATGCTCGCCGGATTCGGCGTGATGGGCGTCGGCCGGCACCACCCCGTCGTGCGCAAGGCGCTGCACGACGTGCTCGACGCCCAGCTCGCGGACCTCACCCGCTTCGACTGCCAGCCGCTGCCCGGCCTGTTCGCGGAGAAGCTGCTGTCGTACGCGCCCCACCTCGACCGCGTCTTCTTCGGCAATAGCGGCACGGAGGCCGTGGAGACCGCGCTGAAGTTCGCGCGGTACGCGACCGGGAAGACCAGGATCCTCTACTGCGCGCACGCCTTCCACGGGCTGACGACCGGTTCGCTCTCGGTCAACGGCGAGGACGGGTTCCGCGACGGCTTCGCGCCGCTGCTCCCCGATACCGCCATCGAGATGGGCGATCTGGCCGCGCTGGAACGGGAGTTGGCCCGTGGCGACGTGGCCGGATTCGTCGTCGAGCCGATCCAGGGCAAGGGCGTTCACGAGACGCCCCCCGGATTCCTGCGCGCCGCACAGGAGTTGCTGCACCGGCACAAGGCGCTGCTGATCGCCGACGAGGTGCAGACCGGCATCGGGCGGACCGGCGACTTCTTCGCCTACCAGCACGAGGAGGGCGTGGAGCCCGACCTGGTGTGCGTCGCCAAGGCGCTGTCGGGCGGCTACGTGCCGGTCGGCGCGACCCTCGGCAAGGACTGGATCTTCAAGAAGGTCTACTCCTCCATGGACCGGGTGCTGGTCCACTCGGCGAGCTTCGGCTCCAACGCCCAGGCCATGGCGGCGGGGCTCGCGGTGCTCAACGTCATGGAGGACGAGCAGATCGTCGCGCGGGCCCGGCACACCGGAGACCTGCTGCGCGGCAGGCTCGCCGCGCTGGTGGACAAGTACGAGCTGCTGCACGAGGTGCGCGGCCGGGGGCTGATGATCGGCATCGAGTTCGGCAGGCCCAAGTCGCTGGGCCTGCGCAGCCGTTGGGCGATGCTCCAGACGGCGCGCAAGGGCCTGTTCGCGCAGATGGTCGTCGTGCCGCTGCTCCAGAAGCACCGCATCCTCACCCAGGTCTCCGGCGACCACCTGGAGGTCATCAAGCTGATCCCGCCGCTGGTCATCGACGAAGCGGATGTGGACCGCTTCGTCGACGCCTTCACCGCCGTCATGGACGACGCGCACGGCAACGGCGACAGCAGCCTGATGTGGGACTTCGGCCGCACGCTGATCAAAAGCGCACTCCGGCCTGGTTCGTCGTCGGGAGCGGCTTCGTCCGTGTGAACACTCTCGGCCCCGTCCGTGTGAACAACTGTCGGCCTCGGGCGACTTGGCCGACCATGCCGAGCCCTGAGCGCTGACAACGCTCCGACGGGACGGGATGTATCAACGCATAGCGTCGTCAGGCCCTGGAGAACCTTCGGTTCCCAGGGCCTGACCGCTGAACTGCCGCTGTCCGGCCGGCTTCCCCGGCCGACGCGTCATCGTGGTCGACGGCGGCATCTCCGGCGCCCAGGCCGTCACCGGCCTCGCCCTGGGCGGTCGCGTCGCGATGGCCTGGCCCCGCTGTCCGTAGCGGGGGCCGCCCAGGTGGCGGATCCTGCGCTACCCCAGCGCTTCACAAGGGCACAAGCGTTCAACGCGTTCACGCATCCGCGCGGCATCCGGGCTTCACCGGGGCATGGGGCGCCGGTTTGCTGGGGTGCAGCCACCAGTTGGCAGGTGGGTCGCGTACGGAGAGGCAGGGACATGGTTTCTCATGGGCCGGAGAGCCGGCCGCCGGCGAGTCCGCGGGAGCGCGTACTGCGGGAGCAGACGGCCATTGACGCGCTCGACAAAGAGATCATTTCGCTGGTCGAGCAGCGTCAGCGGCACTGCCGGGCGGTTCGGCGTCAGAGGGAGACCGAACCGCGTTCGCGCACGGATCTGGCGCGGGAGAACGCGGTCGTCGCGGCCTACCACGCCCATCTTGGCGAGACCGGCACGACGATGGCACTGGCCCTGCTCCAGGCGTGCCGCCATTGCACCTGACCGCTACGGCTGCCCGAAGGGGGCGTACGTCATCACCGCGAAGACATCCGAGGAACGGCATGAGGATCCGCTGTTCTCCTCCGCGCGGCGGGAAGAGGACGGGCACTCGGCCGGGCCGGCAGCTCCCGCGTCGTGGTCGAGCACCGCGGCCGGGCATACATCGAACGGGCTGCCCCGGAGCTCGATCGAGTACCAGTTGTACTCGCTGTGGCGGCTCCACCAGACACCCTTGGCCACACCGCGCCAGCGCCGGCTCGTCGAAGCCCTTGTCTACCTCCGCAGAACCGGACGCTACTGCTACGACCTCAGCGACCACCGACGCATGATCAAGACCGAGACCTCCGCGCTCCTGCCGGATCTGGCGACCCGCGCTGCCCAGACGGCCCTGCCTACGGGCTCCCTCGTACACATCCTGGGCGAATCCCACACCGGAGTCATCATCCACATGACACTCGGCTGGGACCCGCACGACGCCTATCCGGCCCCGTGGTACGTCGTGGCCATCCCCGCACGAGGCCTGTGCCGTGCCCATGGGGCCGATGAGGTCGAGGAACTCGCAGCTCCTCAGACCCAGCACGGAGTCACCGGCTCCGTCACCCTGACGTCCGGGCCCAGAGCACCAGAAGCTCTTCGCCCACCACTTCGCATGAAGGCGCAGCCGTGCTCGCCGTGATCCGCCGGCCGCATCAACGTGCCCTGGTACGGCCCTTTGCCTCCCGAGTCTTCGAGTCCGCTCATGCCTCGGACGACGAAGGCGCCCGCGCCTCTGCGCCGCCCCCTCTCCGAGAGCTGGTTCACCCATGTCTGTATCTGATTCATTCGAGCCGCCCGCAGAGCCTGGAGCACGGCTGCGGCACCCGGCAGAACCTTGGCGCGTCAAAAGCGTCGAGCCTCTCCGCCTCACCAGCCCGCAAGAGCGTCGTGACGCCTTGGAACAGGCGGGCTACAACGTGGGCCTGCTCCCCGCCGACCTGGTGTACATCGACTTGTACACCGATTCCGGGACCAGCGCGATGTCCGACCGGCAGTGGGCCGCGGTCATGCTCGGGGACGAGTCCTACGCCGGGTCGCGCAGCTTCTACCGCTTGGAGGCGGCGGTGCGCCGGTACTACGGGTACGAGCATGTGATCCCGGCCCATCAGGGGCGGGCGGCGGAGAACATCCTCTCGCGCATCCTGATACGGCCCGGACACCAGGTGCCGGGGAACATGTACTTCACCACCACCCGTACGCACCAGGAGCTCAACGGGGCGGTGTTCCACGACATCGTCGTCGACGAGGCTCACGACCCGGCCGCGGACCTGCCGTTCAAGGGCAACGTCGACCTGGGCAAGCTGGAGCGGCTCATCGACAAGGTGGGGGCCGAGCAGATTCCCTATGTGTCCCTGGCCGCGACGGTGAACATGGCCGGAGGCCAGCCCATCAGCCTGGCCAACATGGCCGACGTCCGTGAACTGACGCGGCGGCACCGCATCCCGGTGATCCTCGACGCCGCCCGGGCAGTGGAGAACGCCTGGTTCATCAAGCAGCGCGAACCGGGCCGGGGCGAGGAGACGGTGGCGGAGATCCTGCGCGAGATGTGCGCGCTGACCGACGGCGCCACGATGTCGGCGAAGAAGGACAGCTTCGCCAACATCGGCGGCTGGCTCGCCGTCCGTGACCCCCAACTCGCGGAAAAGGCGCGCAACTTGGTCGTCGTCTACGAAGGTCTGCACACCTACGGCGGAATGGCAGGGCGCGACCTGGAGGCGGTGGCGCAGGGCATCGAGGAATCGGTTCGGGAAGACGGCATCCGGACTCGCATCGAGCAAGTGGCCTACCTGGGGGACCGGATCGCCGCCGCCGGTGTGCCCATGGTCCGGCCGGTGGGCGGGCACGCCGTGTTCCTGGACGCCCGAGCGTTCCTGCCCGCCGTGCCGCCCGAGGAGTTTCCCGCCCAGACGCTGACGTGCGCGCTCTACCTGGACGCGGGGATCCGCTCCACCGAGCGGGGCGCCGTCTCGGCGGGACGTGACCCGGACACCGGCGAGAACCGCTGCCCGCGCCTGGAACTGGTCCGGCTCACCATTCCGCGCCGCGTCTACACCCAGAGCCACATGGACGTTGTCGCCGACAGCGTCGCCCGCCTCCACGCCCGGCGCGGAGAGTTCGCCTCCGGCGTGTCCTTCACCCACGAACCCGCCACGCTGCGCTTCTTCCAGTCCCGGTTCCGCCCCGTGGCAAGCGCGCCCCTGTTCGGCCCGGCCGCGCGCTGACCCGCGCCCCGCCCTCCAGTCCTTCTACTGAGTCGCACGCGCCCCCATCCGTAGCGCCGGCCATGACCGTCGGCGCCCACGACAGGAGATGCTGATGCCGAAGACGTCCCCCACTGACACCCCACTGGTCCCCACCCCCCTCATGGAACTCGCCACCGGCTTCTGGAGTTTCAAGACCTACGCGGGCGCCCTGGACCTCGGTCTCTTCGACCTGCTGGCCGGAGGCCGCGAACTGACGCTGGAGGAAGTCTCCGTCGGGCTCGGCATCGCCCTGCGCCCGGCCGACCTCCTCCTGGCCGGCTGCGCTTCGCTGGGCCTGCTGGACAAGAACGGCTCTCGCTACCGCAACGCCCCCCTCTCGGAAGAGTTCCTGGTCGAGGGACGCCCCTGCTACTTCGGCGGCTTCGTGCGCTACCTGGACCGCCGCGAATATCCCGCCTGGCAGTCGATCGTCGAGGCCATGCGCACGAACCGCCCCTCCACCTGGACCCCGGGTACACAGAAGTCGCTGTTCGACACCGTGGACCCGGAAACCCTGCGGCTCTTCTGGGACTGCATGTACTCCATCTCCACCTTCACCGCGCGGGCCCTCGCCCAGGTGCACGACTTCACCCGGCATCACCGGCTGCTGGACGTGGGCGGCGGCGCCGGCGCGTTCCCCATCGAACTGTGCCGCCGCTACGGCCAGTTGTCGGCGACGGTCTTCGACCTCCCGCCCGTCTGCGATCTGGCGCGCGAGAAAATCGCCGAAGCGCGGCTGGAAGGCACCGTCGACACGGTCGCCGGAGACTTCCAGCGCGACGCCGAACTGCCCGGCGGCTACGACGCCATCCTGCTGAGCATGATCCTGCACGACTGGGACGAGGAGACCTGCCGGGCGCTGCTGCGCAAGTGCCGGGCGGCCCTGGCGCCCGGCGGCGCGGTGCTGATCTGCGAACTGCTGCTCAACGACGAACGCACCGGCCCGCCCGCCGCCGCCCTGATGGGCATGAACATGCTCGTGGAGACCGAGGGCGGCAAGAACTACTCGGCCGCCGAGTACTCCACATGGCTGTGGGAGGAAGGCTTCGCCCGGGTGAAAGTGCTGCCGTTCGAAGCGGCCGGTGCCAACGGCGTCGTCGTCGGCCACCTCGACTGACGCCCGCCCGCCGCGCCGGCCCCACACCGGGGCCGCGGCCCCCGCCCCGCCCTTCCTCGCAGCCCGACCTTTTTCGCAGCCCGAAAGGCATGCCATGCCCACGCGTACGACCCCGCCTGGCTATGACCGGGCCCGGCACGGAGTGCACCTGCTCAAGTCCGCCGACACCATCGCCGACCCGACCCGCTACATCGACGCCATCACCGAACTCGGGCCCCTGTTCTTCGACGAGGTCGGCTCCGTGTGGGTGTGCTCCGGCTACGCCGAAGCCGTCGAGATCCTGCGCGACCACGAACGCTTCTCCTCCGTACGCGAACACGCCCCGCACGCCCTGCGAGCACGGGGCCTGCACGCCTCCGCCCACCTGAGCGCGATGGTCCACGAACAGATGCTCTTCCTGGACCCGCCCCGGCACCACGCCATCCGCTCCGCCCTCGCCGGCCAGTTCTCGGGCCCCCGCGTCAAGAGCCGGGAGGACGACCTGCGGGACATCGTCACCAGCGTTCTGCACACCCTCCCCGGACACGGCACCGTCGACCTCGTCGAGGACTTCGCCGCGAAACTCCCCTCCGCCTTGGTCGCGTACCTGTTCGGCATGCCCGGCCAGGAAGCGGAACTCACCCGATGGGCCGAGGCGTACGAACGGTTCCTCGGCAGCCTGGCCGCCCTGCCCGCCGCCCCCGACGCCGAAGTCGACCAGACCCTCGCCCAGGCCCTGGACACCCTGGAGCAGGAAGCCCGTCGCCGGCTCGAACACCCGGGCGACGACGTGATCAGCGCGCTCACCGCTCCGCTGTCCGGCCGGACCCCCACCGAGGAAGAAGTCCGCGCGGTCGCCGCGAACGGCATCGTCCTGGTCGGCGGCGGCTACCAGACCCTCACCCACCTCGTCACCTCCGCGCTGCTGGCCCTGCATCACGACCCCGAACGCCGGCGCCGAGTACGCCAGGACCCGGCCCTGCTCGCCGCTGTCGTCACCGAGACCATGCGCGTCAACGGCTCCAGCCAGTTCGTCGCACGCAGGGCCACCGCCGACACCACCGTCCACGGAATCCCCATCGCGGCCGGTGACAGCGTCCTGGTCCACCTGGCCGCCGCCAACCTCGACCCGCGCACCTTCGACGACCCCGGAGTTCTCGACCTGGACCGGCACGGCCCCCGGCATCTGGGGTTCGGCGCCGGACGCCACACCTGCCCCGGCGCCGGCTACGCGGAACGCCTGGCCTGCTACGCACTCGAAGGCTTCCTGGCCGCGTACCCGTCCTACACACCCGCGGACGGCCCCTCAGCCCTGGTCTGGGGCCTGCACGGAAACACCCGCTGCCTCCAGCACGCCAGGGTCCGCCTCAGCGCACACACCCCCGACAACACCGACACCGAGAGGCCGGACGCGCCCGCGGTCACGTCCCGACCTCTCGACGCCGACCCCACCACCACGCAGCCGCCGACCCCCGCCGCATGCTGGCACGAAGCCTTCGAACAGCAGGCCCGGACCACCCCCGACGCCCCAGCCGTACAAGGACCCCACGAGACCCTCACCTACCGCGAACTCGACGAGCGGGCCAACGCCCTGGCCCACCAGTTGCGCCGGCAAGGGGCCAGGCCCGGCACCGTGGCCGCGGTGGTCATGGAACGTTCCGCCGAGTTCGTACTGGCCGTTCTCGCCGTCGCCAAGACCGGCGCCGCCTTCCTCCTCGCCGATGTGTCCTGCCCCCGCGAGCGTCTGCGGACCATGCTCGTCGAAGCCGAGGCGCGCCTGGTCATCAGCGACCGCTCCGTGCCTCCCGCCACCTTCCCCGCCCAGGTGACCGGCACCGGCGACGGCGCCCGGGACCCCGAAGCCCCGCTGACCGGCGCCACCGCCGGAGACACCGCCTACGTCGTCTTCACCAGCGGCACCACCGCCACCCCCAAAGCCATCGCCATCAGCCACGAGGCCACCGTCAACCTCCACCTCGCCCAGCAGGAGATCTTCCACCAGGGCCCGGGGGACCGGGTCCTGCAGTTCCTCTCCCCGAACTTCGACGGCTGCGTCGCCGACCTCACCCTCGCCCTGCTGTCCGGCGCCACCCTGGTCGTCGCCCCCTCCGAGGACCTCATCGTCGGACCGCCCCTGATGCGACTCCTCGCCGCCCAGAAGGTCACCATCGTGATCCTCACCCCCTCGGTCTGGATGGCGCTTCCCGACGAACCCCTGCCCGACCTGCGGATCGCCGCCTCCGCGGGCGAACGTCTCCCCGCGGCCTGGACACGACGCTGGTCCCGCCCCGGACGCCGCCTGCTCAACCTCTACGGCCCCGCCGAAACCGCGGTCCTCGCCACCTGGCACGAATGCTCACCCACCGAAGAACGCCCGCCCATCGGACAGCCCGTCGCCAACAAGCACGCCTACCTCCTCGACGACGCACTGCGCCAAGTCCCCACCGGGCAGGAAGGCGAACTGTGGATCGGCGGCGTCGGCGTCGGCCGCTACCTCAACCAGCCCGACCTGATGGAAAAGCACTTCGCCCGCGACCCCCACACCACCACCGCAGAGCCCCCGAGCCTCCTCTACCGCACCGGAGACATCTGCCGCACCCGCCCCGACGGCACGCTCGACTACATCAGCCGACGCGACCGCCAGGTCAAATTCAACGGCCAACGCGTCGAACTCGACGAGATCGAACGTGTCCTGGAAACGGCCCCCGGCGTCGCCGCCTGCCATGTCCACCCCCAAGACGACCGCCTCGAAGCCCTGATCGTCCCCGCCGGACCTCACCTCGACGAAGACCCGATCAACACCTACCTCAACGCCCGCCTGCACAGCGCCATGGTGCCCACCACATTCACCCAGGTCAGCGAACTCCCACGGTCCATCAACGGCAAGTCCACCCACGACGCCGCACCCCCCACCCCGCCGCCGGCCACCGCCCCGTCCCCGCCCGAACCCGACCCGGGAGCCGATGAACGACAGCGCTCCTACCTCACCTGGATGATCGCCCAGGAGTTCGCCCGGACCCTGGACCTGCCCCTGCGTGACATCCACACCGCCTCCGACTTCTTCAGCATCGGCGGCGACTCCCTCAAACTCGCCGGATTCCTCGTCCGCCTGGAAGCCCTCACCGGCACCCCCGTAGACACCGCGGTGCTCATCACCGCCCCCACCCCCGAGAAGATCGCGGACCTCCTTCGCACCGCGGGAGTCCCCTCATGATCCGCCCGGCCCTGCACTCGAAAAGGGGCACCGGCCCCCACAGCCTCCTCTTCGTCCACGGCACCATGGACCACAGCGCCACCTTCCAGCCGGTCGCCGCCCACTTGTCGCCCGGATGGACGATCTCCGGGTACGACCGGCGAGGCTGGGGCGCCTCCCGGCCGCTGGCCGACGACCAGACCGCGCTGGCCGACCACGTCGCCGATCTCATCGCGGTGGCGACCCGACTGCGGCAGCCCGTCCTGGCAGGACACAGCTACGGCGCCCTGATCGCCCTGGCCGCCGCGGCCCAACGCCCCGACCTGTTCCGCGCGGTAGTCGCCTACGAGCCACCCATACCCTGGCTGCCCTGGTGGCCCGGCACCGCGCCCTGGGAACAACTGGTCCACGACACCATCCCGCAAGGCCCCGCCGCCACGGCCCGCGCCCTCCAGCAGGCCGTCCTCGGCCGCCCCGCCCTCGGCACGAGCGACGCACAGCTCCACCCCGACGGCGTCGCCCTCATCCGCGAGATGACCGACCCCACCCTGGACAAGCCCTGCTTCGACCCGGGCACCCTGCACACCCCGGTCCTCACCGCCTCCGGAAGCCGGTCGCTGCCCCACCACCAGCACACCGCACTCCACCTCGCCCGCCTCCTGCCCGCAGGGCGCCACGAGACCCTCGAAGGCGCCGACCACGTCGCCCACGCGACCCACCCACGGCAGTTCGCGGAACTCCTGGCCCAGAGCACGACCGCCACCCCCACCCCCACCCGCTGACCCGCGTCCGTCCGCCCGGCACGTCCACCCGCCCGGCACGTCCACCCGCCCGGTACACGAAGCCGGCCGGTACGCGAAACCGGTCGGTACACGAGACCGGCCGGACGGCTACCGCTCACCCGCAGGAGGATCTCTCCGTGCTGCCCAGCAACCTGGAAACGGCCGTCTTCGGCGCCATCGCCACACCCGTGCTGCACCTCGCCGACCGCCACCACGTCTTCGCCCACCTCACAGCCACCGGGCCCGCCCGCGCCGAGGACATCGCCCAAGCCCTCCGCCTTGACGCCGACACCCTGGAACGCATGCTGCTGCTCCTCACCGCGCACCAGATCCTCCACCGCACGCCCACCGGGCACTACGCAGTGCCTCCGGACATACAGCCCTTCCTCGACCCCGGCGATCCTCACTACATCGGCGGCTTCCTCACCCATCTCGTCCAGGAGACAGCCACCCGAACCCCCGCCCTCAACGCCTACCTCCAGCACGGAAAGACCGCCGTCGACGGCCCCGACGCCCGGCCCTTCGCTTCCCTCTACCGGGACGAGCAGTCCACCCGCCGCTTCCTCAGCGCCATGTGGGACCTCAGCTATGCCCCCTCCCAAGAACTCGCCGCACTCGGGGACCTCACCACAAGCACCCACCTCATCGACGTCGGCGGAGCCACCGGCCCCTTCGCCGTCGCCGCCCTGCGCCACGCACCCGCCCTTGAGGCCACCGTCTTCGACCTCCCCCAGGTCGAGCCCTACCTCGAAGAGACCCGGACGGCACACAACCTCGCCGGCCGCCTCCACTTCACTCCGGGCGACTTCTTCACCGACGAACTGCCCGAGGGCGACTGCATCGCCTTCGGCTACATCCTGTCCGACTGGCCCGACCCCACCTGCACCCAGCTCCTGCGCAAAGCTCATCGCGCCTGCCGCCCCCACGGACACGTCCTCGTCATGGACCGCCTCTTCGACGACACTCGGCAAGGCCCCCTCGCCACCTCCGCGATGAACCTCACCATGCATCTGGAAACGCAAGGCCGGCACCGTACGGCCCACGAATTCACCGCACTCCTCAACGACGCCGGCTTCACCCGCTGCGAGGTCCGCAAGTCCAGCGGGGACAAACACCTCGTCGTCGGCTACCACGACTGACCGAGCCGCCGGGAGCAGCAACGATCGTCGGCCGCCGCGTTGAGTCCCTGGCCGTGCCGACGGCCTGTGTCAGCCATGGGCAG
Organism: Streptomyces sp. NPDC050610; assembly: GCF_040654875.1. Lineage (NCBI taxonomy): Bacteria > Bacillati > Actinomycetota > Actinomycetes > Kitasatosporales > Streptomycetaceae > Streptomyces > Streptomyces sp. NPDC050610. The sequence goes on along the minus strand of NZ_JBFAIV010000031.1, from coordinate 85,929 downwards.
TGGGAACCAGGGGCGTGCCTTGGGCCCTCACCACAGCGCGGGGACGCGGGCCGCCCAGGGGCGGGCCTCCTCCAGCTGGGCCGAGAGGGAGATGAGGGTGGCCTCGTCGCCGTAGCGGGCGGCGAGCATGACGCCGATGGGCAGGTTCTCGACGTTCCAGTGCAGCGGCACGCTGGCGGCGGGCTGGCCGGTCGCGTTGTAGAGCATGGTGTACGGGGTGAACGCGCTCATCAGCTCGAAGTCGCCCGCAGGGTTCGCGTCGTCGTGCAACGAGCCCACTGGGACCGGGGGTTGAGCAAGCGTCGGGGTGAGGATCACGTCGTAGCCGGTGTCCGCCGGCTGGATGGTGTCGGCGATCAGCCGGCCCAGCTTTCGGAACTCCTGGAGCCCTTGGGCGTACTCCACCCCGGACACCTTCGCGGCGCCCTTGCGCAGTTCGCGCGTGAGCGGCGTCAGCAACTCCTCGGAGCCCGGCGGCACCGGGCTGGTCGCGGCCATCACCTCCCAGATCTGGCGAAGCGCGGCGGCGGCCCCGCCGCTCAGCACGGGCGGCGGCAACTCATCGACGGTGTGGCCGAGTTCGCGCAGCAGATCGGCCGCCTCGTCCACGGCCTCGCGGCAGTCGGGGTGGAGCGACACGCCGGGCACGGACGGCTCGGGCATGCAGGCGACACGCAGCGTCTTCGGCCGGCGGAGCGCCTGCTGCGCGAAGGTCTCCCCGGGCGGCAGCGCGGGCGCGGTGAACGGGCCGCCGGGCACCGGCGCGGCGAGTACGTCGAGGAGCGCCGCCGCGTCCGCGACCGTACGGGCCAAGGGGCCCGCGGCGGTCATGCCGCTGACGTCGTGCAGTGCGGGACCTTCGCCGACCCGGCCGCGGCTCGGCTTGAGACCGAAGAGCCCGCAGGCCGAGGAGGGGATGCGGATCGAGCCGCCGCTGTCCGTGCCGTGCGCGACGGGCGCCAGCCCCGAGGCGACGGTCGTCGCCGCGCCGCCGCTCGACCCGCCGGCCGAGCGGTCGAGGCCCCACGGGGTGCGGGCGGGCGGTGCCACCCGGTTCTCGGCGTACGGCGGCAGGGCGAACTCCGACGTGTTGGTCTTGCCGAGCAGGACGGTGCCGGCCGCACGGAGCTTGGTGACGACGTGGTCGTCCACGGTCGGCACATGGTCCACGAGCGCCGCCGATCCCATCGTGCAGCGCACGCCCGCGACGAAGCTGACATCCTTCACCGGTACCGGCACGCCGTGCAGCGGCGGCAACTCCCGCCCTTCCCGGCGTGCTTCGGAGGCCGTACGTTCCGCCTCGGCCGCTTGCTTCCGCGCGATCTCATGGGTCACCGTGATGAACGCGCCGACGGTGGAGTCGAGTCGCTCGATGCGCTCCAGGTAGTGCTCCGTCAGCTCGACGGGGGACAGGTTTCCCGCCCGTATCGCGTCGCCCTGCTCCAGCGCGGTGAGATCGTGCAGCTGACCCATCTCCGGCCGTCCTCTCGTCGATCGCCGTCATGTGCGGGCCGTCGCCATGGGCCACGCCTCGCACCAGCGGTCGAGTCGGTAGCCAGGGGAGCGCCGGTCCGCAGAAGGAGCCTAACTCTTCTTAGGGTTGGCTTGCCTAACTTTTGGCATATGCCTGCGGGTGTGGTCCGGGTGCTCGCGTGCCTGCGCCCGCGTCACGTGTCCAAGTGTCGAGAAAACTTGGATTGGACGGAGCGGCGGCCCACCCGGCAGGTGCACAGCGAATCCACAGGCGTCCAACCGCGTCGGAAGGATATTCGTTGACATCCTTAAGGCCAGGCGGTCAAATTCCAAGGAGCTGGATACGGGGATGGCGCATCGACAGTGCGGTCGGTGCGCGGCAACACAGGGACCACAGATATCACTGACACCTTCCGCCGCTCACGTACGGGAGCGGCTGGGAATGTCGGACGGGGGCGGGTCGCTTTGGCGGCCCTCCGGCAGGCGTCGCCGACGCCGCTGGACAGAGAATTCCGTACGTGCGCGAATCCGTGCCGCCTTTCCCCCGGGCCGGAGCACGGGCCGGCGGTGGTCGACACCGCCTGATGTGTGGATGTGTGCACGGTGAGCAGTCGGTACAAGTCCGGCTGGGCAACAGCAGGCGCTTCGGGAACGGGGCTGCCCGTTGAGGGGGAAAAGATGAACGGCCGGAACGGTGACGCGCTGCCCCTGTCCGAAGCCCGGCAGGGAATTGACCGGCGAGATATGGGGACGACGCGAGAAACGGGGAATTCCCGCGTGCTCGACACGATCCACCGGTACGTCGACGTGACCGGAGCTCTCGACCTGGACACCCTCGCCCGCGCGCTGAAGCTGGTCGCTGACGAGACGGAGATACTGCGCGCGCACACCCTGACGGACGGCGAAGGAACCGCTCAACTCGTCGCCGGGGACCCGGAACCGGAGCTGCCGCTCATCGACCTGCGCGGCGAGAGCGACCCCCGGCGCGCGGCGGAGGAGCTGATACGGGCGGAGGCGCTACGCATGCGGGATGCCGCCGCAGCTGGTGAGCGGCCGTTCTCCTACGCCGTCTACCGGCTCGCCGCCGACCGCCATCTCTGGTCGCAGTGCTACAGCCCGCTGCTGGTGGACGAATTCGCGTCCGCGCTGCTGGAGCGGCGCGTCGCCGAGGTGTACACGGCGCTCTCGCGAGGCGGGGCCGTTTCCGAACCGCACTACGTGTCGCTGCGCGCGGCCGCTGAGCGGGAGACGGCCTACCTGGAGTCGGAGCGGTACGCGCGTGACCGGGCGTACTGGCTCGACCGCTGCGCCGGCCGGCCGGCGCCGGTCGCCATTCCGGGCTACCGGTCGGGCGGCACCGGCCCGGCCGAGGGCGCGGGTGCGTCTGGGCTCGGGGGTGGTATGGCCGGGGACGGCGGAACGGTGCGCCGGGAGACGGGGAGCCTGGCACCGGCCGCGGCGTCCCGGCTGCGGGCCGCGGCCTCTCGGAGCGGCGTGAGCTGGCAGCGATGGGTGATCGCCGCGCTAGGGGCGTTCGTCGGCCGGATGACCGGCGCGGACGAGGCAGCACTGAGCCTGGCGATATCGGGCCGGGCGGAATACGGGGACCGGCGGACGCCGTGCGCGATGGCCGACACACTGCCCCTCAGGTTTCCGGTACGGGCCGGGGCGGGCCTGGCGGAGCTGGTGGGCGAGGCGGACCGTGGAATCACCGAACTGCTGGAGCATCAGCAATTCCGAGGGGACCGGCTCCGCCGCGAACTGGGTCGACCGGAGGACGACCGCCGGAACTTCGGACCGTACGTGCGCATCGTTCCGGCGGATGAAGAACTTCGATTCGGGCCGTGCCGGGCAACCGTCCACGACCTGTCGAATCGACTCGTCGATGAATTCGGCGTCCTGGTCTCCGAAACAGTCTCCGAAACAGTCTCCGAAACACCGGACAGTGCGGCGATTCGGATCACCTTCGAGGCGAGTTCCGCGCTGTACGACGACGCCTGGGTGAAAGGCGCACATCGATCATTCCTGCGGCTCTTGGAAAGGGCGGCGGACAACCCTTCCGTTCCGATGGGGCGAATCGACATCCTCAACGACTCCGAACGCTCGCTGGCCGTGGGCGAGCGGAATGAAACCGGCCGACCCCGATCGGCGGATTCCGTTCTTGAGCTGTTTTCCGCACGGGTCGCCGCAATTCCGGACGCAGTTGCCGTCCGGTGCGGTCCGGATGCGTTGACGTATGGGGAGCTGGAGGGCCGGGCGGATCGGCTGGCTCGGTACCTGGTGCGGTCGGGTGTGGTCCGGGAGTCGCGGGTGGGTCTGTGCCTGCCGCGCGGGGTGGACATGGTCGTCGGGCAGTTGGCGGTGTGGAAGGCCGGTGGCGCGTACGTACCGCTGGACCCCGAATACCCGGCGGACCGGCTGGCGTTCATGGCTGCCGACAGCGGAGCGTCGGTGGTGCTGGCGACCGGGGCGACGATGGCGAAGGCGCCGGCCGACACAGTGCGCGTCGTGGCGTTGGAGGACATCGCGAACGAGCGCGTTGGGGCCGAGAGGAAAGCTCCGCTCGAAACGGCGCCCAAGACCGACCAGTTGGCGTATGTGATCTACACCTCCGGTTCGACGGGTCGGCCGAAGGGTGTGGCTGTCGCGCACGGCGGTGTGGCGAATCTGGCGGAGGTCATGCGGCCGGTGCTGGGTGTGTCTGAAGGTGTGACGGCGCTTCAGTTCGCGTCGTTCAGTTTCGATGCCGCGGTGCTGGATGTGGCGGTGACGTTGGGCGGTGGCGGCACGCTGGCGATCGCGTCGAGCGAGGAGCGCAAGGAGCCGGAAGCTCTCGCCCGGATGATCGAGGCGGCCGGTGTGAGTGTGGCGAGCGTCGTCCCGTCCCTCCTGGGCGTGCTGGACCCGGCGGCCGTACCCGGCGTACGGAACTGGGTGCTGGGCGCCGAGCGGCTGACCGCTGATCTGGCCGCGCGATGGCGGACCGGGGCGCGGGTGTGGAACACGTACGGTCCGACCGAAGCGACCGTGATCACGACGGCGACGCTGCTGGACGAGGGCATCAGCTCGCAAGGCGCGCTGCCCGCGATCGGCAGCCCCATCGGCAACGCCCGGGTCTTCGTCCTCGACGAGTCTCTTCAGCCGGTGCCCGTCGGCATGGTCGGCGACCTGTACGTGGCCGGGGCCGGGCTGGCACGCGGCTACGTGGGCCGTGCCGGGCTGACGGCCGATCGGTTCGTGGCCTGCCCCTTCCTGCCCGGCGCTCGGATGTACCGCTCCGGCGACCTGGCACGGTGGACGGCTGACGGGCAGTTGGAGTTCGCCGGGCGCGCGGACGAGCAGGTCAAGATCCGCGGCTTCCGCGTCGAACCCGGTGAGATCGAGGCCGTTCTGACGGCGCATCCGTCGGTGAGCCAGGCAGCGGTGGTGGTCCGCGAGGACCGGCCGGGCGAGCGGCGGTTGGTCGGCTACGTCGTATCCGGGGCGCCGGACCTCGACCCGGCGTCGGTGCGCGAGTACGCGGCCGAGGCGCTGCCGGAACACATGGTGCCCCGTGTGGTGGTGCTGCTCGACGCCCTGCCGCTCACGGTGAACGGCAAGCTGGACAAGGCGGCACTGCCTGCCCCCCGAACCGAGGAACGCGCCCCTGGGCGAGACGCGCGGACACCTCTCGAAGCCGCGTTGTGCGGCCTGTTCGCCGAGGTGCTGGGCCTGGAGCGGGTGAGCGCCGACGCTAACTTCTTCGGGCTGGGCGGCGATTCGATCCTCGCCATGCTGCTGGTGTCGGGCGCCCGGCGCGTCGGACTGTCCATCACCACCCGTCAGGTCTTCGAGCACCGCACCCCGGCCGGCCTGGCGACCGTGGCCGTCTCTCCGGATCTGGAGGGGGCTGATGCGGGGCCGACACGTACTGCGCGGGACAGGAGCGGTGGCCACTCGCCGTCCGGCGTGCCTCTCCTGGCGCTTTCGCGGAGTCAAACGGAGGAGCTGAGGGCGGCGGTTCCCGGGCTGGTCGATGTGCTGCCGGTCTCGCCTCTGCAGGAGGGGCTGCTCTTCCACTCGCTGTTCGACGAGCAGGACGAGGACGTCTACGCGGAGCAGCTGGTCGTCGACCTCGACGGGGTTGTCGACGTGGACGTGTTGCGCGCGTCGTGGCGGGTGCTGTTGGAGCGGCATGCGGCTTTGCGGGTGGGTTTCCGTGTGGTGCCGGGGTTGGGGCGGCCGGTGCAGACGGTGGTGCGGGATGTGGTGCTGCCGTGGCGCGAGGAGGATGTCTCGGGCGTTGGCGCGGAGGCCGCGTGGGCGGAGTCGGAGCGGTGGGGTGCGGAGGAGCGGGCGCGGCGCTTCGATCTCGGTGAGCCGCCGCTGTTGCGGGTGCTGCTGATCAAGGTTGGCCAGGATCGCTATCGGATGATGGTGACGCTCCATCACCTTGTCTTGGACGGGTGGTCGTTGCCGGTACTGCTGCGTGAGCTGTGGGCCTGCTATGCGGCATGCGGCAGTGGGGACGGTCTCCCCGCGGTGGCTCAGCACCGTGAGCATCTCGCGTGGCTCGGCCGGCAGGATGCGGTGGCGGCCGGTGAGGCGTGGCAGTCGGCGTTGGCGGGGGTGGAAGAGCCCACACTGGTCGCGCCGGGAGTCGGTTCGGGTCAGGCGGGTGTGCCGGGCCGGGTGACGGCCCAGTCGGGCCCGGAACTGGTCGCCGCCTTGGCAGCCCTCTCCCGTGACTGTGGCGTGACGTTGAATACGGTGGTGCAGGCTGCTTGGGCTGTGGTGGTCGGGCAGTTGGCGGGTCGTAGTGATGTGGTGTTCGGGGCGACGGTGGCGGGGCGTCCGGCGGATCTGCCGGGTATGGCGGAGATGCTGGGGCTGTTCATCAACACCGTTCCGGTGCGGGTGGTGTTGGAGCCGGGGCGGACTGTCGCGGAGACGCTGACGGAGCTACAGGTTCAGCAGTCGGCCTTGCTCGATCATCAGCATTTGGGCCTGAGCGCCATCCAGCGACTTGCCGGGCCCGGAGCGTCCTTCGACACCTTGCTCGCGTTCGAGAACTACCCGGGCGAACTGGCCGCCGCGCCGCCCCTTGACGGTCTGACACCGACGAACGCCGAAGTACGCGGGGCGACCAACTTCGCGGTGGCGCTCGGCGTCATCCCCGCCGACGTCCTCCACCTCCACCTGGACTACCAGCCGGATCGGATCGACTGGCATCAAGCCGTGCAGATGGGCCGCCGGTTGATGCGGGTGCTGGAACAGATCGCGGCGGACCCGGGGACGCGGATCGGCGACATCGACGTGCTCGGCGAGGCCGAGCGTACGCAGGTGGTCGAGCGGTGGAACGACACCGGGCTGCCGGTCTCGGCGCGCACTGTCGTCGACCTCTACGCACGGTGGCCGGAGCGGTCGCCCCACGCGGTGGCGGTTCGGTGTGGTGCGGACGCGTTGACGTATCGAGAGTTGGAGGGTCGGGCGAACCGTCTGGCGCGGTACTTGTCCCGTCTGGGTGTGGGGCGTGAGTCGCGGGTGGGTCTGTGCCTGCCGCGCGGTGTGGACATGGTCGTGGGGCTGCTGGCGGTGTGGAAGGCGGGCGGCGCGTACGTACCGCTGGATCCGGAGTACCCGGCGGACCGGCTCGCCTACATGATCGCGGACAGTGGCGCGTCGATCGTCCTGACGACCACTCAGGCAGCGGCCCAGGTTTCGGCCGGTGACGCGCGCGCGGTGGCCCTGGACGAGGTGGCCGTATTCATCGACGCCGAGTCGGCATCGCCGCTCGATATCGCGGTCGAGCCGCATCAGTTGGCGTACGTGATCTATACGTCCGGGTCGACCGGTCGGCCGAAGGGTGTGGCGGTCGCGCATGGCGGTGTCGCGAACCTGGCGGAGGCCATGCGGCCCGTGTTGGGCGTGACCGAAGGCGTGACGGCGCTTCAGTTCGCCTCCTTCAGCTTCGACGCCGCGGTGCTGGACGTCGCGGTCACCCTCGGCGCCGGGGGCACGCTGGCGATCGCGTCGAGCGACGAACGTACCGAGCCGGAAGCCCTCGCCCGGATGATCCACACGACGGGCGTGAAAGTGGCGAGCGTCGTCCCCTCCCTGCTGGGAGCGCTGGACCCGGCCGCCGTCTCCGGCGTCGAGAACTGGGTGGTGGGCGCCGAGCGCGTGACCGCGGACCTGGCCGCACGGTGGCGCGCCGAGTCGCGGGTGTGGGTCGCGTACGGCCCGACCGAGGCGAGCGTGATCACCACGTCCGCGCTGCTGGCCGAGGGCATCGACGCGCAGGACGCGCCGCCGGCGATCGGCCGCCCCATCGGCAATGTGAAGGTCTTCGTCCTGGACAGCTTCCTGCGGCCGGTGCCCGCGGGCGTGACAGGCGAACTGTACGTGGCCGGGGCCGGGCTGGCACGCGGCTATGTGGGCCGCCCGGGGCTGACGGCGGAGCGGTTCGTGGCCTCGCCCTTCCTGCCCGGTGTGCGCATGTACCGCTCGGGCGACCTGGCGCGGTGGACGGCCGACGGGCAGACGGAGTTCGTCGGGCGCTTGGACGAGCAGGTGAAGATCCGGGGGTTCCGGGTCGAACCCGGCGAGGTGGCAGCTGTTCTGACGGGCCATCCGGAGGTGGCCCAGGCTGCCGTGCTGGTACGGGAGGACCGGCCGGGCGAGCAGCGGCTGGTCGGCTACGTCGTGCCTGAGGGCCAGGACATCGACGTGCGGCCGCTGCGCGAGTACGCGGCCGGGGCCCTGCCGGAGTACATGGTGCCGAGCGCCCTCATGGTCCTGGACGCCCTGCCGCTCACGGTGAACGGGAAGCTCGACAGGGCTGCCCTGCCTGCTCCCGAGACCACGGCGATGGACGGCCGAGCACCCGAGACGGCGGTCGAAGGAGTGCTGTGCGGGTTGTTCGGCTCGGTGCTCGGGCTGGAACAGGTGGGCGCCGATGACAGCTTCTTCGGGCTGGGCGGCGACTCGATCATGTCGATGCTGCTGGTGTCGCACGCCCGTCGCGCGGGACTGCTGATCACGAGCCGTCAGGTCTTCGAGCAGCGGACACCGGCCGGGCTGGCGACGGTGGCCGTCGCGGCCGATGGCGTGGAGCTCCGCGATGAGGTGCCCGGTGTCGGCGAAGTGCCCCTGACTCCGGTGATGCACGAGCTGCTGGACCGCGTCGGCCCGGAGAACGCGGGCCGAGTGGTCCAGCAGGCGGTCGTGATGACTCCGGCAGATCTGGACTTCGCCGCTCTGACGGTCGCGATGCGAACCCTGATGGCCCGTCACGATGTGTTGCGGGCGCGGTTGGAGGTGGAGCCGTACCGGCGGTTGGTGGTGCCGGAGGCGGCTTCCGTCGACGGGATCGTACGTCGGGTGGACGCCTCGGCGGAGGTCGCGTGGTCGGAGCCGCTCGCTGAGCAGGTGCGGGTGGCGGCGGAGCGGTTGGACCCGTCAGCCGGTGTGATGGTGCAGGTGGTGTGGCTCGACGCCGGACCGGGGAGGCGGGGGCGGCTGTTGGTGGTCGCGGACCACCTGGTGGTGGACACCGTGTCCTGGCAGGTGCTGTTGCCTGACCTGGAGTACGCGTACGACGAGTTGGCCGCCGGCCGTCAGCCGTCGCTCGACGTGGTTCCGGTGTCGTTCCGGCGGTGGTCGCGTGAGCTGTCGGCCGAGGCGGCCAGCGCGGGCCGGGTGGCGGAGCTGTCGCAGTGGTGCGAGTTGCTGCGGGGTGCTGACACGTTGCTGACCGATCGGCGCGTGGACCCGAGCCGCGATGTCGAGGCGACGGTGCGGCGCGTCTCGATGACGGTTCCCGCCGAGGTCGCCTCCGCGGTGCTGGCGGGGGTTCCGGCTGCTTTCCACGCGGGCATCGATGACGTTCTGCTGGCCGGTCTGGCAGTGGCGGTCGGCGGGTGGCGGGGCCGTGGGGTGGACGGCGGCTTCCTGGTGGATGTGGAGGGGCATGGGCGGGCGTCGGAGGCGGACCTGTCGCGGACAGTGGGCTGGTTCACCAACGTCCGGCCGGTACGGCTCGACGCCGGAGACTTCGACGCGGCCGAGGTGCGGGCGGGCGGCGCCGCTGCCGGTCGGCTGCTGAAGCTCGTAAAGGAGCAGGTACGGGCAGTGCCGGGGGACGGGCTGGGGTACGGGATGCTGCGCCGTCTCAATGCCGAGACCGCGCCCGTACTGGCCGACCTGCCATCGGCACAGATCGGGTTCAACTACCTGGGCCGGATCGCCGGCCGCGAGGGCGACTGGCAGCCGCTCCTGGCGACCGAACTCGACGGCAGCGTGGCGGGCGCGTTCCCCGTGATGCACGCCCTGGAGGTGCTGGGAGCGGTACGCGACACTGCCGACGGCCCGGAACTCACGCTGACTCTGGCGTGGCCGGAGCGGGTGCTGGACGAGGCCACCGCGCGGGAAATTCTGAACGGCTGGGCAGCGGCGCTTGGCGGCATGGCCTCGCACACGGCCGGCGCCGGGAGCGGTGGATACACGCCTTCCGACTTCTCCCTAGTCGAGCTGTCGCAGGGTCAGGTGGAGGAGCTGGAGGCGGCGGTCTCCGGCCTGGCGGAAGTGCTGCCGGTCTCGCCCTTGCAGGAAGGGCTGCTCTTCCACTCGCTGTTCGACGAGCAGGACGACGACACCTATATGGAGCAGTTGGTCGTCGATCTCGACGGCAGGCTGGACGCGGGTGTGCTGCGTGCGTCGTGGCGGGTGCTGTTGGAGCGGCATGCGGCGTTGCGGGTGGGTTTCCGTGTGGTGCCGGGGTTGGGGCGGCCGGTGCAGACGGTGGTGCGGGATGTGGTGCTGCCGTGGCGCGAGGAGGATGTGTCGGGGCTTGGCGCGGAGGCCGCGTGGGCGGAGTCGGAGCGGTGGGGTGCGGAGGAGCGGGCACGGCGCTTCGATCTCGGTGAGCCGCCGCTGTTGCGAGTGCTGCTGATCAAGGTAGGTACGGATCGCTATCGGATGATGGTGACGCTCCATCACCTTGTCTTGGACGGCTGGTCGTTGCCGGTACTGCTGCGTGAGCTGTGGGCGTGCTATGCGGGGGGCGGCAGTGGGAGCGGACTGCCTGCGGTGGCTCAGCACCGTGAGCATGTGGCGTGGCTGGCTCGGCAGGATGTGGCGGCGGCCGACGAGGCGTGGCGGGCGGCGTTGGCAGGGGCGGAGGAGCCCACGCTGGTGGCGTCGGCGACTGCTGCCAGGCGGTCGGATGCGACGGGCCGGGTGGTGGCTCAGACAGGCCGGGAGTTGGCTGTCGCATTGGGGCGGCTGTCCCGTGACTGCGGTGTGACGCTCAATACGGTGGTGCAGGCTGCTTGGGCTGTGGTGGTCGGGCAGTTGGCGGGTCGTAGTGATGTGGTGTTCGGGGCGACGGTGGCGGGGCGTCCGGCGGAGTTGCCGGGTATGGCGGAGATGTTGGGGCTGTTCATCAACACCGTGCCGGTGCGGGTGGTGTTGGAGCCGGGGCGGACTGTCGCGGAGACGCTGACGGAGCTGCAGGTTCAGCAGTCGGCCTTGCTCGATCATCAGCATTTGGGCCTGAGCGCCATTCAGCGACTTGCCGGGCCCGGTGCCTCCTTCGACACCTTGCTCGCGTTCGAGAACTACCCGGGCGACCCCGCGGTGAAGCCGTCCGTCCCGGGGCTGACGCTCACGGACACCGAGATACGCGAGTCGACCAACTTCGCCCTGACCCTGAGCGTGAACCCTGCTGAGGACCTCGGACTCTGGCTGGACTACCGGCCCGACCTGTTCGACGAGGAGGGCGTACTCGCCGTGGCGGCACGGCTGGTGCGAGTGCTGGCGCAGATGGCGGCCGACTCCGGGGTCCGGGTGAGCGACATCGACGTCCTCGGCCCCGAGGAGCGCTCCCGAGTAGTGGGGGAGTGGAACGACACCGCTCAGCCGCTGGACGCGGGGACGGTGCTGGATCTCTTCGCCGCTCGGGCCTCCTCCGCCCCGGGCGCGGTGGCGGTGCGGAGCGGTGCGGATGCGTTGACGTATGGGGAGTTGGAGGGTCGGGCGAATCGGCTGGCTCGGTACCTGGTGCGGTTGGGTGTGGGGCGTGAGTCGCGGGTGGGTCTGTGCCTGCCGCGCGGGGTGGACATGGTCGTAGGGCTGCTGGCGGTGTGGAAGGCGGGCGGCGCGTATGTACCGCTGGACCCCGAATACCCGGCGGACCGACTTGCCTACATGGCAGCTGACAGCGGCGTGTCCGTAGTGGTGGCGACCGCACGGACAGCGGCCGAGGCTCCGACCGGGCCGAGGACACTGCTGTTGGACGCGGCGGCCGAGGCTGTGAACCTGGAGTCCGCCGAGCCTTTGGAACGCTCCATAACGTCGGATCAGTTGGCGTATGTGATCTACACGTCCGGTTCGACGGGGCGGCCGAAGGGTGTGGCTGTCGCGCACGGTGGTGTGGCGAATCTGGCGGAGGTCATGCGGCCGGTGCTGGGTGTGTCTGAAGGTGTGACGGCGCTTCAGTTCGCGTCGTTCAGTTTCGATGCCGCGGTGCTGGATGTGGCGGTGACCTTGGGCGGTGGCGGCACGCTGGCGATCGCGTCGAGTGCGGAGCGTACGGAGCCGGAGGCGCTGGCCCGGATGATCGAGGCCGCCGGTGTGAGGGTGGCGAGCGTGGTCCCGTCCCTCCTCGGTGTGCTGGATCCGGCCGCTGTGCCGGGCGTCGAGAACTGGGTGCTGGGTGCGGAGCGGCTGAGTGCGGATCTGGCGGCGCGGTGGCGGGCCGGGGCGCGGGTGTGGAATACGTACGGTCCGACCGAGGCGACCGTGATCACGACGGCGACGCTGCTGGACGAGGGCATCAGCTCACAGGACGCGCCGCCCGCGATCGGCAGCCCCATCGGCAACGCGCAGGTCTTCGTCCTCGACGACTTCCTGCGGCCGGCGCCTGCCGGAGTCACGGGTGAGCTGTACGTGGCCGGGGCCGGGCTGGCACGTGGCTACGTGGGGCGTGCGGATCTGACGGCGGAGCGGTTCGTGGCCTGCCCCTTCATTCCGGGCGCTCGGATGTACCGCTCGGGCGACCTGGCGCGGTGGACGGCTGACGGGCTGTTGGAGTTCGCGGGGCGGGCGGACGAGCAGGTGAAGATCCGTGGTTTCCGGGTCGAGCCGGGCGAGATCGAGTCCGTTCTGGCCTCCCACCCGGATGTGGTCCAGGCCGCTGTGATGCTCCGTGAGGACCGGCCGGCCGAGAAGCAGTTGATCGCATACGTGGTGCCGGTCGTTCCAGTCTCTCCAGTCCTCCCCGCCCTTTTTGCCGACTCCGTCACCTCCGATCGCGAGTCCGGCGGCTCGCTCGACGGCGCGGCGCCGCTCGACAGTGCAAAGCTGCGGGACTACGCCGGTGGCCGGCTGCCCGACTACATGGTCCCGGCAGCGGTCGTACTGCTGGAGGCGCTGCCGCTGACAGCCAACGGGAAGCTCGACCGAGCCGCGCTCCCCGCGCCGGACTTCGCGGAGCGCGTGTCGGGCCGTGCTCCGGTCGGTGCGACGGAAGAGCTCCTGTGCGCGCTGTTCGGCGAGGTGCTCGGTGTGGAGCGGGTGGGGGCCGATGACAGCTTCTTCGGGCTGGGCGGCGACTCGATCATGTCGATGCTCCTGGTGTCCAATGCCCGCCGTGCGGGCTTGGTGTTCACGAGCCGTCAGGTCTTCGAGGAGCGGACGCCGGAGGGCCTGGCGGTGGTGGCGGTCGCGGCCGATGAGGCTGACTGCCGCGATGAGGTGCCCGGTGTCGGCGAAGTGCCCCTGACTCCGGTGATGCACGAGCTGCTGGATCGAGTCGGCCCGGAGAACGCGGGCCGAGTGGTCCAGTCGAGTGTGCTGGTCACGCCTGCCGGTGCCGGCTTTGAGGCATTGGCTGGAGCAGTACGGGTCGTGATGGAGCGTCATGATGTGTTGCGGGCGCGGTTGGAGGTGGAGCCGTACCGGCGGTTGGTGGTGCCGGAGACGGTTTCCGTCGACGGGCTCGTACGGATACGTCGGGTGGACGCGACGGCGGGAGGCGCGTGGTCCGAGCTGCTCGCTGAGCAACTGCGGGTAGCGGCGGGGCGGTTGGACCCGTTGGCCGGTGTGATGGTGCAGGCGGTGTGGCTCGACGCCGGACCGGGGAGGCAGGGGCGACTGCTGGTGGTCGCGGATCACCTTGCGGTGGATTCCGTGTCCTGGCAGGCGCTGTCCTCTGATCTGGTGCATGCCTACCGGGAGTTGGCCGCTAGCCGGCAGCCGTCGCTCGACGGGGTTCCGGTGTCGTTCCGGCGGTGGGCGCGTGAGCTGTCGGCCGAGGCGGAGAACCCCGACCGCGTGGCGGAGCTGCCGGAGTGGTGCGAGCTGCTGCGGGGTGCTGACACGTTGCTGACCGATCGGCGCGTGGACCCGAGCCGTGATGTCGAGGCGACGGTGCGGCGCGTCTCGGTGACAGTTTCCGCCCAAGCCACTTCGGCCTTGCTCGCCGCTGCCCCGGCCGCGTTCCACGCCGGGATCGATGACGTTCTCCTGACCGCGTTGGCAGTGGCGGTGGGCGAGTGGCGGGGCCGTGGGGTGGACGGTGGCTTCCTGGTGGATGTGGAGGGGCACGGGCGGGCGTCGGAGGTGGACCTGTCGCGGACGGTGGGCTGGTTCACCAATGTCCGGCCGGTGCGGCTCGACGCCGGAGACTTCGACGCGGCCGAGGTGCGGGCGGGCGGCGCCGCTGCGGGTCGGGTGCTGAAGCTCGTAAAGGAGCAGGTGCGAGCGGTGCCCGGGGACGGGCTGGGGTACGGGATGCTGCGTCGTCTCAATGCCGAGACCGCGCCCGTACTGGCCGACCTGCCATCGGCACAGATCGGGTTCAACTACCTGGGGCGGGTTGCGGCCGCTGAGACGGGTTCCGTGGGCGCGGCGGCCGACTGGACCGTGACCGGCGAGACCGATCCGGACAGTTTCGGACCTGGCGAGGTCGTGAGCGGTCAGGACCCGGATGGGGAGCTGCCCGTCATGCACGCCCTGGAGATCCTGGGCATGGTGCGCGACCTGGCCGGCAGCGGGCCGGAGCTGACGCTCACCCTCTCCTGGCCGGAGCGGCTGTTGGAAGAGGAGGCGGCGCGGGCGCTGCTGGACGGCTGGGCGGCGACGCTGGCCGGCCTCGCCACGCACGTCGCCGACCCTGCTGCCCCCGGCGTCGGGGGGCACTCGCCCTCGGACTTCCCCCTCGTCGACCTGTCGCAGGAGGGCGTGGAGGAGCTGGAGCACGCGGTACCGGGGCTGGTGGACGTATGGCCGCTGTCGCCGTTGCAGGAAGGGCTGCTGTTCCACTCCGCCTTCGATGACGGCGGGACGGATGTGTACGGCGGACAGCGGGCTCTGGCCCTGGAGGGGCCTTTGGACGTCGGGCGGTTGCGGGCTTCCTGGGACGCGGTGCTGACGCGGCATCCGGGGCTGCGCGCGAGTTTCCATCAATTGGCTTCGGGCGAGGCGGTGCAGGCCGTCGCGCGTGACGTGGCGGTGCCGTGGCACGAGGCCGATCTGTCGGGGCTGCCCGAGGCGGAGGCGTCGGCGGCGATGGCCCGGCTGACGGAGAACGAGCTGGCGGAGCGCTTCGATGTGACGGCGGCCCCGCTGCTGCGGCTGCTGCTCGTCCGGGTCGGCGAGGACCGCCACCAACTCGTATTGACGACCCATCACATCATTCTGGACGGTTGGTCGTTGTCGACAATGCTCAATGATCTGACGACGGTGTACGCCGAGGGCGGCGACCGCCGGTCGTTGCCGCCGGCGCTGTCCTACCGGGAGTACCTGGCGTGGCTCGGCCGCCAGGACGTGGAGGCGACGCGCTCCGCATGGCGGGCTGAGCTGGCGGGGACGGACGAGCCGACGCGCGTCGTGCCCGCGGACTCGGTGCGGGTCCAGATGCAGCCCGAGCCGGTGTTCCGGCAGTGCGATGAAGAGCTGACCCGCTCCCTGACGGGCCTGGCCCGCGAGCGCGGACTGACGGTGGCGAACATGCTGCGGGGCGCTTGGGCGCTGGTGCTGGCGCGGCTGGCGGGCCGTTCCGACGTGGTGTTCGGCAGTACGGTCGCGGGACGGCCGGCGGATCTGCCGGGTGTGCAGTCGGCGATCGGTCTGTTCATCAACACGCTTCCGGTTCGGGTGAGCCTGTCGGCGGGGCAGCCGGTCATCGAGATGCTCGCCGAATTGCAGGAACGCCAGGTACGGCTGATGGGGCATCAGTACATGGGGCTGGCGGAGATCAACCGCCTCGCCGGACCCGGCGCGGAGTTCGACACCCTGGTGGTGTACGAGAACTACCCCCGCCCGGCCGAACAGCCCAGCGGCCCCGGCACGCTGACCATGCGTCCCACCGGCCGGCCCCAGGACGCCAGCCACTACCCGCTCGCGCTGATCGCCAGTCCCGGGGACCGGCTGGAGGTGCAGCTCGACTACCGGCCGGACGTATACGACCGTCCCGCCGCGGAGGCGATCGCGGATCGGCTGATACGGGTGCTGGAACAGCTGGTCGCCGATCCGTCGGCGCCAGTGGCCCGTATCGACCTGCTGGCACCCGCGGAACGCGAGCTGATGGCGGGCTGGAACGCCACTGACGCAGCATCGACATCTCGCGCGTCGGTGCCGGAGATGATCGCGGATCAGGCGAAGCGCTCGCCCGGTGCGGCAGCGGTAGTGACTACATCCGTTGAACACTCCGTCAGCTACGCGGAGTTGGAGGGCCGGGCGAACCGGCTGGCTCGGTATCTGGTGCGGCGGGGTGTGGTCCGGGAGTCGCGCGTGGGTCTGTGCCTGCCGCGCGGGGTGGACATGGTCGTCGGGCAGTTGGCGGTGTGGAAGGCGGGCGGCGCGTACGTACCGCTGGATCCGGAGTATCCGGCGGACCGGCTCGCGTACATGATCGCCGACAGTGGCGCGTCGATCGTCCTGGCGACCGCTGAGACAGCGGCTGACGTGGCGGAGGGCGCTGCGGCGCGCGTAGTGGTGCTGGGCGAGGTGGTGGAAGTCGTCGGCACGGAGTCGGCTGAGCACTTCCAACAGCCTTTGGCTACGCAGCAGTTGGCCTACGTGATCTATACGTCCGGTTCGACGGGGCGGCCGAAGGGTGTGGCTGTCGCGCATGGCGGTGTGGCGAATCTGGCGGAGGTCATGCGGCCGGTGCTGGGTGTGTCTGAAGGTGTGACGGCGTTGCAGTTCGCGTCGTTCAGTTTCGATGCCGCGGTGCTGGATGTGGCGGTGACGTTGGGTGGGGGCGGCACGCTGGCGGTCGCGTCGAGTGCGGAGCGTACGGAGCCGGAGGCGCTGGCCCGGATGATCGCGGCGACGGGCGTGAGCGTGGCGAGTGTCGTCCCGTCTCTCCTGGGTGTGCTGGATCCGGCTGCTGTGCCGGGTGTCGAGAACTGGGTGCTGGGTGCGGAGCGGCTGAGTGCGGATCTGGCGGCGCGGTGGCGGGCCGGGGCGCGGGTGTGGAATACGTACGGTCCGACCGAGGCGACCGTGATCACGACGGCGACGCCGCTGGACGAGGGCATCAGCCCGCAGGACGCACCCCCGCCGGTCGGCCGTCCCCTCGGCAACGTTCAGGTCTTCGTCCTCGATGATTTTCTGAGGCCGGTGCCGCCGGGTGTGACGGGTGAGCTGTACGTGGCCGGGGCCGGGCTGGCACGCGGCTATGTGGGCCGCCCGGGGCTGACGGCGGAGCGGTTCGTCGCCTGCCCCTCGGCTGCCGGTGCGCGTATGTACCGCTCGGGCGACCTGGCGCGGTGGACGGCCGACGGGCAGTTGGACTTCGTCGGGCGGGCGGACGAGCAGGTGAAGATCCGTGGTTTCCGGGTCGAGCCGGGCGAGATCGAGTCCGTGCTGGCGTCCCATCCGGACGTTGCCCAGGCCGCCGTCGTCGTCCGCGAGGACCGGCCGGGCGACAAGCGGCTGATCGGTTACGCAGTGGCCCGTGCTCCCGGCGACGAAGGTGTCCCCGAGCCGCTGACTGTCCCGGAGCCCGCGTCCCTCCCGCAAGCTCTGCGAGAGCACGTGGCCGAGATGCTGCCGGAGTACATGGTTCCGGCAGCCGTGATGGTTCTGGACGCCCTGCCGCTCACGGCGAACGGAAAGTTGGACAAGGCGGCCCTTCCCGCCCCGGACTTCGCCGTGCGGGCGGCGGGTCGTGCCCCCGTAGGCGCGGCCGAAGAGCTTCTGTGCGCGCTGTTCGCCGAGGTGCTGGGTGCCGAGCGGGTGAGCGCCGAGGACAGCTTCTTCGAGCTGGGCGGCGACTCGATCATGTCGATGCAACTGGCCTCGCGGGCAAGGCGTTCCGGCTGGGTGGTGACCCCCCGTCAGGTCTTCGAGGGGAAGACCGTGGAGCGGCTGGCGCTGGCCGTGGAACCGGTCCGGGCGGCAGCGGAAGAGCCGCTCGACGTCGGTATCGGCGAGGTGCCCTGGACCCCTGCGATGCGCGCGTTGGGCGAGGCGGCCGCCGGCCCGCGGTTCGCGCAGTGGTCCGTGGTGGGAGCTCCGCCGGGACTGGGTCTCGATGTGCTGAGGGCCGGTCTCGGCGCGGTCCTGGACGCGCACGACATGCTGCGGGCGCGCGCGGTGCTCGGTGGCTCCGAACCCGTTCTCGTGGTGGCCGAGCGCGGCTCGGTGGACGCGGCGGCACTGGTCGTACGAGTCGATGTGGCAGGCGTCGGGGACGGGGGCTCCCACCCACCCCGAGTCGAGACCTCGGACACGCCCACGGACGCGAACCCGGGCACGCCCACGGACGTGAACCCGGACGCGAACCCGGACGCGCTCACCGACGCAGCCCTGGACGCGATCACCGACGACGACCTCGACGCCCTCGCGGACGAAGCGGCCCAACGAGCGGTCGAGCGCCTGGACCCCGCCGCAGGTGTGATGGCGCAAGCGGTATGGCTGGACGCAGGCCTCCGGCGGACTGGTCGCCTGGTGCTGGTGGTGCACCACCTGGCGGTGGACGGCGTCTCCTGGCGGATTCTGCTGCCCGATCTCCAGGCGGCGTGCGAGGCGGCGGCAGCGGGCCGGGACCCCGCGCCGGACCCGGCGGGCACGTCCTTCCGCCGGTGGGCGCGGGAGCTGGCTGCGCAGGCCCGTAGCGAGGGGCGGCGGGCCGAGCTGGACGACTGGGCCATGCTGACGGGCGAGTCCGAGCCGCTCTTGGGGCGGCGAGCGCTGGACCCGGCGCGGGACACCGCCGCGACCTGGCGGGACCGTTCGTGGACGGTCCCCTCGTCGCAGGCCGCCACCCTGGCGGGCCGTACCCTTTCCGTCTTCCACTGCGGTGTCCACGAGGTGCTGCTCGCCGCCTTGGCCGGGGCCGTGGGGCAGTGGCGGCCCGGCAACGGAGCCGCCTCCGGAGTGCTGCTGGACATCGAGGGGCACGGCCGGGAGCCCCTGGCGGGCACCGACCTCTCGCGCACGGTGGGCTGGTTCACCAATGTGCATCCGGCCCGGCTGAAGACGACCGGCATCGATCTGCACCGTGCCCGAACAGGTGATTCGGCCGCCGGTGAGCTGCTGAAAGCGGTCAAGGAACAACTGCTGGCGATCCCTGGCGATGGGCTGGGCCACGGCATGCTGCGCCACCTGAATCCGGAGACGAGTCCAGTGCTCGCCGGGCTGCCGTCGCCGCAGATCGGGTTCAACTACCTGGGCCGGTTCCCCGCCCGTACGAGCACGGGAGCGGGTGCGGGCACGGGCCCAGGCGCGAGTACGGACCCGGTCGGCGCGTGGCAGCCGGCCGGCGCGTCGGCCGTCGGCGGTTCCGCCGAGCCGGACATGCCGGTCACCCACGCGCTGGAGGCGGGCGCGGTGATCCGGGACACGACGCAGGGGCCGGAGCTGACCCTCACCCTGGGCTGGGCCGGTGAGCTGCTGGACGAGGCCGCGGTCGAACGCCTCGGACAGGGCTGGCTGGCGATGCTGTCCGGGCTGGCCGCGCACACCACCGCCCCCGGCGCGGGCGGCCACACCCCCTCCGACTTCCTCCTCCTGGACCTCGCACAGGACGAAGTCGAGGCGTTCGAGGACGAGTTCGCCGACGGTCCCGCACTCCCCCCTGCACACAATCCGTTGTAAGGAGAAAGAGCGATGACCCAGTCCCGTGTCGAAGATGTGTGGCCGCTTTCGCCATTGCAGGAGGGGATGCTGTTCCACGCCACCTTCGACGGTGCGACCCCGGACGTCTACCAGGCGCAACGAGCCATGGAGCTGATCGGGCCGCTGGACGCGGGCCGGATGCGGGCGACCTGGGAAGGGCTGCTGGCCCGGCACGCCGCGCTGCGGGCGGGCTTCCGCCAGCGCAAGTCGGGCGAGTCGGTGCAGATCGTCGCGCGGGCGGTGACCCTGCCGTGGCAGGAAGCGGACCTCTCCGGCCTGGCGGAGGCCGACGCCCTCGCCGAACTGGAGCGGCTCTCCGCCCGCGAACGCGCGGCACGGTTCGACATGGGCGTCCCCCCGCTGCTGCGCCTGCTGCTCGTACGGTTCGGCGCGGAGCGGCACCGGTTGGTGATCACTCACCACCACATCCTCATGGACGGCTGGTCGCTGCCCGTACTGATCAACGAGATGACCACGGCCTACGCGGCGGGCGGCAGCACCGCCGGACTTCCGCCGACGACCTCCTACCGCGAGTACCTGGCGTGGCTGAACCGGCAGGACAAGGAGGCGGCCCGGAGCGCGTGGCGGGCGTCGCTGGCGGGGGCCGACGGGCCGACGCTCGTGGCGCCCACGGCCCCGGACCGGACGACCGATGCGTACGCGAACCTGAGCACCCGCCTGCCTGCCGACCTTTCCCGGGACCTGACGCGGTTGGCCCAGAGCCACGACCTGACCGTGAACACAGTGGTGCAGGGCGCGTGGGCGCTGGTGCTGGCCCGGCTGACCGGCCGTGACGACGTCGTCTTCGGCGCCACGTCGGCGGGGCGGCCCGCCGAACTGCCGGGGGTCGAGTCCATGGTGGGCCTCATCATCGACACCCTGCCGGTACGGGTCCGACTCGACGGCGGTCAGCCGGTATTGGAGATGCTGACGCGGCTTCAGGAGCGCCAGTCGGAGCTGATGACGCATCAGCATCTCGGGCTTCCGGAGGTCCAACGGACCGTCGGTCCCGGTGCGGTCTTCGACACGCTGGTGGTGTACGAGAACTACCCCCGCCCCCCGGCCGAGGCGCCGGACCCGGACGCCTTCGTCATCAGGCTCATCAGCGGGCAGGAGGCCGCGCACTATCCGCTCACGCTGCTCCTGACCCCCGGGGAAACCCCTGGCGACCGCATGACCTGCGAGGTCGACTACCGGCCCGACCTGTTCGAGCACGACACCGTCCAGTCGATCGTCGGCCGTCTGGCGCGGGTGCTGGAACAGGTGGCCGCCGATCCGGCGACGCGGGTCGGCGACATCGACGTACTGCACGATGCCGAGCGCTCCCGCGTGGTGGGGGAGTGGAACGACACCGCTCGGCCGGTCTCGCGGGGCACCGTGGTGGACCTGTTCGAGGCACAGGCGGAACGGTCGCCGGACACGGCGGCGGTGCGGTGCGGTGCCGACGTGTTGTCGTACGGAGAGTTGGAAGGTCGGGCGAACCGGCTGGCCCGCTACCTGTCCCGTCTGGGTGTGGTCCGTGAGTCGCGGGTGGGTCTGTGCCTGCCGCGCGGTGTGGACATGGTCGTGGGGCTGCTGGCGGTGTGGAAGGCGGGCGGCGCGTACGTACCGCTGGACCCGGAGTACCCGGCGGACCGACTTGCCTACATGATCGCGGACAGCGGCACATCGGTCGTCCTGTCGACCTCGGCGACCTCGGCATCCGCTTCATCTGCGACGGCAGCGGCATCGGCATCCGTTTCATCGGCGTCGTCGCAGTCGCAGTCGCAGTCGCCGGCGGAGGCGTCGGCCGGAGCGGTGGACGTGGTGCTGCTGGACGCGCCCGCGACCGAGCTCGCGCTCGCCGCCGAAGACGCGTCGCCACTGAGGCTTCCGACGAGCCCCGCTCAGTCGTCCAATGTGATCTACACGTCCGGCTCGACCGGGCGGCCGAAGGGCGTGGCGCTGACCCACGGCAGCGTGGTCAACATGGCCGAGGTCGTACGGCCGGTGCTGGGTATGAGCGAGGGTGTGACGGCGCTTCAGTTCGTGTCGTTCAGCTTCGACGCCGCCGTCCTGGACGTGGTGGTCACCTTGGGCGGGGGCGGCACGCTCGCGATCGCGTTGAGCGAGGAGCGCACGGACCCCGACGCGCTGGCGGAGATGATCCGCCGCTCGGGCGTGCGGGTCGCGAACGGCGTGCCCTCGATGCTGGCGCTGCTCGACCCGGATGCCGTGCCCGACGTGGAGAACTGGCTGGTGGGCGGGGAGCGGCTGAGCCCCGACCTGGCGAGCCGATGGCGGGCCGGGGCGCGGCTGTGGAACGCGTACGGGCCGACCGAGGCCACCGTGATCTCGACGGCGGGACTGCTGCCGGCCGGCATCGGCCCGCAGGACGCGCCGCCCGCGATCGGCCGTCCGCTCGGCAACGTCCGGGTCTTCGTCCTGGACGGCCTCCTGCGCCCGCTGCCGCCCGGCATGACGGGTGAGCTGTACGTGGCCGGGGCCGGGCTCGCGCGCGGTTATGTGAACCGTCCGGGGCCGACCGCCGAGCGGTTCGTGGCCTGCCCCTTCGTTCCGGGCGCGCGTATGTACCGCTCGGGCGACCTGGCGCGGTGGACGGCCGACGGGCAGCTGGAGTTCGCGGGGCGCGCGGACGAGCAGGTCAAGATCCGGGGCTTCCGGGTCGAGCCCGGCGAGATCGCGGCCGTGCTCGCCGCCCACGACACCGTCGACCAGGCGGCGGTCGTGGTCCGCGAGGACCGGCCGGGCGCCAAGCGTCTCGTCGCGTACGCCGTCCCCGCCGCCGGCCGCCGGCTCGACGGCGCTGAGCTGCGTGAATACGCCGGCAGGCGCCTTCCGGAGCACATGGTCCCGGCGGCGGTGGTGACGCTGGAGGCGCTGCCGCTCACGGCCAACGGCAAGCTGGACAAGGCGGTTCTGCCTGCCCCCGAGCTCGCGGCCAGGGGCGGGCGTGCCCCCGCGACGCCCACGGAGGAGGTGCTGTGCGGCCTGTTCGGCGAGGTGCTGGAGCTGGAACAGGTGGGCGCCGAGGACAACTTCCTCGAACTGGGCGGTGATTCGCTGCTGGCGATGCGGTTGATCGCGCGGGCGCGGTCGGTGCTGGACGCGACGGTGAGCATCAAAGAGCTGTTCGCCGAGCCGACCGTGGCGGGCGTCGCCCGACTGATCGACGGTACGCAGGGCACGGACACGGCGGTACTGACACGTCAGGTACGGCCTGAGGTACTGCCGTTGTCGTTCGCGCAGCAGCGGATGTGGTTCCTCAACCGGATGGACGACGGTCCCGGAGCGGCAGCCGCGTACAACATGCGCCTGGCGCTGCGGATTTCCGGTGAGCTGGACATGGCGGCGCTGGAGGCGGCGATCGGCGATGTGGCCGATCGGCACGAGAGCCTGCGGACGGTCTTCCCCGATGTCGATGGCGTTCCGCATCAGAGGGTGCTGGCAGGAGAGGCCGGCCGCCCGCGGCTCGTCACAGTGGAGACCGATGAGAACCGGCTTGAACAAGAACTCACCGCACACACGCGTCACGCATTCGATGTGAGTACGGAACTGCCTTGGCAGGTGAGGCTGTTCACGATCGCGCCAACCGAATCAGTACTGCTGGTCGTGGCGCACCACATCGCGTCCGACGGCTGGTCGATGGGCGTGCTCGGGCGAGACCTGCAAGCGGCTTACGCGGCTCGGCACGCCGGGCGGGGACCGGACTGGGAGCCGCTGCCGGTGCAGTACGCGGACTACGCTCTGTGGCAGCGGGCCGCGCTGGGTGAACTGGGCGATCCGGAGAGTCTGGTGAGCGGTCAGCTCGATTACTGGCGTGGTGTGTTGGCCGGTGCGCCGCAGGAGTTGGCTTTGCCGTTTGATCGGCCTCGGCCTGCTGTTCCGTCGTTCCGGAGTGGGAGTGTTCCGGTGCGTGTGGGTGCGGTGACGCATGCGCGGTTGGTGGAGTTGGCGGGTCGTGGTCGGGCGACGATGTTCATGGTGATGCATGCGGCGGTGTCGGTGTTGCTGTCGCGGATGGGTGCAGGGGATGACATTCCGCTGGGTACGCCGGTCGCGGGTCGTGGTGACGCGCAGACGGAGTCCTTGGTGGGGTTGTTCGTCAACACGCTGGTGCTGCGGGCGGATGTGAGCGGTGACCCGTCCTTCGCCGAACTGCTGGAGCGGTTGCGGGAGCGGGATCTGGGTGCGTACGGGCATCAGGACATCCCCTTCGAGCGGCTGGTGGAGGAGTTGAACCCCACGCGCTCGATGGCCCGTAACCCGCTGTTCCAGGTCATGCTGACCGCCGGGAATGTGCCGGAGTCGCGATGGGAGCTGCCGGGCCTCCAGGCGGAACCCATGCCGTCGATGACGGCGCCTCCCGCGCACTTCGACCTGTCGCTGACCTTGGGCGAGCGGCGTGCGGCGGACGGTTCTCCGAACGGGCTCGACGGCGGCATCCTGTACGCCGCCGACCTCTTCGACGAGGAGACTGCCCAGGCCCTCGCCGCCCGGCTGGCGCGAGTGCTGGAACAGGTCGCGGACAACGCTCGCATTCGCATCAGCGAGATCGACGTCCTCGGTGCGGAGGAGCGGTCCTCCGTGATCGAGAAGTGGAACGCCACCGCCCGGCCGTTGGGGGCGGGGACGGTACTGGATCTCTTCACCACGTGGGCGCGCTCGACTCCGGATGCTGTCGCCGTGCGGTGCGGTGCCGACGCTTTGTCGTACGGGGAGTTGGAAGGTCGGGCGAACCGGCTGGCCCGGTTCCTGGTGCGGGTGGGTGTGGGGCGGGAGTCGCGGGTGGGGCTGTGCCTGCCGCGCGGTGTGGACATGGTCGTAGGGCTGTTGGCGGTGTGGAAGGCGGGCGGCGCGTACGTACCGCTGGACCCGGAGTACCCGGCGGACCGACTTGCCTACATGATCACCGACAGCGGCGCGTCGGTGGTGGTGGGCACAGCGGGGACGCTGTCCGGCGTCCGGGCGGGCCCGGCGGCTGTGGTGATGCTGGATCAGGCGGCGAAGGGTATCGACGCAGAGCCATCCGATGCGATCCAACACACCCTGGGTTCAACTCAGTTGGCGTACGTGATCTACACCTCCGGTTCGACGGGCCGTCCCAAGGGCGTGGCCGTCGCACACGGCGGTGTGGCGAATCTGGCGGAGGCCATGCGGCCCGTACTCGGCGTGGCCGAAGGGGTGACGGCGCTTCAGTTCGCCTCCTTCAGTTTCGACGCTGCCGTGCTGGATGTGGCGGTGACCCTGGGCGGCGGCGGCACGCTGGCGATCGCGTCGAGCGACGAACGTACGGAGCCGGAAGCGCTCGCCCGCATGATCGAGGCCGCCGGTGTGAGCGTGGCGAGCGTCGTTCCCTCCCTCCTGGGCGTGCTGGACCCGGCCGCTGTGCCCGGCGTCGAGAACTGGGTGCTGGGCGCGGAGCGGTTGACTTCGGATCTGGCCGCGCGGTGGCGGGCCGGGGCGCGGGTGTGGAACACGTACGGGCCGACGGAAGCGGCGGTGATCACCACGGCGACGCCGCTGCCTGCCGGAATCGGCCCGCAGGACGCACCTCCGCCGATCGGCAGCCCCCTCGGCAACGTTCAGGTCTTCGTCCTAGACGATTTCCTGAAGCCCGCTCCGGTCGGCGCGATCGGTGAGCTGTACGTGGCCGGGGCCGGGCTGGCACGCGGCTACGTGGGACGGCCCGGCCTGACGGCGGAGCGGTTCGTGGCCTGCCCCTTCGTTCCGGGCGCGCGGATGTACCGCTCGGGCGACCTGGCGCGGTGGACAATCGACGGGCAGCTGGACTTCGCGGGGCGCGCGGACGAGCAGGTCAAGATCCGCGGCTTCCGGGTCGAACCCGGCGAGATCGAGACCGTGCTGGCCCGGCACGAGAGCGTGGGCCGAGCGGCGGTAGTGGCCCGCGAGGACCGGCCGGGTGAGCAGCGCCTGGTGGCGTACGTCGTCCCCGCTGCCGCCCTCGTCGGTCTCGCTTCCCTCGACGAGTTCGACAGCGCGGCGCTGGAAGAGTTCGCCCGTACCCTGCTGCCGGACTACATGATCCCGGCGGCGGTCATCGCCCTCGAAGCGCTGCCGCTGACCGCCAACGGCAAGCTCGACCGCTCCGCGCTGCCCGCGCCGGAGACGGCCGGGCGTGCCGTCGGGCGAGTTCCCGAGACGCCCGCCGAAGTGCTGGTCAGCAGCCTGTTCTGCGAGGTGCTCGGGTTGGAGCGGGTGAGCGCCGAGGACGGCTTCTTCGCGTTGGGCGGTGATTCGCTGCTGGCGATGCGGTTGATCGCACGGGTGCGGTCGGTGCTGGACGTGGCGGTGAGTATCAGGGAGCTGTTCGGTGCGCCGACGGTGGCGGGCGTCGCGCGATTGATCGAGCGCGCGCAGAGCGCGGACGGATCTGTGTTGGTGCGTCAGGTACGGCCTGAAGTACTGCCGTTGTCGTTCGCGCAGCAGCGGATGTGGTTCCTCAACAGGGTCGGCGACGACCCCGCCGCGGCTGCCGCGTACAACTTGCCGCTGGCGCTGCGGATTTCGGGTGAACTGGATGTGGCAGCGCTGGAGGCGGCGCTCGGGGATGTGGCCGATCGGCACGAGAGCCTGCGGACGGTCTTCCCCGATGCGGACGGAGTGCCGTGCCAGCAGGTGCTGGAGGGCGAGGAAGGACGCCCGCTGCTCGTCGTCGCGGAAGCCGGCGAGGAGCAATGGGAAGCGGCCCTCGCCGTCCACGCGAGCCACGGCTTCGACATGAGCGTGGACCTGCCCTGGCGGGTCACCCTGCTGCGGGCCACGCCGTCGGAGCACGTACTGCTGATCGTGGCGCACCACATCGCGTCCGACGGCTGGTCGATGGGCGTGCTGGCGCGCGACCTGGAGACGGCCTTCACGGCGCGTCGCGAAGGCCGGGCCCCGGACTGGGAACCGCTGCCGGTGCAGTACGCGGACTACGCGCTGTGGCAACGCGCGGCACTGGGCGACCCGGACGACCCGGAAAGCATGGCGAGCAGTCAGCTCGACTTCTGGCGTGGTGTGTTGGCTGGTGCGCCGCAGGAATTGGCTTTGCCGTTTGATCGGCCTCGTCCTGCTGTTCCGTCGTTCCGGAGTGGGAGTGTTCCGGTGCGTGTGGGGGCGGTGACGCATGCGCGGTTGGTGGAGTTGGCGGGTCGTGGTCGGGCGACGATGTTCATGGTGATGCATGCGGCGGTGTCGGTGCTGCTGTCGCGGATGGGCGCCGGGGATGACATTCCGCTGGGTACGCCGGTCGCGGGTCGTGGTGATGCGCAGACGGAGTCCTTGGTGGGGTTGTTCGTCAACACGCTGGTGCTGCGGGCGGATGTGAGCGGTGACCCGTCCTTCGCCGAACTGCTGGGCCGGTTGCGGGAGCGGGATCTGGGCGCGTACGGGCATCAGGACATCCCCTTCGAGCGGTTGGTGGAGGAGTTGAACCCCACGCGCTCGATGGCCCGTAACCCGCTGTTCCAGGTCATGCTCTCCGCAGGGAACGTGCCGGAGGCCCAGTGGGAGCTGCCGGGCCTTGAGGTGAACCCCTTGCCGCCGTTCTCCGCGCCGCCGACCCGCTTCGATCTGGCGCTGACGTTCACCGAGCGGCGCGGCGCCGATGGCTCTCCGGACGGGCTCGACGGCGGCATTCTCTACGCCGCCGACCTCTTCGACGAGGAGACCGCCCAGGCCCTCGCCGCCCGGCTGGCGCAAGTACTGGCCCAGGTCGCGGCCCGCCCCGACACCCGCCTCAGCGACATCGACGTGCTCGTCGGAACCGAGCGCTCCCGCGTGGTGGGGGAGTGGAACGCCACCGCTCGGCCGGTGCCGGCCGGGACGGCGCTGGACCGCTTCACCACGTGGGCCCGCTCGACTCCGGATGCTGTCGCCGTCCGGTGCGGTGCCGACGTGTTGTCGTACGGGGACTTGGAAGGTCGGGCGAACCGCCTGGCCCACTACCTGTCCCGTCTCGGTGTGGCGCGGGAGTCGCGGGTGGGCCTGTGCCTGCCGCGCGGGGTGGAGATGATCGTAGGGCTGCTGGCGGTGTGGAAGGCGGGCGGCGCGTACGTACCGCTGGACCCGGAGTACCCCGCTGACCGGCTTGCCTACATGATCGCCGACAGCGGCGCGTCGATCGTCCTGGCGACTGCTGAGACGGCGTCCGAGATCTCGGAAGGCGCCGCGCGTGTGGTGGTGCTGGACGAGGCGGCGGAAGCCATCGAGGCATCCGAAGCAATGCAACTACCGCCAACGCCGGAGCAGTTGGCGTATGTGATCTATACGTCCGGTTCGACGGGTCGGCCGAAGGGCGTGGCCGTCGCGCATGGCAGTGTGGCGAATCTGGCGGAGGTCATGCGGCCGGTGCTGGGCGTTTCTGAAGGGGTGACGGCGCTTCAGTTCGCGTCGTTCAGTTTCGATGCCGCGGTGCTGGATGTGGCGATCACTCTAGGGGCCGGGGGCACGCTGGCGATCGCGTCGAGCGAGGAGCGTAGGGAGCCGGAGGCGCTGGCTCGGATGATCCGTACGGCTGGTGTGGGGGTGGCCAGTGTGGTCCCCTCCCTCCTGGGTGTGCTGGACCCGGCTGCTGTGCCCGGTGTCGAGAACTGGGTGCTGGGCGCGGAGCGGCTGAGCGCGGATCTGGCGGCCCGGTGGCGGGCCGGGGCACGGGTGTGGAACACGTACGGTCCGACCGAGGCGACGGTGATCACTACGGCGACGCCGTTGCCTGCCGGTATCGGCCCGCAGGACGCACCCCCGCCGGTCGGCCGGCCCCTCGGCAACGTCCAGGTCTTCGTCCTCGATGATTTCCTGAGGCCGGTGCCGCCGGGTGTGACGGGTGAGCTGTACGTGGCCGGGGCCGGGCTGGCACGCGGCTACGTGGGCCGCCCGTTCTCGACGGCGGAGCGGTTCGTAGCCTGCCCCTTCACAGCCGGTGCGCGTATGTACCGCTCGGGCGACCTGGCGCGGTGGACGGCCGACGGGCAGCTGGACTTCGCCGGGCGCGCGGACGAGCAGGTCAAGATCCGTGGCTTCCGGGTCGAGCCGGGCGAGATCGAATCCGTGCTGGCCTCCCACCCGGACGTGGCTCAGGCCGCCGTCATCGCTCGCGAGGACCGGCCGGGCGACAACCGGCTGATCGGCTACATCGTCCCCACGGTGCCGGAGTTCGACCAGCTTCAGCTGCACGAGCACATGGGCAAGGCGCTGCCGGACTACATGATCCCGGCGGCGGTCATCGCCCTGGAAGCGCTGCCGCTGACCGCCAACGGCAAGCTCGACCGGTCCGCGCTGCCCGCGCCCGACTTCGGCGAGCGGAGCTCCGGCCGGGCGCCGGAGAGCGAGATGGAGAAGGCCGTCTGCGCGCTCTTCGCCGAGGTGCTCGACGTCGAACGTGTCGGCGTCGACGACAGTTTCTTCGATGCCGGCGGCAACTCGACACTGGCGATGCGGCTCGCCGCGCGCATCAGGACCGAATTCGGCGCGGAGTTGAATATGCGTCAGTTCTTCGGTGCTTCGACGCCGCTGGGCGTGGCCCGGATGCTCCAGTTGAAGGCGCGCCCCGTGCTGCGGCCGGTCGACCACCCGGACGGCATCCCCCTCTCGGCGAACCAGTCGCACACATGGCAGTCGGACCGGCTGCGCCCGGAGTCGGAACTGCGGCTGCCGCTCGCCCTGCGCCTGGTCGGCGAGCTGGACCGGGCGGCGCTGGAGGCGGCGCTCGCGGACATCGCCGCGCGTCAGGACATCCTGCGGACGACCTTCGCCCGCACGGGCGAAGGCGAACTCGTCCAGCACGTCCTGGACCCCGCCGACGCTGCCGCCCGCCCCCGGCTCGCCGTGTTGCCGGCGACCGAGGCGGGGCTGCCGACCCTGCTGGCCGTACACGGCAGGCACAGGTTCGACCTCACGCGGGAGACGCCCTGGGCGCAGTACCTGTTCACCCTCTCGGACACCGAGCACGTACTGCTCCTCGTAGTGCACCGGATCGCCGCTGACGTCGCGTCACTGGACGTTCTCGTACGCGACCTGGTGGCCGCCTACGGCGCCCGGCGGGAAGGCCGAGTCTCCGAACGGGCCTCGCTGCCCTTGCAGTTCGCCGATTACGCGATGTGGGAGCGGGAACTGATCCAAGGCGAGAAGCAGGCGGAGAGCCTGGTCGGCGACCAGCTCGCCTTCTGGAAGAACAGTCTGGCCGACGCGGCGGCGACGATGCCGCTGCCGATCGACCGGCCGCGCCCGCAGCGGGCTTCGTACCGGGCGGACTCCGTGCCGCTCAGTCTCGACGCCGAGGCGCACGACAGGTTGGCCGAGGCGGCGGAGGAACACGGGGCGACGACGTTCATGGCGGTGCACGCCGCCCTCGCGCTGCTGCTCACCCGGCTCGGCTCGGGCACCGACATCATGCTCGGCACGGTGCTGCCGCGCCAGGACGAGGAGGAGAGCCTGAACGGGGTGATGGGCCCCTTCACCGACCTGATGGCGCTGCGTACGGACACCTCCGGCGACCCCGCGTTCACGGAGTTGCTCGACCGGATCAGGGAGGCGGCCCTGCCCGCCGAAGCGCATCAGGACGTGCCGTTCGAACGGGTCGTCGCGGCATTGTCGCTGCCGCCCTCGGCGGCGGCCCACCCCGTGTTCCAGGTGCTGCTCGACGTGCGGGACGATGTCGCGGAGAAGTGGGACACGGCGGAGCTGGCGGGCCTGGACACCACCCGGCTCACCGTGGACGCCGGGACGTCCGAGATGGACCTGGCGTTCTCCCTCGTGGAGCGGCTGGAGGACGACCGGACCCCGGCCGGACTCGACGGCGTGCTGCGCTACGCCACGGACCTCTTCGACCCGTCCACCGCCAGGGCGCTCGCGGACCGGCTCGTCCGCGTGCTCGAACAGGTGGCGGCCGATCCCGAGGTACGCGTCAGCCAGGTGGACATCCTGCTGGGCCGGGCCGAGCACCGCCGGATGGCGGTGGCCGGGAACGGTACGGAGACCCAGGCGCCGGGCGGCACGGCGGCGGACGAGCAGCGGGACGGCGACCGGCCGGGTGCGGCACTGCGCAAGGTCGGGAACCGCGACGACCTGGGCGTACTGCTGCCGCTGCGGGCGGAGGGCGACCGCCCGCCGCTGTTCTGCGTGCACTACACCACCGGCCTCGCCTGGGGATACGCGGCGATCCTCCCGCACCTGCCGGCGAACCAGCCGGTTTACGGTGTGCAGGCGCGCGGGCTCGCGGGGCCGGAGCCCCTGCCGCGGAGCGTCGAGGAGATGGCGGCCGACTACGCCGACCGGATCAGGGCCCTCCAGCCGTACGGCCCGTACCACCTCCTCGGCTGGTCCGCGGGCGGGCTGTTCGCCCAGGCGATCGCCGCCCGGCTGGCGGAACTGGGGGAGAAGGTCGGACTCCTCGCGCTGCTCGACAGCTATCCCAACTCCATGGGCAACGTCTCTCTGATCGACCTGGACAACCCGGGCGAAGGGGGTGGGTATGTTGGACAAGAGGTGGACATGGGCGGTTTCTTCGCAGGGGAGGACGCCTACCCGCCGGGCGTGAGCGGGCCGCTCGTGACAAACATGCAGGAGATCAGGCGGCACACGTACCAGCTGGGGAAGCGCCACGCACCGCGGTACTTCCCGGGGGATCTCATGGTGTTCGTCGCGGCCGGGGACCGGCCGAAGGGAATGGACGCGCCGGACGCGGTCGCAAGCTGGCGGCCGTACACGGGCGGCGAGATCGTGACGCACCAAGTCGACTCCAACCACGACGACATGCTCCAGGCGGCCAACCTGTCGCACATTGGACGTGCCGTCGCGGACAGGCTTCGTGGGGTGAACGGGGCGTAGGAAAAACCTAGTTGACGTGGCATCGGCAATCGGACAGCGCGTTGGAGCAAGCGAGTTCCCGGGCGCGGCGGACGGCACGGCTGCCGTCGTCGGCCGCCGCGCCCGCCCGGCGCCGGCCGCCCCGCGGGGCGGCCAGACGCAAGGCACGAACGGAAGGTGACCGTGTATGACGAAGCCTCAAGAAGCGCCGCCGCGACGGCAGCGGGGCGAGCCGAACCCGGCGGAGATCCCCGTGCACATGCGGCGGACCGGGCTCGACCCGCTGCCCGAACTGAGCCGGATGGCCGCGGAGACGCCATTCGCCCGGGGCGTGAGCCCGGTCGGGGACAGCTGGATCGCCACCGGTCTCGACGAGGTACGGGCGATTCTCGGCGACACGGACCGGTTCAGTACGAACCCGGTCGCGGACACCGCGGCCGAGTCCCGGCGCCTCGCCCAGGCCGGGAACCCGCTGCAGAACGACCCGCCCGAGCACACCCGGCTCCGGAAGATGCTGACGCCGGAGCTCACGGTGCGGCGGATGCGCCGGATGGAGCCCGTCATCGAGGAGATCGTGGCGGACCGGCTGAAGGCCCTGGAACGGGCCGGGCCGTCGGCCGACCTGATGCGCCATTTCGGCTGGCCCGTACCCGGTCTGGTCGCCTGCGCGCTGTTCGGCATTCCCCGCGACGACCAGCCCCAGCTGACCCGCAACATGCTGCTCGGCCAGCGTCGCGACGGCCCGCGGAAACTGGTGATGGCCGCGGAGCACGCCTTCACGGACTACCTGGACCGGTTCGTGGCCCGCAAGCGCCTGGACCCGGCCGGCGACGACCTGATCAGCATGCTGCTCCGGAGCCACGGGGACGGCATCACCGACGCGGACCTGGTCGGGCTCATCGACGCCACCCTGGGCGCCGGCCTGGAGAACATGGCCGGAATGCTGGGGCTGGGCACGCTGGCGCTGCTCGACCACCCCGACCAGCTGGCCCTGCTCCGGGAGCGGCCCGAGCTGATGGGCCAGGCGGTGGAGGAACTGCTGCGCTACGTGGCGGTCGTGCCGCTCGCCAACTTCCGCACCGCTCTGGTGGACGTGGAGTTCGCGGGCCATGTCGTGAAGGCCGGTGAGGTCGTGGCCTGTTCGCTGTTCGCGGCGAATCGAACCCAGTGCCCCGAAGCGCCGCAGGACGACTTCGACATCACCCGCGGCAGCACCACCCACGTGGGATTCGGGCATGGCATCCACTTCTGCGTCGGCGCTCCGCTGGCCCGGATGGAAATGCGCATCGCCTTCGCCCGGCTGCTGGAGCGCTTTCCCGGTCTGCGGCTGGCCGTACCCCGCGAAGAACTGCGGTTCCGGTCGCAGTCGCGGCCGATTTACGGAATCGAGAAACTGCCCATCGCTTGGTAGTCGGCCCGATCTGATCCATTCCGTACGCGCCCGCCACCGGCGAGAAACGAAACGCGAAACACGAGGAGCGAGGCGCGAGCCGTAGGGAACGTAACGCAAGGAACGTAACGCAAGGAAAGAAACGCAAGGGACGAAGCACGAGGGATGAAACACCAGGTACGAGAGGAGTCCAGGGATGCCCAAAGAATCGAATGTTCCTGTCTACCAGCGTCGCAACGGGATCGACCCCTTGCCCGAACTGGTCCGCATGAGCGAGGAGACGCCGTTCACCGAGGTCTCCGGTTCCGCGGTGCTCGACTGGATCGCCACCGGCCCCCAAGAGGTCAAGGCGGTGCTCAGTGACGCGGAACGGTTCACCGGCAAGCCCCGCCCCGCCGAAACGATGGACGGGCAGCCGTTCGACACCGGAAATCTGCTGCACTACGACCGGCCGGACCACGCCCGGCTCCGGAAGATGCTGACGCCCGAGTTCACAGTGCGACGGATGCGCCGGATGGTGCCCATCATCGAGGGGATCGTGGCGGAGCGGCTGAGCGTCCTGGAGCGAGCCGGTCAGCCGGCCGACCTGGTGCGCCACTTCGCCTGGCCCATGCCCGGGCAGGTCGTCTGCGGGCTGCTCGGCATTCCCCGCGACGACCTGGCCGACCTGGCGCGCATGCTCGACATCCGCTCCACCAGCCGGGCCAAGAAGCAGGCGACGGCGGTGCAGGCGCTCGACAGGTACCTCGTCAAGATCATGGTGCGGAAGCGCGGCGAACCGAGCGACGACCTCCTCGGCATGCTCATCCGCGAGCACGGCGACGAGCTGACCGACCACGAGCTGGCGGGGATCGCCACGTTCCTCGTCTCGGCTGCGGTGGAGAGCACCGCCCAGATGCTGGGGCTGGGACTGCTCGCGCTGCTGCTCCACCCGGACCAGCTCGCGCTGCTCAGGGAGCGGCCGGAGCTGATGGACGGGGCGGTGGAGGAGCTTCTGCGGTACGTGTCGGTCGTCTCGACGGCCTCGCCCCGTACGGCCGTGGTCGACGTGCCCATGGCGGGAAAGGTGGTCAAGGCCGGTCAGGCCGTGGGCTGCTCACTGATCGCGGCCAACCGCGCGGACACGCCCGGCGACCCGAACCGCCTCGACATCACCCGCGGGTCCACCGCCCACGTGGCCTTCGGCCACGGCGTCCACTTCTGCCTGGGCGCGTCGCTGGCCCGGATGCAGATGCGGATCGCGTTCGCGCGACTGTTGGAGCGCTTTCCCGATCTACGGCTGGGCGTGCCGGCCGAGGAACTGCGATTCCGGCCGTTCGCCCCGCAGTACGGAGTGGAGACGCTGCCGGTCGCCTGGTAGGACGTGTGTGTTCCGGTGGGTTTCCCGGTCGCCCGGGTGCGGAAGGTGTTCCTCATTCTCGCTGTCCTGCCCAAGTGGAGAATTTGGCGGGTTGGACAGTGCACTCCGGGCAGCGGCATCTGCTTTTATGCTGTGCGAGGCTCTTTTCGTTCGAGACTCTTCAGCGCCGCTTGATGCTTTCGGCTCGTGTTCCCCTCGTATCGGAGGGGACGGGGAGCGAGCCGGTGCGGCTGCCGTTTGGCCAGTCGAACCGAGTGGCCCGATGGCGGTACGGCGGGGCAGGACCCGGCTTCGGGCGATCCCGGAGAGCTCGATCCGATCCTCTGGGGAATGCTGACGGAAATAGCTTCTGAAAGGTTTTCGGGGGAGCCTGCTGGAAGAGGCTCTTTCGAGCAGCGGTGTCGCGGGGGGAATTCAATGGACGGACAGAGTGCCGACGGCTGCGTACGGCCGGGCCGTGAGCATACGGAGCCCATACCCGATCCCAAGTCCATGCCCGAGTCCGGGCTGAGGTCCGGATCCGGGTCCGGGGCGGGGCCAGAGGCCGGGTACGGCTCTGAGCTCAGGCCCGAGTTCGGGCCCGAGTCCGGGGCCGGCTCCGGGACCGAGCGCGCGGCGCGGCTACGCAAGGGCGAGCTGCACTCCAGCGTCCGGGACCCGGTCCTCGACACGATGACCTTCCTCAACGAGGTCACACTCCGCTATCCGAACGCGATCTCCTTCGCACCCGGCCGGCCGTACGACGGCTTCTTCGACACCGAGCAGATCTTCGGCTACCTCCGCGGCTACCTCGACCACGAGGCGGAGCAGGGGAGTTCGCCTGAGCGCATCCGTACTCTCATGTACCAGTACGGGCCCGTCGCCGGGCAGATCCGCGACATCGTCGCCGACTGGCTGCGCGTGGACGAGCAGATCGACGTGCCGCCCGAGTCCGTCGTCGTGACCGTCGGCGCGCAGGAAGCCATGCTGCTGGTGCTGCGGGCGCTCGTCGGCGGGCCGGATGACGCCATCCTGGTCGCCAGCCCCTGCTTCATGGGCATCACCGGCGCGGCCCGGCTGCTCGACATCCCCGTGACCCCGGTGCCGGAGGGCGCGGACGGCTTCTGCCGCGCCGAACTGGAGGCGGCGATCGAGCGGGAGCGGGCCCGGGGGCGGCGGCCGCGCGCCTTCTACGTCATCCCGGACCACTCCAACCCCTCCGGTACCACGATGGGGCTGCGGGACCGTACCGAACTGCTGGAGCTCGCGGCACGCCATGACCTCCTCATCGTGGAGGACAGCCCGTACCGTTTGGTCAGTCCCGGGCCCCCGCTGCCGACGCTGAAGTCCCTGGACCGGGAGCGCAGGGTCGTGCACATCGGCTCGTTCGCCAAGACCGTCTTTCCCGGCGCCCGCCTGGGCTTCGTCGTCGCCGACCAGCCGGTCGTGGACGACGCGGGCCGCGCGACCCTGCTCGCGGACGAACTCGCCAAGATCAAGAGCATGGTGACGGTCAACACCCCGTCGCTGAGCCAGGCCGTGGTGGCGGGCGCGCTGCTGGCCGCGCGCGGCCGTCTCTCGGAGCTGAACGCGAAGGCGGCCGCCCACTACGACGACGCCCTGCGGCACACGCTCCAGGAGCTCCAGGCCCGCCTCCCCGCCGACCGCCGAGCGGCCCTCGGCGTGGGGTGGAACGAACCCTCGGGCGGCTTCTTCCTGGGCGTGCGGGTGCCGTTCCGCGCGGACAACGCCGCGCTCACCCGGTCCGCCGAGGAGTTCGGCGTCATCTGGACGCCGATGAGCTACTTCTACCCCGGAGGCGGCGGAACCCGCGAACTCCGGCTGTCCATCAGCTATGTGACGCCTACTGAGATCACAGAGGGCACAACACGGCTCGCCCGCTTCATCGAGGCGGCGAGCGCGCCCTCTTGAACGGCCGTCAGCGTGAACGGCCTGCATCCGCGCCAGGAGCGCACGAGACCTGACGCGGGACCTGACCCGAAACCTGACACGAGATCGGCCACGGACCCCGAGGCGAGATCGACCACGGGACCTGACACGGCATCAGGTCCGGTGCCCGACCCGAAAACCGGTACAAGGCCTGGCCCGACATCAAGGCCTCGACCTGACAAGACACCTGAACGACTCACACCCGCGCCCAGCGGGTGCTACGAGAAGGGCGACCGAAGTGATCAGTACCTGTGGCACACGGCGGCCGCGCAGCAAACGACGTATGTGGGGGTGGACCTTCCGATGACCGTCAGTGTGGACAGCGTGGCATCCATGGCGCTGCTGGACCCGACGCCGCTCGACGCGGCCCCGGCGACCGGCGTGCGCGAACCGAGGGCGGTGCTCGTCCGGCCCCGGATCGTCGGGGTGGGCACGGCGACCAGCCCCACCTCCTACTCCCAGGAAGAGGTGCTCGACGCCTTCGGGATCACCGATCCCCGTATCCGCTCCGTCTTCCTCAACAGCGCGATCGAACGGCGCAACCTCAACCTCCCCGCCCCGGACAGCGACGGCATACGGCCCGTGGAACCCCAGGGCGACCTGCTCGACAAGCACAAGCGCATGGCGCTCGACATGGGCGCCGAGGCGCTGCTGAACTGCCTGCGGCGAGCGGGCGCCGAACTCTCGGACCTGCGCCACCTGTGCTGCGTGACCTCCACCGGCTTCCTCACCCCGGGCATCAGCGCGCTGCTCATCCGGGAACTGGGCATCGACCGGCACTGCAGCCGCTCCGACATCGTCGGCATGGGCTGCAACGCGGGCCTCAACGCCCTCAATGTGGTGGCCGGCTGGTCCGCCGCGAACCCGGGCGACCTCGCCGTCGTCCTGTGCGTGGAGGCGTGCTCCGCGGCGTACGCGATGGACTCCACGATGCGGACCGCCGTCGTCAACAGCCTGTTCGGGGACGGCGCCGGCGCCATCGCGCTGCTGACGAACCCGGCCGAGGCCCCCTTGTCCCTGGCCGGACCGCCGCTCGGCGCGCCCGCGACGGCGGCCGCCGAAGGGCCCGGCATCCTCAAGTTCGCGAGCTGCATCATTCCCGAGGCGGCCGACGCCATGCGCTACGACTGGGACCGTGACCAGGGGCGGTTCAGTTTCTACCTCGACCCGCTGATCCCCTACGTGGTCGGCGCGCACGCGGAACTGGTCGTCGACCGGCTGCTCTCGGGAACGGGACTGCGCCGGAGCGACATCGGACACTGGCTCGTCCACTCGGGCGGCAAGAAGGTCGTCGACGCCGTCGTCGTCAACCTCGGGCTGACCCGCCGCGACGTGCGGCACACCACCGGCGTGCTGCGCGACCACGGCAATGTCTCCAGCGGCTCGTTCCTCTTCTCCTACGAACGGCTTCTCGACGAGGGCGTCGCGGCGGCCGGCGACTACGGAGTGCTCATGACCATGGGGCCCGGCTCCACGATCGAGACGGCGCTGATCCGATGGTGAACCCGGAGGGTGCGATGGACCACACGCTCATGGTGGAGATCGACGGCGCCGAGCCGCTGTCGACCGCGTCGGTCAAGGCCCTGGCGGGCCTCTGCGACCGGGCCGAGGACCGGGGCGGCTCCGGCGTCGTCATCGTGCACGTCACCGGAGCCCCGGCCGGGGACTGGGGCAGTGGCCTCGACGTCATGCTGGTCAGCAAGTGGGAGCGCGCCGTGCGCAGGCTGGAACGGCTCCCGATGGCCACGCTCGCCCTCGCCCACGGGGAGTGCGGCGGGGCGGCGCTCGACGCGTTCCTCGCCGCAGACATCCGGGTGGCCGCCCTCGACACCCGACTGCTGGTGCACGGGGACGGCTCGGCCACCTGGCCCGGCATGGCCGGCTTCCGGCTCGTACAGCTGGCAGGCGCCGCCCGGACCCGCCGGGCCGTGCTGTTCGGCCTGCCGATCGACGCGCCCGAGGCCCGTACGCTCGGCATCGTCGACGGGCTGGTCGACGACCCGGAACAGGCGGTCGCGGCCGCCGCCGGGCTGGTCAGCGGCCTGTCGGGGAAGGATCTCGCGATCCGCCGGCAGCTCCTGTTCGACGCCAGGACGATGAGTTTCGAGGACGCGCTCGGCCCGCACCTGGCCGCCTGCGACCGTATGCTGCGAGCCTCCGCCTCCGCGCGGGAGGCTT
This sequence comes from Streptomyces sp. NPDC050610, assembly GCF_040654875.1. NCBI lineage: Bacteria > Bacillati > Actinomycetota > Actinomycetes > Kitasatosporales > Streptomycetaceae > Streptomyces > Streptomyces sp. NPDC050610. The sequence goes on along the minus strand of NZ_JBFAIV010000031.1, from coordinate 47,677 downwards.
CGTGACCACCGTCGAGCCGTCCCCGGCGGCCGTCGAGGGCGTCTGGCCGAGCCTGTACGAGGCCGCCGCCCGCGTCGAGGAACTGCTGGCGGCGCTGCCGGAGCCCGGCTCCCGCTCGCCCGAGCAGCGGGCGGCGGCCGCCGCGGCGAAGGACGCGGCCCGCGCACAGCGGGTCCGCTTCCTGGAAGCGCACGCCGACGACGCGTACGACCGGCTCACCGAGGGCCGCACCGTCGGGCTGCGCCTCGCCGAACTGGTCGCGGCCGCCGCGGTCGAATTCCCCTCCCTCGTCCCCTCGGCCAGTCGGCTCGCCGACGACCAGAAGAGGCGTCAGGCGGACAAGGAGGGGCACGAGATCGATCAGGGGATCTTCCTGCGGGCCGTCCTCGGCTCCCCGGTCGCCGGCCGGCACCTGCTCGACACCATGCTGCTGCCGACGCCGCGCGCCCTGGAACTGCTGCCCGGGTTCCGCCGGTCGGGAGAGGTCCGGACGCGGTCGGTCGTGCTTCAACGACGGGACGCCGCCGCCTATTTGACGATGTGCCGGGACGACTGCCTGAACGCCGAGGACGTCGAGCAGGTCGACGACATGGAGACCGCCGTCGACCTCGCGCTGCTCGACCCGGAGGTGCGGGTGGGGGTGGTGCGCGGCGGCGAGATGACCCACCCCCGCTACCGCGGCAAGCGGGTCTTCAGCGCGGGCATCAACCTCAAGAGCCTGCACGCCGGGGACATTTCACTGGTCGGCTTCCTGCTCCGCCGCGAACTGGGCTACCTCCACAAGCTCGTACGGGGAGTGCGGACCGACGGCGAAGGGGCGTGGCACGCGCGTACGGTCGAGAAGCCCTGGATCGGCGCCGTCGACGCCTTCGCCATCGGCGGCGGCATGCAGATCCTCCTCGTCCTCGACCACGTGGTGGCCGCGACCGACGCCTACTTCACGCTGCCCGCCGCCCGCGAAGGCATCGTGCCCGGCGCCGGGAACTTCCGGCTCGGCCGGCACACCGGGCCGCGCGTCTCCCGGCAGGTCATCCTCCAGGGGCGGCGGCTCTGGGCGAGCGAACCCGACGCCCGGCTGGTGGCCGACGAGATCGTGGAGCCGGACGAGATGGACGCGGCCGTCGCCAGGAGTGTCGAGCGGCTGAGCGCCCCGGCGGTCGTCGCCAACCGCAGAATGCTGAATCTCGCGGAGGAGCCGCCGGAGGAATTCCGGCGCTACATGGCCGAGTTCGCGCTCCAGCAGGCCCTGCGCCTCTACGACGAGGACGTCATCGCCAAGGTCGGCCGCTTCGCGGGGCGCCAGTGACACCGGGCCCGGGGCCGCCGTCGGGGCGCGCGCCGCGAGTACGGGCGTACGTACGGGCACGCCGCCCCCGCGCCCGTACGCCGACCGGCGCGCCCCCGACCCCCACACGCTCCGCACAGCCCTGAACGGGACACAAGACAGACGGAACACAAGGCAAACGGAACACAAGACAGGTGAAAGGAGGCACCCGTGCCGGTGGCGAGGATCAACGGAATCACCCTCGGCTATGACGTGTACGGCGCCGGGAACCCGGTCGTGCTGGTCACCGGGACCGCGGCGCCCGGCCGCGTATGGCGTTCGCACCAGGTGCCCGCGCTGCGAGCGGCCGGGTACCGGGCGATCACGCTCGACAACCGCGGCATTCCGCCGAGCGGTCCGTGCGAGGAGGGCGTCACCCTCGGCGACATGGCGGCGGACGTGGCCGGTCTCATCGACCACCTCGGCGTGGGGCCGTGCCGCGTCGTCGGGTTCTCGCTGGGCGCGATCATCGTGCAGGAACTGCTCCTGGCCCGGCCCGAACTCGTCAGCCAGGCCGTGCTGATGGCGACCTGCGGCAGAGCCGACGTGCTGGTCTCCGCCATGGCCGCGGCCGATCTCGAACTCTGCGACAGCGACGTCAAGATCCCGCCCCGCTACGCGGCCTATGTACAGGCGATCCAGAACCTCTCGCCCGAGACGCTCAACGACGAGCGGCAGCTCCCGGGCTGGCTCGACATCTTCGAGATGACGGCGGTCGACTCCTCGGAGGTCCGCAACCAGCTCAGCCTCCAAGCGATCGAGGACCGGCTGGCGGCGTACCGGCGCGTCCGGTGCCCCTGCCTGGTCATCTCCTTCCGCGACGACCTGGTCGTACGCCCGCACCTGGGCCGCGAGGTCGCCGAGAGCATTCCCGGCGCCGCGTACACGGAGATATCCGGGTGCGGACACTACGGGTACCTCGAAAGGCCGGACGCGGTGAACTCCGCGATCATCGATTTCTTCGCCGGCCGGCGGCCATGAACAGCTACCGGTCCGACGCCTCAACCAGCCTGATGACTACGCGAACTGACGGCCGATCAGCCATACGGGCAACCGGCTCGACGACGCACCGAACTGACTGCCGATCGGTCAGCCGGTCAACCGGCCTGGAAGCTCAACCAACCCGAACTGCCCCGATTCTGACGACGAGACAGAGGTGGTATCTGTGGCCATGATGGGCGGCCCCGGACCGGTACTCATTCAGGGGGACGCGCCGGACCCCTCCATCATCAAACAGCGGATCACACCCGGCACGGCGAAGCGGATCCTCCCGTACCTCGGGGCGCACCGCCGCAGCATCGTCTTTCTCCTGATCATCACCACGCTGAACGCCGTCAGCGTGGTCGCCCCGCCCGTCCTGCTCAAGTACCTCATCGACAACGGCATCACCGACCACAACATGTCGGTCGTCGTGGGATGCGCCCTCGCGGTCGCCGCACTGGCGCTGCTGGCGGGCGGGCTGGGGTTCGCCGAGGCGTGGTATTCGGCCCGGGTCAGCGAGGGGCTCATCTACGATCTGCGCACCAAGGTCTTCGACCATGTGCAGCGTCAGCCCCTCGCGTTCTTCACGAGGGCGCAGACCGGCGCCCTCGTCAGCAGGCTGAACACCGATGTGATCGGCGCCCAGCAGGCGGTCACCCAGCTCCTGTCGACGGTGTTCTCCGCCGGCCTCACCCTGGTGTTCGTGCTGATCACGATGTTCTATCTGTCCTGGGTGGTCACCCTGCTGTCCCTGGCGCTCATACCGTTCTTCATCCTGCCCGGCCGGCTCATCGGACGCCGGCTGCAGCGGCTCGTACGGCAGCACATGCAAGTCAACGCCGACATGGGCTCCATGATGCAGGAGCGCTTCAACGTGACCGGTGCGCTGCTGGTCAAGCTCTACGGCCACCCGGAGCGGGAGAACGGGCAGTTCTCGCGGCTGGCGGGCCGGGGCCGCGACATCGGTGTCCGGCATTCCGTCTCCATGAAGATGCTCTTCCTCACCACGCTGCTCGTGGGCTCCCTGGCCACCGCGGCGGTGTACGGGGTCGGCGGCGGCCTCGTCGTCAACGGCGCCTTCGAGCTCGGTTCGCTGGTGGCGCTCGCCACCCTGCTGACCCGGCTGACGGCCCCGGTCGGACAGCTCTCCAACGCCCAGGCGGACGTGCTGACCGCACTCGTCAGCTTCGACCGGCTCTTCGAGGTCCTCGACCTCAAACCGCTGATCGCCGAGAAGCCGGACGCGAAGGAACTGCCCGCCACCGTCGGGAACGGCGCCGCACCGGACATCGAGTTCGACCATGTGTCGTTCCGTTACCCGAAGGCCCGCGAGGTCTCGCTGGCCTCCCTGGAGTCCGTGGCCCAGCCCATGAAGGAACGCGCCGACGACGCGTGGACGCTGCGCGACGTGTCCTTCACCGCGCCGGCCGGGAAGCTCACCGCGCTGGTGGGGCCCTCGGGCGCGGGCAAGACGACCAGTACGCACCTCGTGCCGCGGCTCTACGATCCGGTGGAGGGTGCCATCCGCATCGGCGGGCACGACCTCCGCGACCTGACCCTGCGCTCCCTGAACGACACGATCGGCATGGTCACCCAGGATGCGCACCTCTTCCACACGACCATCCGCGCGAACCTGACCTACTCCCGGCCGGACACCAGCGAGCAGGAACTGGCCGAGGCCTGCAAGGCGGCGCAGATCTGGGACCTGATCCAGTCCCTGCCCAACGGCCTCGACACCATGGTCGGCGACCGCGGATACCGGCTCTCCGGCGGCGAGAAGCAGCGCATCGCCATGGCGCGGCTGCTGCTCAAGGCCCCGCCGATCGTGGTCCTGGACGAGGCCACCGCGCACCTCGACTCGGAGTCGGAGGCCGCCCTCCAGCGGGCCCTCAAGAACGCGCTGGCGGGCCGCACCTCACTGGTGATCGCCCACCGGTTGTCCACCATCCGCGACGCCGACCAGATCCTCGTCATCGACAAGGGCCGGGTCCAGGAACGCGGCACGCACGAGGAACTGCTGGAGCTGAACGGGCTCTACGCGGAGCTGTACCGCACGCAGTTCGCCCGGCAGTCGAAGTACGCCGACGACGCGCCGCCTCGCGAGGCGACCCCGCAGCCGCCGCCCGAGCCGGTCGGCCGGTGAGAGGAGAAGGGACCGCGGGTCGCGCGATCCGCTCAGTCCGTCAGCAGCCGCGCGCGGAGCAGTTCGCGGGTCCGCGATGAGAGGCCCAGCCCCTCTTCGAGGTAACGGTCGGTGGTGCCCCAGCGCTCCTCGATCGTTTCGAACGCGGCGGCCAGATACTCCGCCCGCGCGTCGAAGAGCGGCGCGAGCAGCTCCATGACCTCGGGGGACAGCGCGGCGGCGGAGTTGTCGCCGCGCCGGATCTTGTAGCGCCGGTGCGGGGCGCTGGACTCCAGGTAGTCGGCGAGGATCGCGTCGCGGCCCACGCCGACGGCGAGCAGGGTCACCGCGATCGACAGCCCCGCGCGGTCCTTCCCGGCGGCGCAGTGCATCAGCGCGGGCACGCTGTCCTCGGCGAGGGTGTGCAGCACCCGACTGTGTTCGGCGGTGCGCTCCGTGATGATGGAGCGGTACGAGCTGGACATCCGGCCGGCCGCCTGGCCCTCGCCGAGCACCACGCGCAGCTCGTCGAGGTGGCCGTCGCGGACCATCGCCCAGAACTCCTTGCCGTCGGCCGGGTCGCTGAGCGGTATGTTCACGTTCGTGACGCCGGCGAGCGCGACGTCCGGGCCCTCGATCCGGATGTCGGAGGCATTGCGGAAGTCGAAGATCGTGTGCAGGCCGAGCGAGCCGAGGTAACGGGCGTCCTCCTCGGTCGCGTGCGCGAGGTGACCGCTGCGGAACAGGACGCCGTGTCGCACGCGCCGGCCGTCGTCGGCGGGCAGCCCGCCCACGTCCCGGAAATTGCGGACGCCGGCCAGCTCCGGCTCGGTCGACGGGATCTGCGGCGACTGTTGGGTCACGGGCGCTCCTCGGTTCCGTCCGTCGACGCGGCTCGTCGACACGGCAGCTGAATCGACCATACGACATGGGTTCCCGGTGCAATCAGTTCGGCTTCGGCGCTGCACAGGCGTTGCCTCTTGACCGCTCCCGACCCGATGATGTTCGGATCTGTCGGCATGGTCTGTCGGTACTGTCTGTCGGCGTTGGGGGCTCAGTGATCGAGGTGGGCGGAAACGGTCGGTTATGGCTGCTGTCCGGCGTCCGGAGCGGCTACGCACTGCACCTCACGGACGACGATGAACTGCTGCACCTCCACTGGGGGCCGCGGATCACGATCGAGGACGCCCAGGCCCTCGCCGCAGAGAAGATCCCCGCCGCGCGCGGATTCGAATCACCGCTCGACGGGCGCGAGGAATACCCGGTGGAGGGAGGCCCGCGCTTCGTGCGCCCCGCCCTGTCCGTACGCGCCGACGGCGTACGCGGCACGGAGTGGACCTTCGCCACGTGGGAGACCGGCCCCGACGAGCTGCGGCTCCGCTTCCACGACCGGCTGCACCACCTCGCCCTCACGCTGCACTACCGGGTGCGCGCCGGCTCGGACGTCGTCGAGCGCCGGGTCACCCTCACCCACGCCCGTACCCGCACGGGCGACGGCGTACCCCTGGAGCTGCTGCGCGCCGACTCCGCCGCCTTCTCGCTGCCCGCGCGCGACGCGTGGCGCCTGTCCCACCTGCACGGCCGATGGGGCGCCGAGAGCCGGCTGGTCCGCGGCGCCCTCACCCCCGGCGAGCAGCTGATCGGCAGCCGCCGCGGCCACACCGGCCACGCCCACCTGCCCTGGATCGCCCTCGACGCGGGCGACGCGGGGGAGGAGAGCGGCGAGGTGTACGGGTGCGCGCTCGGCTGGTCCGGGTCCTGGCGGATCGCCGTGCAGCTGCTGCCCGACGGAGCGGTGCAGACCGTCGGCGGCGCCGGACACGACGATTCCGGCCTGCTGCGCCTGGCGCCCGGCGAGTCCTGGACCACCCCCGTATTCGCCGGACTGTGGACCGACGGCGGTTTCGGGGCCGCGAGCCGCGCCTGGCACGCCTGGCAGCGCCGCCACGTCATCCCGCACGCCGACCGGCCACGGCCGGTCCTCTACAACTCCTGGGAGGCCACCGGCTTCCGCGTCGACGAAGGACAGCAACGCGAACTCGTGGCCAAGGCGGCCGGGTTGGGCGTGGAACTGTTCGTCGTGGACGACGGCTGGTTCGGGGCGCGCACCCACGACGCGGCCGGGCTCGGCGATTGGACGCCCAACCCCGACCGCTTCCCCGGCGGGTTGAAGCCGCTCGCCGACGAAGTGCACCGGCTCGGCATGGAGTTCGGCCTCTGGGTCGAGCCCGAGATGGTCAACCCCGACAGCGACCTGTACCGCGCGCACCCCGACTGGGTCCAGCACCACGAGGGCAGGCGCCGCACCGAACTCCGCAACCAGCTCGTGCTCAACCTCGCCCGCGGCGATGTGCGCGCGTACCTCTGGGAGCGGCTCGACGGCCTGCTGCGCAGTGTGCCCGTCGACTATCTGAAGTGGGACTTCAACCGCTCCTTCACGGACGCCGGCTGGCCCGGCGACCCGTACCCGCAGCGGCTGTGGACCGAGCACGTCGAGGGCCTGTACGAGCTCCTGGACCGGCTCCGCGCAGCCCACCCGCACGTGGCCTTCGAGGCCTGCTCCGGCGGCGGCGGACGCGTCGATCTGGCCATGGCGGCCCGTACGGACCAGATGTGGACTTCCGACAACACCGACCCCGTCGACCGGCTCGCCATCCAGCACGGTTTCAGCCACCTCCATCCGGCGCGGATGATGGCGGCCTGGGTCACCGACAGCCCCAACGACCAGATGAACGGACGGGTCAGCCCCCTCGGCTTCCGCTTCGTGAGCGCGATGGCGGGCGTGCTGGGGGTGGGCGGCGACCTGGCGCGGTGGGGAGCCGGGGAGCTGGACGAGGCACGGCGGTGGATCGAGCTGTACAAGAGAATCCGCCCGCTGGTGCAGGGCGGCGACCTGTACCGGCTGCGGCCGCCCGGCGACGGGCTCGCCGCCGTCCAGTACGTGCGCGGCGACGAGAGCGCCGTGCTGGCCTGGCTGCCCGCACAGCGGTACGGCGAGGAGCCGCCGCCGCTGCGGCTGCGCGGGCTCGATCCGGCGGCCCGCTACGCGGACCCGGACCGGGGCGAGACGCACCGCGGCGCGGTCCTCACTCACCGCGGACTGCGCACCGGGCTCCGCGGGGATCTGGCCGCCGACGTATTCCATCTTCGCCGAATTGGTTGAGGTGGGATACATCACTGCACGTCAAGCCCTGGTTACGGTGGCGTAGGTCACTGCCGTGGGTGAAGGATGGGATGTCGTGGCAGACGATTCGAAGACATTCAACAGTGACGCGTTCGGGTCGTACGCGGCTGTCGGGGACAGCTTCACCGAAGGCGTCGGCGACCCCGGGCCCGACGACACCTTCGTCGGCTGGGCGGACCGGCTCGCCGTACTCCTCTCCGACCAGCGCGCCGACTCGGATCTCCGGGAGGGCGCCGAGGCCGCCGGGGGATTCCGCTACGCGAACCTCGCGGTCCGCGGCCGGCTCCTCGACCAGATCGTGGCCGAGCAGGTGCCGCGCGCCAAGGAGCTCGGCCCCGACCTGGTGACCTTCTGCGCCGGCGGCAACGACATCCTGCGCCCCGGCAGCGACCCCGACGACGTCGCCGAGCGTTACGAGGCGGCCGTCGCCGACCTCGCGTCCTCCGTCGGCACCGTGCTGCTGTGCACGGGCTTCGACACCCGGGGCATCCCCGTTCTGCGCCATCTGCGCGGCAAGATCGCCACGTACACCGCGCACGTACGGGCCATCGCCGACCGGCACGGCTGCCCGGTGCTCGATCTGTGGTCGCTGCGCTCGGTCCAGGACCGCCGCGCCTGGAGCGACGACCGGCTGCATCTGTCCCCCGACGGACACACCCGGGTCGCGCTGCGCGCCGCGCAGGTGCTCGGCCTGGACGTGCCCGCCGACCCCGACCAGGCATGGCCGTCGGAGGACCAGCGCTCGCCCGCCGAGGTGCGCCGCGACAACATCCACTGGGCGCGCGAATACCTGGTGCCCTGGATCGGCCGCCGGCTGCGCGGCGAGTCCTCGGGCGACCACGTCGAGCCCAAGCGGCCCGACCTGCTGCCCCTCTGACCTGCTGCTTTTCTGAGCCTGCGGGTCGTCGGGCCCGCAGGTCACCGCCAGGGTCCGTCCGGCGAACCGGGTCGGAGAAACCCGAGTGCCGGGGCGGTCCCTGAACGCGCCATGCGGGTGCGCGGCCGGACTGGCCGACTCGGCCGCACGCGCCGGCGCACTCAGTGCCCCGGGCGCGCGCCCGCCAGTACGGCCCATACGACGCGTCCCCGGCCGATCTCCCCGGGGCGCACGCCCCAGGCGTCCGACACCGCGCCGACCAGCAGCAGGCCGCGCCCGCTCTCCTCGTCCGCGCCGCTGAGCCTGGCCCGCGGCTGATCCGGACCGTAACCCTGGTCGGCGACCTCGACGTGCAGGCGGTCGCCGCTGACGTGCAGGCGGCAGCTCACCTTGTCGCTGTCGGTGTGCCGCACGGCATTGGTGAAGAGTTCGGAGACCACCAATTCGGCGTCCTCGCACACCACTTGCGCCACGCCCCACTCGCCGAGCCGCGCGAGGACTCGTCTTCGCGCTTCGGCCACCGAGGTGTTGCGGGCCGGCAGGTGGAACGCGTCCTGCAGGTGCTGGACGGACGAACCGCCTCGGCGCCTTAACGAGACTGCGTCATAGGAGTAGGCCACGCGTCAACTATGTGCGATGTGAGTCACGTGTGGCAAGGTTCAATCTGTAAATTGCAGAATCGCAAGCACAGTCTGTTAGCTCAACCAGCTGCGTGACACACTGCTGGGCATATGACATCAGTTGGAGGGGATGGACAGTGGCGGACGCACGACCGGTAGGCGCTCCGACCGTCCTTCGGGTAGTGCTGGGCAAGCGATTGCAGGACCTGCGCGAGAAGGCCGGGCTCAGCTACGAACAGGCGGGCAAGGCCCTCGACGTCACGCACGCGACCGTCCGCCGGATGGAGAAGGCCGAGGTCGGGCTCAAGATCCCGTACATCGAGAAGCTCCTCGGCATCTACGGGATAGTCGACTCCGACGAGATCGAGAACTTCGTCGCGCTGGCCCGCGAGGCCAACCAGCCCGGCTGGTGGCACCGGTTCCGCGACGTGCTCCCCGACTGGTTCAGCGCCTTTGTCAGCCTGGAGGGTGAGGCCAACCTCATCCGCGCCTACGAACCGCACTACGTGCCCGGACTGCTGCAGACCGAGGGCTACGCCCGCGCGGTGCTGCGCGCCGGGATGCCGCACGCCGCCGAGGCCGACATCGACCGCGGCGTCGCCGTCCGCATGGAGCGCCAGTCGCTCCTCACCCGCGAGAACGCGCCCCTGCTCTGGGTGGTCATGGACGAGACCGTCCTGCGCCGGCGCATCGCCGGCCCCGAGGTCATGCGCGAGCAGATCGACCGGCTCATCGAGGCCACCGCCATGCCCAACGTACGGCTCCAGGTCATCCCGTTCGCGGCCGGACCGCACCCGGCGATGTACGGACCGTTCCACATCTTCCGGTTCCCGATCCAGGAACTGCCGGACATCGCCTACGCCGAGAACCTCGTCGGGGCCGTCTATTTCGACCAGCGCGACGACGTCTCCACCCTGCTGGAGGCGCTCGACCGCATGTGCGCGCAGGCCGCGCCGGCACACACCACCGAGGCCTACCTGGGTGGCATTCGTAAGGAGATCTGAACCATGGGTCGCATATACAACGGCATGCCCGCCAAGGACCTCGGCAGCGAGGGCTGGCACAAGCCGTGGAGCGGCGGCAACGGCGGCAGCTGTGTCGAGGCGATGCGGCTGCGCGACGGCAGGGTGGCCCTGCGTCAGTCCACGGACCCCGACGGGCCCGCGCTGATCTACACCCACCACGAGATCCAGACATTCATCCAGGGCGCCAAGGCGGGCCAAGCCGACTTCCTGCTCGCGGTCCCGAGCATGAGCGGCGAGTGAGGGAGAAGCACGTGAGCGAGCGCGGATTCTCGGCCGAGGAGCTGGACACCAGCAGGCCTCACCCGGCCCGGATGTACGACTACTACCTCGGCGGCTGGGACAACTACCAGGTGGACCGGGAAGCCGCCGAACAGGTCATCAAGATCATCCCGGATGCCCGGCCCAGCGCCCGCGCCAACCGGGCCTTCCTGCGCCGCGCCGTCCGGGAGGTCGTGCGCGGCGGCGTCCGGCAGATCATCGACATCGGCACCGGCATCCCCACCTCGCCCAACACCCACGAGGTGGCCCGCGAGGAGGCCCCCGACGTCCGGGTCGCCTACGTCGACAACGACCCGATCGTCTCCGTCCACGCGGGCGCGAAGCTCACCAGCGCGGGCAACGCCGGCTTCGTGCTCGCCGACGTCCGCGAGCCGGAGACGATCCTCGAACACCCCGTCATCCGGCGGCTCATCGACTTCGATGAGCCAGTGGCCCTGATGCTGGTCGCCGTCCTGCACTTCATCACGGACGCGGAGGACCCCGCCGGCATCGTCGCCACCCTCGGCGAGGCGCTGCCCGACGGCAGTTACCTCGTCCTCACCCACGGGACCGGCGACTTCCATCCCCACGTGGAGGGCGACGCCGCCGACGCGTACAAGAACGCCACCGCCTCGCTGACCGTGCGCGGCTTCGAGGAGATCGTGCCCTTCTTCGACGGGTTCGACCTCCTCGACCCCGGCCTCGTACAGGCCCCGCTGTGGCGGCCGGACGGCCCGCCGCCCACCGTCGAGGAACTCTCCCGCGTAGCCTTCTACGGAGGTGTCGGCCAGAAGGGCTGAGCCGGCACACGCTCCAGCACACCGCCCGCGAACACGTCGTACAGCGGCAGCGACTCCAGGTGCACATAGCCGATGTGGCAGTCGCAGACGGCGAGCGGGCAGGCGCGCGGGCGCAGCGCCGCTCGGTACGTGCCGTCGTAGAGGTTGCCCAGCTCGGCCCGGACGAAATGGCAGCGGCGCACCGTGCCGTCGCCGTCCACCGAGACGACCGACTCGCCCGTACGGCACGGCAGTCCGCGGCTGGTGTGCGGATCGCGGCTGTACGGGAACAGCGGGTCGAGGGCCGTCCACCGCTCGGCCTCCGCGTCCGTGTAGGTGTGGCCCTCGGCGGCGTTGACCCACAGATAGACATGGCCGGGGAGGTCGGCGCGCAGCCTGCGGGCATCGTCCAGATGCTCGGGGAGACCGACCACCCCGACGCTGAAGCGCACCCCGAGCGCCGCCAACTCCGCTGTCCGGTCCAGGAACCGGCCGTACGGAGTCTGGCCCGGGTGGTACGTGCACCACAGCGCGACGGTGTCCGCGTCGGCGTCGGCGAGCCACTCGGTGCGGCAGCTGAGATTGGTCTGGATCGCCACCCTGCGCACGTGCGGCAGACGGCTCAGCCCGACCAGCGCACGCCGGTACCAGGAGCGGACCAGGCCCTCGCCCCAAGGCGTGAAGAGGACCGACAGCCGGTCCTCGCGCTGCTCGCCCGCCCAATGGGTGAAGCGCTCCAGCGCGGCGCGGTCGGCCCTGAGCGTCGCCGGGCTGTCACGGCGCTTGGCGAAGGGGCAGTACGGGCAGTCGTAGTCGCACGACGCGAGCGGCCCCCGGTACAGGAGCGTCAAGTCCCGCCCGTCGCCCGGCAGCTGAGCGCTGGTCACGTGAGCACTGGTCATGTGACGCCCACTCACTTGAGGTCGTAGTCGGCCATCGCGGCGCGCACCGCGGGCGAGAACAGCTCGGGGCCCAGCGCGTCCGAATGCGCCAGCCCCTCCGGCGAGAGCCGCAGCCGGTCCGGGGCGGCCGGCTCGTCGAGCCAGCCGCGCGCGGCGAACCGCGCCAGCTCGGCGGCGAAGTCCGCGGTCGCGTCCGTGCCGAAGCGGGCACGGTACTCGGCGGGGGACGCGCCCTCGGCCTGGAGCAGCGACTGGAGGAGATGGCGCCGGCGCGGCTCGTCGCCGGACATCCGGTGACCGACCTCGGCACGGGCGAACTCCTCGGCGGGCCGCGCCACGTAGTCGTCGACGATGGCGCGGATCTGCCGCATGTCCACGGCGTAGTCGAAGGAGTAGTGCACGGACGAGGTGTAGGAGCGGGCCCCGCAGCCGAGCCCGACCATCCCGTCCGTCTGGCAGGCGTAGTCGTCGCCGCCCGTCCCCGGCGCGTCCGCGCGCCGGAACATCCGCATCGAGACCTGCTCGTAGCCCTGGCCGAGCAGGTGATCGCGGCCCTGCCGGTACAGCCGCAGCCGCTGCTCGTCCCACCGCGCGTCCGCCGCGGGCCCCGCCGTCCCCTGGCGGCCCAGACCGGTCAGCGGACGCACGTACAGCGGGTACAGATACAGCTCCTCCGGCCGCCAGGCGAGGGCGGCGTCCAGCGACTGCCGCCAACTGCTCGCGGTCTGCCCGTCGATGCCGTAGATGAGATCGATGTTCAGGACGGGGATGCCGGCCGCCCGGACGCGGCCGAGCGCCGCCTCCACGTCGGCGCGGCGCTGCGGGCGCACCGCCGCCCGCGCCTCGGCGTCCACGAAGCTCTGCACCCCGAGGCTCAGCCGGGTGGCGCCGCGCTCGGCGAGCACCGCGAGCCGGTCGGCGGTCGCGGTCGCCGGGGACGCCTCCACCGACAGCGGCACCGCCCGCAGATCCGCGCCCATGCGCAGCTCGGCGATGTCGCACAGCCGCGTCAGTTCGGCGGCGGTGAGAAAGGTGGGGGTGCCGCCGCCGAAGGCCGCGGTGGCGAACCGGGCCCCGCCGTCCAGTGCCGCGCGCACCGCGCCCGCCTGCCGCTCCAGGGCGTCGAGATAGGCGGTGGTCAGGCCGTCCGGGGCGCCGATGCGCGTGAAGAGATTGCAGAAGCCGCAGCGCACCTCGCAGAACGGGATGTGCAGATACAGCGAGAGGGCCCGCTGGTCCTCGCCCGCCCACAGCTCGCCGAGCGCGGGCCGGGGGCGCAGCGGCCGGTAGGCGGTCTTGTGCGGGTAGGCGTAGACGTAGCTCTGGTACGGGCGTACTGGCGCGGCCGCGTCGGTGGCCGTGTCGTCGGTGCGGGCCGTGGTGGAGGAGCGAGTCGTGATGCTCAACGGACTCATGGGGTCCACAGGCCTCATCGGACTCATCGAACTCGTCGGACTCATGGGGCGTATCTGGCTCATCGGGCCTCTTCGGGAAAGGGGGGTTCGAGGAAGAAGTGGGCGTAGGGGACGGTCCAGACGGTCTCGTGGCCGAGTCGGTGGCCCGAGTATCCGCCGTCCCCGTACGCGGTGCCGTGGTCGGAGCAGACGATCGCGAAGCACCGCCGACGGCGGCTCGCGGCGGCGAAGAGGCGTCCGATATGCCGGTCCACGTACTCCAGGGCGGCGGCGTGCGTCGCGCGCGAGTCGCCCGCCTCGCGGGTCGCGCCGGGCAGGTGGAACCAGTTGGGCTGGTGCAGCGCCGACACGTTCACGAAGAGGAACAGCCGCTGCTCAGCCGGGAGCGCGGCCACGACCCGCTCGGCGCACTCGACCTGCGCCTCGAACGAGCGGGGGGAGGGGACCCCGAACTCCGGCTCCCAGTGGCTCTCCTGGAACAGGCCCGGCAGCACACCGCCGAGCGCCCCCTGCTTGTTGAAGAAGCCGACCCCGCCCACGCACACGGTGCGGTACCCGGCCGCCGCCAGGCCCGAGACCAGGTCCGGGGTGTCGAAGACGTACGTGGCCGGGGCGGTGGACTCGCTGCCCGCGAACCGGGCGGCGAACAGTCGTTCGTGCGGCCCGGGAGCGGCCGGGGTCGGCAGGAAACCCGCGAACATCGCCTGGTGCGAGGCGTACGTGAAGTTGCCCGGTGCGTGCCGCTCCTCCCAGCGCCCGCCCGGCAGATGGCGGGCGAGGTGCGGTATCCGCCCGGCGGCCGCCAGCTCGGCGGCCACGTCGTAGCGCAGTGTGTCGAGCGTGACGAACAGCAGGTCGTGGCTGCCCACGACCGCGTTCATGTCGGGATTCACGCCGACGACCGGCTCCGGCGCCGGGCCGGGACACGCGCCGGGACGTATGCCGGACGTCGGAGCGGAGGCGGGGCCGGCGTCCGTGCCGGGCTCGCGCTCGCCGGGTTGAGGAGCGGGCGCCTGACTCGTGGGGGACTCGGACGGCGACGTGGGCATGGTGCTCCTGATACGGGGGTGTGCTGGAGGTACTCAGAGTCGGCTCGATGCGCCGAGCGTGCTCGGTCTACGAGGCGGGCGCGGCGGGCGCGGTGGGGGCCATGGGAGCGGGACCATGTGCTGCGGGGCCGTGGCCCCGCAGCACGGCGGCGACCTGCGCGCCATACGTGTCCAGGGACTCGGCGCCGCTCCCCGCGAGCCCGGTCAGCCCCGGCAGCAGATCGCCGAAGGCGTTGACCTCGCCGACCGCGAACCGCCGCCAGCCGCTGCCGGGCAGCAGATCCACGCCGACGCACAGCGTGCCGGGGAAGCAGGCCGCCGCCTGCTCGCAGCGGCCCAGCACCTCGGACCAGCCGGCCCCCGCCGCCTCGGCCGCGGCCCGGGCGGCGGCCAGGTCGCCGCGTGTCCCGCCGAGGTGAAGGTTGGTCATGGGGGACCGGCTGGTGCGCACCACCGCGTGGGTGGCGCGCCCGCCGACCACGACCACCCGCAGATCCGCGGCGCGACCGCGCTGGGACGCCTTCGGCAGCCAGCGCTCGATGTGCAGTCCGTCCGGCGCCAGGGCGTCGACGATCGCGGCGACCTCCGCCTCGGTGCTGTAGCGGCGCACCCGCAGGGAGTTGAAGAGACGGCCGTCGGCGGTGCGCTCCACCGAGGTGGTGGCGCGCACCCGGCCGGGGCCCGCCGCCTCGACGGCCAGCACCCCGGACGCCGACGAACCGTGCGCCGGCTTCACGAAGGCGCGCCGCAGCCCGGCGGACGCGAGCCGGGCCCGTACGTCCGCCCAGCCCCGTACCGGTTCGGCGGCGCCGCCGGACGTCGGCGACATCGGCACGGGCACCCCCGCCGTCCGCAGCACGCCGTGGCACAGCCGCTTGTCGAAGAGGACGGCGATGTCCTGGGGAGCGCTGAGCACCGTCGCCCCGGCCGCGCGCGCGGCCGCCGCGACCTCCCGGACGGCGGCGGTGAAACGCGCGTACCAGAGGGCCGCCCCCTCGACCCGGGCCGGGTCCGACGCCCCGCGGAGCAGCCGCTCCACCTCCTCGTCCTCGCCGGGCGAGTCGATGCGCACCGTCTCGCCCGGCGCGAACCGCGCCCCCTCCCGCAGCACCTCGCGCCAGGGCAGGACGCGGGGCGCGGGCAGCCCCGCGTCCCGTACGGCCGCCGTGAAGAGCGTGACCCGCCGGTTGCCCGGGTTGCCGACGACGGCGAAGCGGGGGAGGGGCCCGCTCATTCGGCGACTGCGGTGTAGCGCATGACCCTGCCGTCTTCCCATTCGTATGCGTCGGCGTCGTCGTCCGAGAGGTCGAGCTCCACGCCGGACGGCTCCAGCGCCTCGCGCAGCCGTTGCCCCATCTCGTCCCCGATGTAGTTGTGGTGCAGATCCAGCCACTTGAGGTGGGTGAGCGACTGGCCTTCGAGCAGCGCCCGCGCGCCGTCGTCCGTGAGCACCCCCATCGACAGGTCCAGCGACTCCAGCCGGGCGACGACGGGCGCGGCGGCGACGGCGGCGGCGATCGCGTCCTGCATATCGCTGTTCTGGAGCCCGAGGTGGCGCAGGCTCGGCAGCCGGTCGCCGGCGAGCAGGGGCGCGAGGTCCTCGACCGTCGCGTCGCCCCCGTACTCGTCGACGCCCAGCCATATCTCCAGGTACTCCAGCGCGGGCAGCTCGCTGGCGGCGACGCCGCGCACCACGTCGGCGGGGAGCCCGCCCGCCTCGAAGCTGAGCGTCCGCAGCCGCTCGTGGCGCACGGCCGGGAAGCACAGGCCGCTCCCGCCGCGCACCCCGAACTCGCGCAGCGCGGGGTATGCGGCGAGCACCGGCGTCACATCGGACTGCTCGATCCAGGAGATCTCCGCCTCCTCCATCACCAGGTCGCCGATGAAGACGGCCTCCAGAGCGGTCAGCCGCTCGCGCGCGGCCACCAGGAGTTCGACGACCGCGCCGGAGTCGTTGTCGTACGGCTGGCCCCACGGGCCGATGATCAGCGCCCGTACGGCCGAGGCGTCCACCGCGGTCAGAAACCGTTCGAAGAGGTCCTCGAAGGACTCCGCGTCGTCCTCCCACAGCTGAGCGGAGAGCCGCCACGCCACACTCGCGGCGGCCGGCAGCTCGCCCTGGTGGTCGGGCTCCGGGAACTCGAAGACAGGCAGGCCGTGCAGCTCGTGGAGGTGTTCGACATCGGACATGGCAGAGCTCTCCTGACGCGTACGGACAGTGCGCAACCGCGGGAACGGCGTGCGAAGAGAGTTGTACCAAGACCCACTGACAACGGCTGGGTCAGCTCCCGGCCGGACCGGCCGCGTCCGCCGGATGCGCCGGGTCCGGGACCGTGACGTCGCAACTGTCCTTGAACCCCTGACTGGCGATGCCGAGCGCCGAATTCATGCGGGCCCGCAGGTTCTCCACCCCGATGACCGCGGTCAGCTCCACGAGTTGCGGCTCGTCCAGACGGCGGCGGAGCCGGTCGAAGAGCGCGTCGTCGACGGTCGGCGGCGTGGCGGTCATCGCCTCGGCGTACTCCAGGACGTCCCGCTCCGCCGGGGTGTAGACCGCGCTGTCGCGCCAGACGGGTACATCGCGCAGTTTCCGGGGGTCCATTCCGTGCCGGAAGCTCTCCCAGTATCCGAAGTCCATGCACCACGAGCAGTCGACGCGGGCCGCGGCCGCCATCACCGCCAGCGTCTTGAGCCCCGTGTCCGCCGCGTTCCACTTGGCGACGGACTGCTCCATGCGGCTGGTGGTGAGCAGCACACGGGTGTTGTGCGACGCCGCCGCCAACGGGTCGATGTCCGAGCCGAACCGGCGGCGGCAGATCCATGCCACGGCTCGGTAGCTGAGGGTACGGCGCGGGGTGAGCGAGATGCGGGCCATGGTCTTCGCCTCCGGTCAGTGGCACGGGCTGTCGTCCTTGCCCGTACGACGGACCGGCTGCCGTCCGATGTGACATCGGCGCGCAGGGGGAGCCGAGGCAGGCCTGCCGCTACGGTGCGGTCCTCGGCAGTGGCGCGCCGGCCAGCGGTGTGGCAGGCAGCAGCGCGGACCGCCGCTGCGGCGTCTCCTTGGCCGGGGGCTCCCAGCGCGGGCGGCCGGGGTTCTTCGCCCCGGAGGCGGTTCCGGTCCTCGCGGCGGCGGCCGCGGTCGGCTCGGCCGGCCTCTCGGCGCGTACGGGCCTCTCGGCGGGCGCAGATCGGTCAGCCCGTACGGACCTGCCGGCGGGTGGGGATCTGTCGGCCCGTACGGGCCTGTCGGCAGCTTCCAGGCGGGGCGGCGGCGCAGCTGCCTGGAAGGCCACCAGGAGCCCCACGCCCGCGGCGCCCCGCACCTGGAGGTCACGGATCTCGACCCCGGCGGCGGCGCGCGTCAGATCACGCAGGAGTGCGGAGGCGATGCCGCGCTCGTCGGCGCGCGCCCTCGCGCCCTGCGGCAAGGGTGCGGAGTCCTCGTAATCGGCGCAGGTCACGGTGCACCGCTCGCCGGTGACGCCGATGGTCAGGTGGTACTGCCGTTCCGGGCTGTGCTGTTCCATGAACCGGCAGGCGCCGCCGGCGGCCCGGGCGAGAGCGGCGGCGAGACCCAGGTCGGCGCCGAGGGCGGACAGCGCGCCGTGCAGCAGCTCCGCGGCGGTCTCCGCGCTGCCCACGGCCCGTCGCACGGACACGGCCCAGCACATCGGTGCGGTGTGGAGGCGGGGTTGCGCAAGGAACGCCGACGCTGTCGGCTGCTGATCCAATGACTTCACCTCGGCCGTGGGCGGTGACGTCCGTAGACAGGTCGATGGCGCGCGATGCCGGGGACCGGGGCATGCCAACCCTAGAACCGCCGCGACCCGCCGTACAGGCGACTGTCGGACAGATGCGGGCGGGTCCGACAGTCGTCTGGTGGACAGCGCACCGCTGCACTACAGGCGGCCGTGCGCGCCAGGCCCTCGGACCCGTGACCCGCGGGTCGCCACAGCTGCCCGGCACCGTGACCGCGCGCCGCTCACTCCCCGACGTCCCGTCGGTTCGACACCGCCGCCTGGGCCAAGGGGGTGAGCGCACGGACCGTCACCGGGCCGCCCTCGGACGCCCGGTCCAGGGAGAGCCAGCCCTTGTCCGCCAATGAGCGCAACTGGCCGCGCGCCTCGTCCCCCAGCTCCTCGGCCAGCTCGTCCTCCGACGGGCTGTCGCCCGCCGTCAGGCGCTCGTCGACCCGCAGGAGAAGCGCCTCCTCCTCCCCGGTGATGTTGAAGTCCATGGGGCGACCGTAAGCGCCCGCCGCACACCGCGCGTGCCGGGGAGCGTCGAGGACCATGGAGGCATGACAGTCGACGGCGAACTCTTCCCCCGACCGGTCACGGAGCCGGCGCCCGGTGCGGTCCACGTGCCGGGGTGGCTGGATTCCGACCAGCAGACGCGGCTGCTGCACGCGTGCCGCGAGTGGGCCAGGCCGCCCGCCGGGCTGCGGACCGTGACGATGCCGAACGGCGGCGAGATGTCGGTGCGGACCGTCGGGCTCGGCTGGCACTGGTTCCCCTACGGCTACGCCCGTACCGTCGTCGACGGCGACGGCGCGCCCGTCAAGCCCTTCCCCGGCTGGCTGCGGGAACTGGCGCAGCGCGCGGCCAAGGACGCGCTCGGGGCCGGCCCGGAGCCGTACGACATCGCGCTGATCAACTTCTACGGCCCCGACGCACGGATGGGCATGCACCGCGACAGCGACGAGAAGTCGGACGCGGCCGTGGTCTCGCTGAGCCTCGGCGACGCGTGCGTCTTCCGGTTCGGCAATACGAGCGACAAGGGGCGGCCCTGGACGGACGTGGAACTGCGCAGCGGCGACCTCTTCGTCTTCGGCGGCCCGTCCCGGCTCGCCTATCACGGCGTGCCGCGCACCCTCCCCGCGACCGCTCCGCCCGCGCTCGGACTGACCGGACGGCTCAATATCACGCTGAGAGTCAGCGGCATGTGACCGACTCGCGAACGCGCTGTTCGCTCTCGGCTTGAAAGTGTCCGCCGAAGGAGCGGGCCGCGCGGAACATCCGGGCGGGCCCCGTCGGTTGAAGGTGCTGAGGCCGGTCCGGGCCCGCACCACGGGGGTGGGCCCGGACCGCGGCGGGGCGTCGCGGAGCGGCCCGCCGGCCCGGCCCGGCCGCCGACCTGTCGAAGATCACCTCGTGCGGTCGCGCACCGTACAGATAATGGGGTGACCTGCCCCCTCACTCTGGAGGCGCCGTGACCGGCTCCCGCCCGAAAACCTCCCCGCTCGACGCGCTGCGACCCGCCGCATTCGGGGCCGACCCGTCCGGAGAGCGGATGGCGCGCATTCGGCGGTCGCCGAACTTCGCCGACGGGGTGTTCACCAACCCGGTCGCGGCCTCGGTCGCCCCCTCCGGCTCGATGCTGAAATTCCTGCCCACGTACTTCAAGAAGGAGGAGCGCGCGAGTCGCGCCCCGGTCGGCACCGTGCCGGTGCACCCGACGACCCTCGCCGACCTGGCCGAGCCGCCCGCCTCCGGGCTGCGGCTGACCTGGATGGGCCACTCCACCGTGCTGGCGGAGATCGACGGGCGGCGGGTGCTCTTCGACCCGGTGTGGGGGCAGCGCTGCTCGCCGTTCGCCTTCGTGGGCCCCCGCCGGCTGCACCCGGCGCCGGTGCCGCTGCGCGAACTGGGCCGGGTGGACGCCGTCGTCATCTCGCACGACCACTACGACCACCTGGACATGCCGTCCGTACGGGCGCTGGCCCGGACCGGCACGAGCTTCGTCGTGCCCCTGGGCATCGGCGCGCACCTGGAGCACTGGGGCGTACCGGCCGAGCGCACGACCGAACTGGACTGGCGGGAATCGGCCAAAATCGCGGGCCTCACCCTCACCGCGACCCCGGCCCGGCACTTCTGCGGCCGCGGGCTGCGCAACACCCAGCACACCCTGTGGGCCTCCTGGGTGGTGGCCGGGCCCGAGCACCGGATCTTCCACAGCGGCGACACGGGGTACTTCCCGGGGTTCGCCGAGATCGGCGCGGAGTACGGCCCGTTCGACGCGACGATGATCCAGATCGGCGCCTACAGCGACATGTGGCCGGACATCCACATGACGCCCGAGGAGGGCATGCGCGCCCACCGAGCCCTCCAGGGGGCCTCGTCGGGGACGCCCGGCGAGGCGCTGGAGATCGGCGGCGCGCCCGGCGGGGTCATGCTGCCGATCCACTGGGGCACCTTCAACCTCGCCCCGCACCCGTGGCACGAGCCCGCCGAGGGCACCGTCGCCGCCGCCGAGCGCGCCGGGGCGACGGTCGCCACCCCCCGCCCGGGCCAGCCCTTCGAACCCGCCACGCCGCTGCCGGTCGACCCGTGGTGGCGGGCGGCGGCGACCGCCCCGGCGGGCGGCTGGCCGGTGCTCGCGGGGACGGACCGGGCAGGGCGGGCGGCTCGGTCGGGACCGGCGGAGGAGGCCGTGCTCCAGGCGTAGCGACCGGGCGGGGGCGCTTGGGCGCGTGTCCGGTACGGACGTACGCGGGCGTGTGTCCAGTACGTACGCCGGCGTGCGGGACGCGTGCCCAGTACGTCCGTACACCGGCATGCGCCCGGTACGCCCGACCGTACGCGCGCTCCGCGAGCCCCCGGGGCGCGCGCCGGGTCAGCCGGGGTGCTTCACGGCCTCTCCCGCCTTGTCCCAGTTCTGGTGCAGGCGGTCCAGGTAGGACTGGGCCGCCGGGCCCGGCTTCGCGCCGCGGGCGAACGCGGCCATGTTCCCCGCGCCGGCGTTGTAGCCCAGCGCCAGCAGCTCGTCCTTGGTGTGCCCGCCGGAGCGCTGGGCGGACAGCTGAGCGGCGAGGTCGTGCAGGTGCCAGGCCGCGGCCTCGATGGCCAGCCGCGGGTTGCCGGGCAGGTCCTGCCAGCTCCGGTTCGCGAAGTCACGGCCCTGCTTGGCCTCGTCGAAGGCGGCTTTGTGCATGTTCGCGATACCGAACGCGGAGTCCTTCTTGATGCGCTGCCAGGCCCGTTCCAGCTCGGGGTCGTGCGGTTTGTAGGACTCGACGTACAGGATCGCCATGAGGAGCCGCGGATTGACGCCCGCCTTCTTGGCGTAGGTGACGACCTGCGGGCCGTACCGCGTGGGGTCCTGATCGTCTTTCGGCGTGGGCGCGGCGCTTGTCGTGCCGGCCTTCGGCGACCCGGACGCCTTGGGCGTGGAGGTCGATCCGGACGAGTCGTCGGAGCTGTGGCCGCAGCGCGCGACCGCTACGACGGCCAGGACGGTCACTACGACGACCGGCCACTTCCGGCGCCTGTGAGGGGTGCTCATGGCCTGCCTCCCATCATGAGGTCATGAGGACGTGTACGAGAAGGCATGATCCCTGGTCCGTCGGCGCAATGGCAGTCCGGCTGTCGAGCGGAGGCGCATGCGGCCCGTCGCGGCGCCGCGGTCTGCTCCGGGAATCAGGGAGGCGGGTGCCCGGTTCGACCCGAGTGAACCATGTTGCTCCGAGTCCGGTCACCCGATTGCCGAAGGTGGATGCCGTGATATCCAGCAGTGCCGACAGTGCGGCCGAGCGTGCCGCGAATGTGCTCGTCCGGCCCGTCTCCTTGGGGAGCCTCGCCCTCCGCAACAGGCTCGCCATGGCGCCGATGACCCGTCAGTTCTCGCCCGGCGGCGTGCCGGGCGCCGATGTGGCCGCGTACTACGCGCGCCGGGCGGCCGGCGGGGTGGGGCTGATCATCACCGAGGGCACGTACGTCGGCCATGACTCGGCGGGGACCAGCGACAGCGTCCCCCGGTTCCACGGCGAGGACGCGCTGACCGGCTGGGCCGGGGTGGCCGACGCGGTGCACCGCGCGGGCGCGGCGATCGTGCCGCAGCTGTGGCATGTGGGCATGGCGCGCACGGCCGGGGCGCCGCCGGTGCCCGAGGCCCCGCGGGCCGGCCCCTCGGGCGTTCCCCTGGACGAGTCGGCGCCGGGCCGGGCGATGACCTCGGCGGACATCGACGACGTGATCGCGGCCTTCGCCGCCGGAGCGGCGTCGGCCGAGGCCCGCGGCTTCGACGGCATCGAACTGCACGGCGCCCACGGCTACCTCATCGACCAGTTCCTCTGGGCGCGCACGAACCGGCGCGACGACGCGTACGGCGGCGACCTCGCCTCCCGGAGCCGCTTCGCTGCCGAGATCGCGGCCGCCTGCCGCGCGGCCGTCTCGCCGGAATTCCCCATCGTCTTCCGGATGTCGCAGTGGAAGCTGGGCGCCTACCAGGCCCGGATCGCCGAAACCCCGCAGGAGCTGGAGGTCGTCCTAGCCCCGCTCGCCGAGGCGGGCGTCGACGCCTTCCACTGCTCCACGCGTCGCTACTGGCTGCCGGAGTTCGAGGGCTCGGACCTCAACCTCGCGGGCTGGGCCAAGAAGCTCTCCGGAAAGGCCGCCATCAGCGTCGGGTCGGTCGGCCTCGGCACCGAATTCATCACCATGCACCGGGACGAGCGCGGCGATGTCACGGACATCGACAGGCTCCTGGACCGGATGGAGCGCGACGAGTTCGACGTCGTGGCGATCGGCCGCGCCCTGCTGGCCGACCCGGACTGGGCCGCGAAGACGCTGAGCGGCCGCACCGGCGAACTCAATCCCTACGACCCGAAGTCGCTCGGCACCCTGTACTGACCGTCCGCGCAGGTCAGGGCCTGGACGGCGGCCGTTCCCCGGGTGAGGGGCGGCCGCCGTCCGCGTGGGACGAGAGGCCGGCTCCTGGGAACAGCGGGACAGTTGTGGGGTGGTCGGGACATGTCGGGGTCTCGCGGGCGGCCGTGGGGCGGAGTTCATGTCCTACCTCTTGTGGCCGGTGTGACGCGCCCGCTATCAATGGTTAGGAAAGCTTCCTAACAGCCACACGGGAACGGAGTCACCGCATGCCCGCGCGCACCCCGAAGTCGAAGACCGCCCGCACCGCCCTGATAGGGCTGGCCATCGCGCTCCCCGCCTCGCTCGCCCTGGCCGGCGTCGGCCAGGCGACCGAGGCCACGCACGCGGCCACGGCCCGTACGAGCGCCGCCGCGCCCGCCGCCAAGGCGACCGGGCTCGACGACCCGAAGAAGAAGGAGATCGCGATGCAGCTGGTCGCCAGCGCCGAGAACTCCGGCCTCGAATGGCGCGACTACTTCGATTACCTGGAGGACATCGACGACGGCCGCGGCTACACCGGCGGCATCATCGGCTTCACCTCGGGCACCGGCGACATGCTCGAACTCGTCGAGCTGTACACCAAGAACAAGCCCGACAACCCGCTCGCCAAGTACCTGCCCGCCCTGCGCAAGGTCAACGGCAGCGACTCGCACGCCGGCCTCGGCACACCCTTCGAGAAGGCGTGGAAGAAGGCCGCCCTGGACAAGACGTTCCAGGCCGCGCAGGAGTCCGAGCGCGACCGCGTCTACTTCAACCCCGCCGTCAAACAGGGCAAGGCCGACGGCGTGGGCACGCTCGGGCAGTTCGCCTACTACGACGCGATCGTCATGCACGGCCCCGGCGACGACAAGTACAGCTTCGGCGGCATCCGCAAGACCGCCATGTCCAAGGCCAAGACCCCGGCGCAGGGCGGCGACGAGAAGGCGTACATCGGCGCCTTCCTCGACGCCCGCAAGAAGGCCATGCAGAGCGAGGAGGCGCACAGCGACACCAGCCGCGTCGACACCGAGCAGCGCGTCTTCCTCAAGGCGGGCAACCTCGGCCTGGAGCCGCCGCTGAAGTGGAAGGTCTACGGGCAGTCCTTCGAGATCAAGAAGTAGCGGCGGGCGCCGACAGGGCGGGGCCGGTCGTCGAGAAGGCGAACGAGAACGACGCCGGCCCCGCCCGCAGCCAGTGCTCCGCCAGCACCCCTGGCCCGCACGACTGGGTGCCGATCCCGTGCTGGCCGTGGTCGAGATGGATCCGGACCGTCTCGCCCGGCACCAGGTCGGGGGTGTGCGCCGCCGCGTCGAGCTGCTCGCCCGTCCAGCGCCGCGCGGTGAACCAGAAGGCGGGAGCGCCGTCGATCCGCACGCCCGCCCCGTCCCCGCGGCCGAGCCGAGCCCACCGCACGTCCGCCCGCGCGCCGTTCTCCTGCGGACGCACGTACGGGGTCTGCATCGCGTCCACCGGCATCGCGTGCCTGCCGACGCGCGACGCGGCCCGGGTGTCCGGGTACGCCTCGCCCGGCCCGCCGCCGAACCACTCCGCCTCGCCGAGCTCCCCGGGGACATCCATGCGCACGCCGAGCCGGGGCAGAGGGCACGGCCAGTCGCCCTCCGGCGCCACCGTCACCGCCAGGGACAGCCGCTCGCCGTCCGACGTCCAGCGGTACTCCGCGCGCAGCCCGAGCCCGCTCGCGGCCGGGGCGAGCCGCGCCCGTACGACCAGGGCGTCGCTCCCGGCCCGCACCGAGTCCACCCGGTGGCGCATCCGGTGCAGCCCGATCCGCCGCCACATCGGCCCGTGCCGCACCTCGCTCTGCCAGGGCGCGCCCTCGTCGTTGTCGGTCGGCGCGCGCCACACGTCGAGGCGCGGGCCCCCGACGCGGAAGCCGCCCAGCGCGCGGAGCGCCCCGGTGGCAGCGTCGAAGACACCGGGGCCCAGCACGAGAGTCTCACCCGCGCCCGGCCGAGGCGCGGCGACGCCGGGACTCCTCCTGGGCTCGCCGCTCTCCAACGGCCTCGACCCGTCCGGAAGTTGACCCCATGCCACCTCGTGTCCGGCCGCCGCCCACGCGGCGGGCTCGGCCAGGGCAGCCCGTACGGTCCACCACGCCTCGCCCGTGAGCGGGGAAGGCGGGGGAGCGGGCAGCTTCAGCTCCGTGCTCTCGCCGGGCGCCAGTGACGGAACGTCAAGCGTCCCCGAGGCGACGGCGACGCCCTCGACCTCGTACGACCAGGAGAACGCCAGGTGCGACAGGTCGGCGAAGTCGTGCCCGTTGGCGATCCGGACGGTGCCCGCACCCGGACCGGCCTCGATCCGTACCGGCTCGACCACCTTCTTGAACTCCACCAGGCCGGGCGACGGCGTACGGTCCGGGAACAGCAGCCCGTCGCAGCAGAAGTTGCCGTCGTGCAGCTCCTCGCCGAAGTCGCCGCCGTACGCGAAGTACCGCTGCCCATCCGGTGCGTACCGCACGATGCCGTGGTCGATCCACTCCCACACGAACCCGCCCTGGCACCGCTCATGCGCCTCGAACAGGCGCTGATACTCCGACAGCCCGCCCGGCCCGTTGCCCATCGCGTGCGCGTACTCGCAGAGGATGAACGGCAGACTCCGACGCCTCTCGTCCAACTCCGGATCGCCGTAAGGCTCTTCGGTACGCCGGCCGATCCGGTCGACCTCGGCGTGGTCGGCGTACATCCGCGAATAGACGTCCGTGTCGCGGCAGGACGGATCGCCCTCGTAGTGCAGCGGGCGCGACGGGTCGCGGTCCCTGATCCACCGCGCCATCGCCGACAGGCCGGCCCCCGACCCGCTCTCGTTGCCCAGCGACCACATCACCACCGACGGATGGTTCTTGTCCCGCTCCACCATCCGCGCCGCGCGGTCCAGCAGCGCCGGGGTCCACCGCTCGTCGTCCACCGGATTGCCGCGCCACCCCAGGGCGTGGAAGCCGTGCGTCTCCAGGTCGCACTCGTCCACCACCCACAGCCCCAGCTCGTCGCAGAGCCCGAGGAAGGCCGGGTGCGGCGGATAGTGGCTGGTGCGGACGGCGTTGATGTTGTGACGCTTCATCAGCAGCAGATCGCGGCGCATCGTCTCCAGATCCAGGGCCCGGCCCGACTCCGGATGGAACTCGTGCCGGTTGACGCCCCGGAACAGGACCCGGCGCCCGTTGACCCTGAGCACGCCGTCCGCCACCACCACCGTCCGGAAGCCGACGCGCAGCGGAATCCGCTCGCCGTCGGTCACCAGCTCACCGGCGTACAGCCGCGGCGTCTCGGCGGTCCAGGGCTCCACCGCCAGGCTCGTCCACTCGCCCGTGGCCATGTCGATCCCCAACTCCGGCACCAGCACCCGGCCTTGAGGATCGCACTCCACCCGCAGCGTCCCCGCGCCGCTCGTGTGGTCGTACGAGGCGTGCACGAAGAAGTCCCGGACCGCGCCCTCGGGCCGCCGCTCCAGCGTCACCTCGCGGAAGATGCCCGGCAGCCACCACTGGTCCTGGTCCTCCAGGTAACTCCCCGACGACCACTGGTGCACCCGCACCGCCAGCACGTTGCCGCGCGCCCGCAGCAGAGCGCCGACGGCGAACTCGTGCGGCAGCCGGCTCCCCTTGAAGTGACCGAGCTCCTGTCCGTTCAGCCACACCCGCGCGCACGACTCCACGCCCTCGAAGCGCAGCACGGCCTCCTCGCCGGCGGGCCACTCCTCGGGCAGGTCGAAGGCGCGCAGGTAGTCCCCGGTCGGGTTCTCGTCCGGCAGCCGGGGCGGGTCGACGGGGAAGGGATAGCCGGTGTTCGTATAGGCGGGCGCGCCGTAGCCGTGCAGCGACCAGTGCGCGGGTACGGGCAGCTCGTCCCAGCGCGCGGCGTCGAAGCCGGGCTGTGCGAAGCCGTCCCCGGCCGCCGTGGCGGACGGCGACAGCCGGAACCGCCACTTCCCGCCGAGCCGCAGCCGCGCCGCGTCGGTGGCCGCTGTCCACGCGCGGGGCGGCAGGGTTCCGGCGCCGGGCGAGACGTCCTCGTAGTAAGGGACGCCCTCGCCAGAGGAGTCCGCGCCGAATCGGCCGTCGGGAGTCTCCGCGCCGAAGCCGCCGTCAGGGGCGGTCGCGCCGGTGTCGTAAGGGTCGTCCTCGCCGAAAGGGACCGGCGTGCGCGGTGCCTGGCTCATCCTTCTCCTCACCCAGCGGCTCTTCCCGTCCCGTGCCGCCCGTCGGCCACACGGTGCACTCGCCAACGCTGCGGTATGGCGACGTTCAGGACAAGAGGACAGGGCCGCCGGGCGGGGATGAACCGGGAAAACCGGGCGAGTCATCGATGATTGGCGGCGATCCTGGCAGCAAGACAGTCACCTGATCACCCGTCACCGTCACGGAGACGGCGTCCCGCAGAGCCCGCGGATCGACGCTGCCGTCCCGCGTGAGCACGGCGAGCGTGACATGGACCGTACGGCCGCCCGGGTGACCGGAGAAGGCGAGGTACGGGGTGGCGGAGTGCGGCCCGAAGGCGTTGGCCCCGGCCTCGCGGCGGACGGCGGACTCCGTCCAGCCGTACAGCGCCACCACGGCGCTCACCAGGCCCCCGGCCGTACGGGCGAGGGCCCAGCCCGCCCCCGACTCGGTCTCCGGCGGCTCGGCGCCGGCCACCGCGTACCCGCCCTCGCGGACCCCGGCGCCGGGCGGGGCGTCGACGCGGTGCACCCGGATCTCCCACGGCCCGTGCGCCAGCGTCGTCGTTTGGACGCGGTGCGCGCGGGCGTCGCCGGGCAGCTCGGCCCGGTACCAGGAGGACGCGGTGCGACCCGCACAGGTCAGAGGATGGATACGGCGGCGCCGGGAGGGGGTGCCGGCCGGGGTGAGGAGCGCGATGTGGTTGTCGACGGCGTGCGCCCAGGCGTGCGGCGCGGTCTCGGGGGCGGTGGCCGAGGAGTAGGCGAGCTTGGCGTAGTGCGGGTCGTCGCCGCCCTCCCCGCCGCTTCCGTCGTCGGGCGGCTGGTGGTCGCTGCCGTGGTTGACGAGCCGTACGATGCCGTCGCTTCGCGTGCCGTGCAGCAGCCAGCCCGGCGCGGGCAGCGCCGTGTACTGGTCCGACTCCTCCACGGGCAGCGGGAGTTCACGATCCGTCCAGACCGGATGGCGGGGCGGCAGCAGCAGGCCGAGGAAGCCCTTCGCGGCCCAGTAGGGCGATGCCGGCCCGGAGTACGCCTGGGTGGTGGGCAGATGAGGCGCGTACCAGCCGAGGGTGAGCAGCCCGCGGCCGTCCGGCGCGCCGCGCTCGGCGAAGTGCCGCAGCGCTCCAGAGGCCAGACGGCGCGTCAGCCCCGGCGCCAGTGGCGAGCAGTCGGCCAGCGCGCCCATCCACACCGGGGCCACGGCCGCGAACCGGTAGGTGAGCGACCGGCCCTGGTGCACGGGCGCGCCGTCGCCGCCGAAGAACTGCGGGTAGGAGGCGAGGAACCGGGCCAGCCGCTCCTTGTAGACCGCGGTCCGCCCGCCGTCGTCGCCGCCCGCCATCCGCGACCACAGCAGCGGGTAGAAGTGCAGTGCCCAGCCGACGTAGAAGTCGAAGTTCCGGCCGTCGCCGTCGCTGTACCAGCCGTCGCCGACATACCAGTCCTCGATGCGGTCCAGGCCCTCCTCGACGTCGGCCCGCGCGTACGGCGCCCCGACCGAGGCCAGGAACTGAGTGGTGATCACCTTGAAGAGCCGCCAGTTGTTGTCGTGGGTCGGACGCCCGGAGAAGCCGCCGAGCCAGTCGACGACCCGCTCCTGAACCTCGCCGTCCAGCCGGTCCCAGATCCACGGGCGCGACTCGGACAGCCCGACGGCGATCGACGCGGCCTCCACCATCTGCTGCGAACGGTCGGCGATCGCGGGCCACGCCTCGCCGCTCGCACGGTCCGTACCGGCGTCGAACCCGGCCGCGTACCGCTCGGCCAGCCGCTCGGCACGGCTCGCCCGGCCATCGGGCGGGCCGCCGCCGGCCAGTCGGAACGCCGCGAGCAGAAAGGAACGGGCGAAACCCTCCAAGCCGTCCGACACCGAACCGGAACAGCTCGTCCGGCCCGGCAGCCGGTACTGCGCGCGGCCCGGCGTGGCATACGGCACGAGCGCGTCGAGGAGGCGGTCGGCCATCGCCTCCCAGTGCGCCCGGGTCCAGCCCGTACGCGGGGAGAGAACATGATCGGCGGGCGGGAGGGGCGGCGGGGCGGCGTGCACGTGCCCCAGAATGTCGCCGCCGAAGGCGGTCGGCAAGGACGTGCCACAGTCGGCGAGGACGCTACACGGCCGACGAGAACGCCCCACGGCCGCTGAGAGGACCGAAGCGGCCCCTCGTGGTCCCGCTCAAGCGGGGCGCCCGGCCGGAGCGCCCCCGCCCGTCGCTCAGCCGTCCATGTCGCAGCACGAGTCGCGGCGCAGCTGACGCCCGACCGCCAGCCAACCCTCGTCGTCGTGATGCGCCGCCGCCCGCTTCGTCGCCGCGTGCGTCGCCTCGTACGCGCCGACCAGCTTCCGCTGCTCGTACGGCACCCCGCCGCGCAGCACGGACACCGTCCGTACGAGCGAGTCGAAGTCCGTGAACGGGTCGCCGTCCACCACCGCCAGGTCGGCGAGCTTGCCGACCTCCAGCGTCCCCAGGTCGCGGTCCGCGCCGTAGACGCGGGCGGGCAGGATCGTCGCCATGCGCAGCGCCTGAGCGGCGGTCAGGCCGCAGCGGTGCAGCGCCCGCAGCCCCATGTGGAGCGAGAGGCCGACGGGAACGAGCGGCGAGTCGGTGCCGAGCGCGACGAGCCCGCCGCCGGCCAGCACCCGCCGGTAGACGTCGATCTCCCGCTGCGCCGCCGCCAACTGCTCGTCGGTCGGCGGCGTTCCGGCCGTCTGCTTGACGAGCGCGCTGTCCCAGGGCGGCATCAGCGTCGTGACCCGAGGGTCGTCGGCCAGCTCCGGCGACGCGCCGATCAGCGGGGTGGACGTGAAGATCGTCGCCACCATGTGGAAGTCCGTGGCCGTGTAGATGTCCGCCACGTCCTCGTAGGCATACCCGTTGGCGGTCACCGCGTGACCGAACTCCAGCCGCTGCGTCGCCTGAAGATGGGTCGTCAGGTCCTGCCCGACCTGGATGCCCGGCGTGCACAGATGGCTGCCGCTGCGCACCCCCAGCTCCTCGTGGGCGAACTCAGCGGCCTCCTTCATCACCCAAGAGGGCGCGCGGACATAGGTTTTGACGAAGTCCCAGTCCAGTGCGGACGCCCGGTCCAGGGACCGGCGCAGCCCGTCCCGGGTGCGGTGGGCGCGGCCCATGCTGTACGCGACGCGCGAGCCGTCCAGCAGCTCGCCGGTCGACAGCAGCCGCGGCCCGGCCAGCCCGCCCGCCGACACCGCCTCGCGGACCCGGGCCTCCTCGTACGCGAAGCCGCCGAGCGCGACGGCCGTGGTGATGCCGTACGCGAGCTGGAGCGCCGTCTGCCGCCCGCCGTAGGTGCTCTGCCACGGGTGGGTGTGCGAGTCCCACAGGCCGGGGATGACGGTGCGCTCCGACGCGTCGACCATGTGCTTGCCGCGCCGGCCCGCCCGGTGCGGCTCGACGGCGGCGATCCGACCGTTCCGCACCACCACGTCGACGTTCTCGCGGACCTCGTCGCCCGTGGCGTCCCAGAACTTCCCGGCCTGCACGACGGTGTCGGCGGGCCGGGGCCGCCGGTAGTCCAGCGGAACGCGGACCGTACGCGCCGTGCGGCCCGCCACGTCCAGGAGCCGCAGCCGCCCGGCCGACAGATACATCAGCGAACGCGAATCGCCGGACCAGGACGGATGGTCGGCGGCCTCGTCAGTGAGCCGCCGGGGCGCCCCGTCCGGCGTGCCGTCGGGCCGTACCGGCAGCACCCACAGCGCGGACTCGATGATCAGCGCCATCGAGCGGCCGTCCGGTGACCACACGGGGCCGGAGTCGTAGCGGTCGGAGATCGAGACGTGCGGGGCCGCGGCGTGCAGCCGGTCCTTCCCGGTCGCCGCGTCCACGACGCGAATGAGGTTGTACCCCTCCCGGAACCGCTGATTGAGCCGGTTGCGGTCGCACAGGGCGATGAAGCGGCCGTCGGGGGACCAGCTCGGTCTGCCGGGCAGCCCGCCGCCGCCCATCGGGGCGGCCAGCACCCGCTCCGCGCCGCTCGCCAGCTCGCGCACGACCAGGTTTCCCGACATGTCGACGGCGGCGAGCCGCTTGCCGTCGGGCGAGAGCGCCGGGTGCACCCGGCCGCCCTCGGCCAGCACCGTCTCCTTCCCGGAGGCGAGGTCGCGGCGGCGCACGGCGAGCAGCCCGTCACGGTCGTCCGCGTAGACGAGCGCCTTGCCGTCGGCCGTCCAGGACGGGGCCAGCACGTACCGGGTCGGGTCGGCCCGTACGATCCGGCGCGGCCTGCCGCCAGAAACATCGGCCACCCAGAGGGAGTTGAGGGCCGCGAAAGCGACCTGCCGGGCGTCCGGGGACAGTGCGGGCAGATGCAGGGAGCGCACCGGGCGGACCCCGTAGCCGTCGAAGTCGTAGCGCTTGACGCGGTAGCGGGGCCGGTCCACGGACAGGCTCCCCTTGAAGGGGATCGCCGTCCCCGCGTCGGGCTTGTCCGGTCGTACCAACCGGAACTGCCCGTCCACCGTCAGCAGCACCTCGTCCCGCGACACCCAGCGCACCGGCACCGGGGCCACGTCGCCGTGGACCGGCACCGCCTCGCCGTCCACGACCAGGGTGCAGGTCCCGCGCCCGGACGTGGCCGCGGCGGCGGTCCGCAGATAGGCGAGCCGCCCCGCCGCGGAGAGCGCCGGGGTCATCACCTGCACGTCCGCGCTCTCCGTGCGCTCGGCCTTGACCGTGCCCCCGCCGTCGGCCGGCACGGACGCGACCGTACGGGCCTCCAGCGCGGACCCCGCGACCTTCGCCCGTACGAACAGCAGCCGCGCGCCGTCCGGCGACCAGGACGGATCGAAGTCCTCCCACGCGCCGTCCTGAAGGGGGCCGTCCTGCCCCGCGAGCCCCGTGATCTGCCGCAGCGCCCCGGTCCGCACCTCCGCCACCCAGACGCGGTACGGACTGCCGGTCACCGGGTCGCCGCCCCGCTCGGAGGCGAAGGCGATCCGGGTGCCGTCGGGCGACCAGGACGGGCCGCGGTCGTCCCACGGCCCGTCGGTGAGCTGCCGGAGCCCGCTTCCGTCGGGGCGCAGTGTCCAGATGTGGAAGCCGCCGCCCCGGTACGCGCAGACGGCGAGCGTCCGCCCGTCCGGCGAGAAGACCGGACGCGTGGGCTCCAGATCGGGCTGCGTGAGGGGAACGGCCTTACCGGGTTCGTGTGCCTTCCGGCCTCCCGAGGTCTCGCGGGGGACGGACCACAGGATGTTCTGGACCTCGACGACGAGGCGGTCGCCGGCGGGGGAGAGGGTGCCGGAGCCGTTCGTGGCCGCGGTGAACGACAGCGTGGCCGGCGCGGTCGCCGTGGACGCCCCTTCGGAGGCGGTGGCCGTCCCGGCGGCCAGCGCCTCCGAAGGGATGGCCACTGCGGTGCCCGCCGCGG
This sequence comes from Streptomyces sp. NPDC050610, assembly GCF_040654875.1. Lineage (NCBI taxonomy): Bacteria > Bacillati > Actinomycetota > Actinomycetes > Kitasatosporales > Streptomycetaceae > Streptomyces > Streptomyces sp. NPDC050610. The sequence continues at coordinate 14,941 of NZ_JBFAIV010000031.1, read as the reverse complement.
CGGCGGTGCCGGCCGCCGCCTGGAGGAACCTGCGCCGGGAGAGCGCTGAGGGTTCGGGGGTATCCGTGGGGTCGGCGGTGGCCAACTGTCCTCCTGGGGCGCGGGGATCGTGCGGGTCAGGGGTGGGACCTCGGCAGGTTGCCTCCCGCCCGGGTCCTTGGTCAACACCGCGTCACAAGATCATCGAAACCGGCGCGCGAACCGCCTGAACGCGGAAGACGCGTGAAGGACGCACCGAAGACGCGCGGAGGGCCCGTCGCCGTCGGCGCCGTTGTGAGTGCCGGGCACTACGGTCGTTCGTACCGTACTGATCCATCCCGGACCGGCACGCCACCCGACGGCGCGCCCCGGTATCGCCACGAACGGCTGAACGGAGAGGCCCTGATGCCCACCGCCGAGGATGTCCGCGCCATCGCGCTCTCGCTCCCCGAAACACAGGAGAAACTCGCCTGGGGCCTGCCCACCTTCCGCGTCGGCGGCAAGATCTTCGCCTCCCTCGCGGACGACGACGCCTCCGTGGGTGTCAAGTGCCCGAAGGAAGAGCGCGCGGAGCTGATCGCGGCGGAGCCGCAGAAGTTCTTCCTGCGGCCGGGACACGACGACAACTACGACTGGCTGCGGGTGCGGCTCACGGCCGTCGAGGACGCCGGGGAGCTACGGGCCATCCTCGCCGACTCCTGGCGCCAGGTAGCTCCCCGCAAGATCGCGGACGCGCACCCCGGCCTCGGAGGCACGGCCGAGGTATGAGCGGCCGGCCCTCGCCGGGACAGGGCGTGCTCAGACCCCGCCGGGCTTGAACACGTCCTGCTCGACCAGCAGCTTGTCGATCCGGGCCTTGTCCACCCGGTTGGTCACCTCCTCCACCTCCTGCCGGTCCCGCACGCACTTCGCCAGCGTGAAGGCCGACGACACGACGAAGATCAGCCCCAGCGCGAGGAACGCCCGCTCCCACGCCCCCACGGGCAGCTTCGCGATGCCGATCGCCAGCGCGGTCAGGGACAGCCCGAAGGAGATCGCGGCCTGAACGAAGAACGCGGCCGTCGTCGGCCGCTGGATCGATGGAGTGCTCATACGCGTAGCGTGTCCGACCGGTGACATGCGCACATGAGTACACCTACTCACCCGCCCCCGGACACGCCCCCTCGCCACCCGAAGACCCACAGGTCAGAAGGTGGGAGCGACCACCTGCCGAAGTGCGGTATCGTTCTCGTGCGCGGTCGGCCAGGGCAACAGCCGGGGCCGGGTGAGCATCGGGACGTGGCGCAGCTTGGTAGCGCACTTGACTGGGGGTCAAGGGGTCGCAGGTTCAAATCCTGTCGTCCCGACTCGAAAGAGTCGCAGGTCAGAAGGTCGCATCAGAGGAATCTGGTGCGGCCTTTCGCTGTTTTCGGAGGCTTCGGAGGCTTCGGAGGCTTCGGAGGCTTCGGGGGCTGTGGTGCTGCCGCGCTCCGACCGTCGAGCGGGCCGCTGACCGTCCTTTCCGGTCGGCCGACACGGGCCGGGTCGCCCGCGTCACCGTGGGTAAGGATGGGCGCGGGCGATCACCAGGCGGACGGTGGCACCCGATGTCCTGGAAGGGGAACGGCTTTGCGCACTCTGACCTTCGTCGTCGGCACGGGACGCAGTGGCTCGACCGCGCTGTCCCACATCGTGAACGCGCATCCGGATGTGCTCAGCCTCAGCGAGCTGATGGCTTCGGTGGGTTCGGGCGGGCTGCCCGAGGGGGAGCTCGACGGCGGGGCGTTCTGGCGGCTTCTCGCGGAGCCCAATCGGGTCTTCGACGCGATGACGCGCAGCGGTGTGCCGTTGCCGGAGTTCGTCTACGTCCGCAAGCCGGGGCGGTTCGGGGTGGAGACCACCGGGATTCCCGCGCTCTCCCTGATGGTGCTGCCGCACCTCACCGATGACCCCGACGGGCTGTTCGACGTGCTCGAAGGGGAGGTCACGTGTTGGCCGGTCCGTAGCGCGGCCCGGCACTACGAGGCGTTGTTCGAGACGTTGTGCGCGCGGTTCGGGCATGGCGCGGTGGTCGAGCGGTCGGGGTATTCGACGCATTTCGTGCCGCGTCTGCGGGCCGCGTTTCCGCGGGCGCGGTTCGTGCATCTGTTCAGGGACGGGCCCGACTGCGCGCTGTCCATGAGCCGGCACACGGGGTTCCGGATGATCTTCCTGCTGCGGGAGCTCAGAGACCGGGCCGGGGTCCGGGACCTCAAGGAGCTGACCGAGGACGACGTACGCGCGCTGCCGCCCGAGATGTCGGCGCTGCTCGGCCACCGCTTCGACCCCGCGCTCGTACGCGACCGCGACCTGCCGCTCGAAGGGTTCGGCGCGCTGTGGTCGGAGCTCGTGGCCCAGGGGGAGGCGCATCTCGGCGAGGTGCCCGCCGAACTGCGCACCCGGCTCGCCTACGAGGAACTGCTCGACGCTCCCCGCGAGGAGCTGACGCGGCTCGCCGAATTCATCGGCGTCGAACCGCTGCCGGAATGGCTCGACGCCGGGTGCGCGCTGCTCGACAACGGGCGGCGCGGCGCCTCCCGGCGGCTGCCGGCCCGTGAACTCGACGCTCTCAAGGAGGGGTGCGCGCCGGGTGCGCGGGTGCTGGCGGCCGGGCGCTGAGAGCCAGGGGCGCCGACCGGCCGGCTGCCCTGTCCGGGGAGGTCCGTGACAGGGCAGCCGGTCGGCCCTACCGGTGCTGTGCGCCCACCTCCGGGGGGCCGCCCGCGTCCCCGAGGTGGCGCCACCGGACCGGGTCGTGGGCGTTCGCCCCCTCCCTGGACGCGGGCAGCGCGCCCCGGTCGGCGCACTCCAGCACGAGCATCTCGTCGCTGCCGGGCTGGAACGCGTAGTCGACGCGGTCGAGCCGCGACGGGATGCCGTAGCCGTCGAGCGCCTTGCGCATCCGGTCCAGCGGCTCGTAACGCTTGTCGCTGGTGTGGTGCAGCAGCGGGAACAGGCGCACCTGCCGCCGGGCCAGGCGGGCCAGCTCGATCAGCGAACTCAAGTGGAACGCCTCGTCGAGCTGCGCCCCGTAGGAGAACAGCAGATGGGAGCTGAGCACGAGATCGAAGGAGCGGTCGGGGAACGGCAGGTTGGGCAGCGAGCCCTCGACGTAGCGGTCCGGGCGGGTGCGCAGGTCGGCCGCGAAGGTGCGGGCGGCCTCGGTGCGCAGCCGGGTGTAGCGCTCGGCGTCGCCGAACCAGCTCCAGACGAACTTCGAGGCGTTCTCCGTCATGAACGCGTGCTTGTGCGCTATCTCACGCTCCACCAGATCACCCAACCCGGCCCGTTCCGCGCCGTATTGGGGGTCGACGGCGACGGCGTCGGTGCCGCGCTCCCCGGCCAGGGCCGTGAAGCTCGCGGACCCGCCGGGGCAGTCCAGGACGCGCAGCGCGAGGTCGTCGTCCGACAGCGCGAACATCGCACGGTACTCGTCGAAGGAACGAGCGCTGATCAGCATGGCACCGCCTCACCCTCTGCCGATGAAGGGCATGGTCGTGGGCAGGACCGTGAGGAACTGCACGTTGGTGTCGAGCGGCATCGACGCCATCAGCAGCAGCGCCTCGGTGAAGCGCTCCACGGGGATCGTCGCCTCGACGGCCATCGTCCCGTCGCCCTGCATCGCGGGCGGCTGCGGGCTGCCGTCGACCGGGGTCACGTTTCCGACGTCGATCTGCCCGCAGGCGATGCCGTACTGGCGGCCGTCCAGCGACAGGCCGCGGGTCAGTCCGAGCACCGCGTGCTTGGCGGTGGTGTAGGCGACGGCGTTCGGGCGGGGCGAATGCGCGGACGGGGCACCGTTGTTGATGATGCGTCCGCCCTGCGGCGACTGGTCCCGCATCATGCGGAACGCCTCCTGCGCGCAGAGGAACGTGCCGGTGACGGTGGTGTCCATCACCCGGCCCCAGTCCTCGAAGTCCACGTCCGCCACCGGTCGGCGCGGCACGGCCGCGCCCGCGTTGTTGAACAGCAGGTCCAGTCGGCCGAACCGGGTCCGTACGGTCTGGAACAGGGCCGCGACCTCGCCCGGATACCTGATGTCCGTGGGGACTGCGATCGCCCGGTCCGGGCCGGCGCCCGAGGCCGCGACGGTCTCCTCCAGCACCTCCTTGCGGCGGCCGGCCAGCGCGACCGACCAGCCCTGGTCGAGCAGGGCGAGCGCACTGGCCCGGCCGAGTCCGCTGCCGCCGCCCGTGACGACGGCGATCTTGTTCTCGGCGCTCACCGCTCGTTCATCCAAGCGCGCAGGATCCGCCGGGACTGCGGACCGGGGACGTCGATGTAGGGCGAACGGCCGTGCAGCACACGGCTGTTGCGGATCATCAGCAGGTCGCCCGCGTCCAGCCGCATCCCGAAGGCGATCTCCGGGCGGTAGAGCACCTCGTCCAGGTAGTCCAGCGCCGCCAGTCGCTCGGCGCCGAGGTCGGCGGAGGCCCGTACGGTCCGGGTCTGGTAGTAGCAGCCGACCGTCCCGTCGTCCTGGGTGAACAGGATGGGGGTGGTGACGATCTGCTGACCCGCGCGGCCGGTCCGGTCGAAGGTCCACTCCTCCTTGAGGAGGGCGAGTACGTCCGGACGCTCCCGTTCGATGATGTCGTGGACGTGCCGGGCGCTGGCCAGCTTGGTGTTGCCGCCGCCGTCCGCGGCCGGCTGAAGGCACAGCAGCACCAGCAGGTCGCAGGTGTCGCAGTGGAAGCCCAGCTCGGTGGCGCCGTCGCCCTCGCGGTCGCGCAGGATGGTCCACAGGTCGCCCTGGGCGTTCTGCGGGATGGCCCCGGCCACGTCCCGGAGAACGAACGACAGTTGGGTGATGAGGTCGGCGTCGGGCGCGTCCGGGGAGATGACGTTGCGGACGTTCACGAACCCCACCGCGTCCAGGCTCCGCCCGATGAACGAGCGCACGGCCGTATGGGCCCGCTCGCCCGCGCCCCAGCGCTCGGCCAGCGCGTCGGCCCCCAGCAGCCGCCGGTCTGCGTCGTCGACCGACAGCGACCACACATCGCGTGCGGACTCCAGGTACTCACTGGTCCAGCCGATGTCGCCGATCGTGGTTCCGGTCATGGTGCGATCAATCCCTTCGGGAGTCGTGCGGACTTGCGGTCGTTCACTCCGCGGCCGCGGTCGCGGCGGACGACGAGACGGCCTTGGCCCAGAGGCTCAGCGCCTCGTCGATCTGCTCGGCGGTGACCACGAGCGCCGGGATCATCCGGATGACATTGCCGTGCACCCCGCAAGGGAGCAGCAGCAGGCCGAGGTCACTGGCGGCGCGCTGGGCGCGCTGCGCGGCCGCCGCGTCGGGCGAGCCGTCCGGCCCGCAGAACTCGCTGCCGGCCATGAGCCCCAGCGCCCGTACGTCCGCGATGGCCGGGGCGTCGGCGGCGATCCCGCGCAGCCCGTCCGCCAGCCGCTGCCCCTGCTCGGCGGCGTTCTCCACCAGCCGCTCGTCGCGGATGACGTCGAGCGTCGCGAGCGCCGCGGCGCACGCCACGGCGTTGCCGCCGTACGTACCGCCGTGCGACCCCGGCCTCGCCTTGGCCATCAGCGCGGTCGGCGCGGCGATCGCGGAGAGCGGGAAACCGCTCGCCAGCCCCTTGGCGGTGGTCAGGATGTCCGGCACGAGACCGTCGCTGTACTGGTGGGCCCAGAACTTCCCGGTCCGGCCGAACCCGGTCTGGATCTCGTCGAAGACCAGCAGAATCCCGTGCCGGTCCGCGCGCTCCCGAAGCCCCGTCAGAAACCCAGCGGGCGCGGGCACATACCCGCCCTCGCCCAGCACCGGCTCGATGAACATCGCCGCCGTCTCCTCCGGCGCGCTGACGGTGGCCAGCACCCGGTCCAGCCCGCGCAGGGCGTGCTCGACGGCCTCCTCCTCGCTCATACCGAGCCGGAAGGCGTCCGGGAACGGGGCCACCGCGACCCCCGGCATCACCGGACCGATCCCGGCGCGGAAGCGGTGTCCCGCCGTCGTCATCGCCGCCGCGCCCATGGTGCGGCCGTGGAACGAACCCTCGAAGACGATCACGTTCTGCCGGCCGGTGGCGTGCCGGGCGAGCCGCAGCGCCGCCTCCACCGCCTCACTGCCGGAACTCATGTAGAACAGCGAGTCCAGTCCGGGCGGCAGCACGTCGCCGAGCCGCTCGGTGAGCGTCAGCAACTGGTCGTGCAGCACCGTCGTGTACTGCCCGTGGATCAACTGGCCCGCCTGCCGCCGCACGGCCTCGACCACCCGCGGATGGCAGTGGCCCGTGTTGGTGACGCCGACCCCCGAGGTGAAATCGAGATAGCGCCGGTCTTCGGCGTCGAAGAGGTACATCCCCTCACCCCGCGTGGCGACGACGGGAGTGGCCTGCTTGAGCACGGGGGACAGCTGGGACATGGCTTCACCTTCTGTTGGAACGGGTGCGGTCACAGGGGCGGCGGTCTTCGGATCGGTTGGGGGGAGAGGGGCGGCGGTCGTCGGGTCAGTCGGGGGGAGAGGGGCGGCGATCTTCGGATCAGTTGGGGGGAGAAGGGCGGCGGTCATCGGGTCAGTTGCGGGGAGAGGGCCGGCGTCGGCAGGAAACCGGCGGCGGCCGCCCAGGACAGGGCCGCGGACCACCACCGCGGGCTCGGCTCGGCGAACCGCACGCCGAGCCGGTCGAGTACGGACGTCGTCCACGCGCTGTCCACGGCGACGTTGCGGTCGCCGAGCTGGAACCAGGTCGACGCCAGCCGGGCCGTCGTCGGATCGTCCCGCTCGGCGCGGGCCAGCGCCGCCGCGAACGTGTCGTCGTCCGTCAGGCTGATCGGATAGCCGTGCTCGATCATCCAGGTCACCAGATCGTCGTGGGCCACCGTGTGCGGCGTCTCGACGTGGTAGACGCCCGGCGCGGCGTAAGGATGGGCCGCGATCGCCGCGATCCCCGCCGCCACCGTGTCGACGTACGAGAACTCGAAGGTCGTCGACGGCCGGCTCGGCGCCGCCCCGGCCAGCACGTAGCCGCGCACGGTCTGGTAGATCCGGTTGTCCTGGACATTGCGCTGGAACGCGCCGGTGCGGCTGTGCGCCGCTATGTGGCCGCTGCGGTGGACGTACGCCTGACGGCCCGTCGCGGCCCAGGCGCGCACGGTCTCCTCGGCCCGGAACTTCGCCCTCTCGTACGGCGTGCGGAAATCCTGACCGATCCTCAGATCGGCCTCGCTGAACCGGCGTACGGGCCCGTCCACGCCACCCGAGACGGCGAGCGTGGACACGTGGTGGAAGCGGGCCGCGGGGGCCTCCGCGTCGACCCAGGCCAGCAGCCGCCGGACCGCGAGGTTGTTGGTCCGCTCCAGCTCGGTGGGCGAGGCCACCAGGCGGGTGTCCGCGGCGGCGTGCACCACGACCTGGGCCTCCCGGGCCCGGGCGAGACCGGCGGGGGACAGGCCCAGCCCCTCCCGGTCGATGTCGCCGGCGACCGCGTCGACGCCGCCGAGCCTGCGCGCCGCGTCCGCGTCGCTCTCGCCGCGCACCAGACAGGTGACCCGCGCGCCCCGCTCGGCCAGCGCGGTCAGCAGATGGCCGCCGAGATAGCCGGTGGCCCCGGTGAGCAGCACGCGGGCCGGCTCGCGCAGTATTCGCCAGCCGCTACGGGGCGCCGGCACGCCGGTGTGCAGCAGTTGGCCGGAGGTCGACACCGCCGCCCTGACGTGCGGGGGAGCCGTGGCGCCGGCCGCGGCGGCCACCTCGCGGGCGAAGCCCGCGAAGACCCGGTCCGCGTTCTCGTGGGACAGCCGGGGCCACGCGTACACGAGGTCCGCCACCAGCCTGCCCTCGACGACGCGGGCGGTGAGCCGGACGCGGTAGAGCGAGTCCCCGGTGGCGCAGCGGGCCGCACCGGCCTGCTCGTCGGCGACCGACCAGCCCAGGGACGGCTCGTCGGGCAGCCGGAACGTACCGAGGAAGTTGAAGGCGACCTCCGGGCGGATGCCGTCGACGTCCATCGGCAGTTGCTCGGCCTCCCGCAGCCGGCGCTCGACCTCCGGCGCCCGGTCCGCCCCGTCGAGCCCGCCCCGGCCGCCGGGGGCGTCGAGCGCCACCCACTTCACGGCGGTGAACCAGCCGATCGTGTCCAGATACCGGCCCGCGTCGCCGCCGGTCTCCCGCCCGTGCGTCTCCACCTCCACCCCGAGGCTGGGCTGACCGCTCCAGGCCGACATGGCATCGGCGAACGCCGACAGCAGGACCGCTTCGAGCCGCTGCGCGCACCCGTGCCACGCCACCAGCCGCTCCGTCGCCCGCTTGTCGAGCGTCCAGGTGAGCGTCGCCGGTCCGGGGTCGCCGGCCGGGTCGTCCACGGGCAGCAGCGGGGCGACCGCGCCGTGCACGGCGGCGGTGGCCGACGGCGACGCGGAGGCCCACTCGTAGAAGTCGGCCGTCGGCGGAAGGTCCGCCGGAGTGCCGGAGAGTTCGCAGCGGTAGGCGGCGGCGAGGTCGTCCAGCAGGATGCGCCAGGACAGGCCGTCGACGGCGAGGTGGTGCGCGATCACCGCGAGCCGGTCGTCGACGCCGGGCCCGCCCGCGAAGAGATGGACGCGCAGCAGCCGCCCGGCCTCCGGGTCCAGGCTGCGGTGCAGCTCGGTGCAGACGCCGCCCACCGTCTCGGCGACGGACTCCGCCGGCCGGATCGACGAGTACGACACCACGTCCAGGTCGCCGACCTCGCGCGGGTCTTTCGGACCGTCCGGACCGACCGGCTGACGCAGGGCCGGATGGCGGCGCAGGACGGCCGCGAGCGCCGCCGAGAGAGCCTCGGCGTCGACCCGCACGCCGCAGCGCAGGACGACGGACTGGTTCCAGTGCCGCGGTTCGTCCACGGGCTGACGGAACAGCCACCGCTGCGCGGGCGCGAGCCGGCGCCGCTCGGCGGTGACCGTGCCCGCCTGCGGCCGGGGGTGCTCGGGGGCCGCGAGGGCGGCGGCCGAGAGGAGGGCCGGGGTCGGGTGCTCGTAGAAGTCCTCGAACGCGACGCGGTGGCCGCGCCGGCGCAGGAACGCGATCGTGCGCATCGCGAGGATCGAGTCCCCGCCCAGGCTCAGCACATCGGCGCCCGCGTCGACGACGGGCAGGCCGAGGGCCTCCGCCCACAGCTCCGCTATGGCACGGGCCAACGGCTCGGCGGCCTGACCGGCCTCCGGGAGGCGCGCGTGCTCCGTGGCCGGTTCGCCTTCCGCGGCCCGGCCGTCCGCCGCTGTCAGCTCACCGCTCGTGCCGCGCGCCCGGGACTCGATGAGGCCGGCCACGACGGCGCCGAGGCGCTCCCGGTCGAGCTTTCCGTTGGCGCCGTACGGGAAGTGCGGCACCGCGAGGATCGGCTGCGGCACGGAGTAGCCCGGCAGCCGGTCGCGCAGGTACGAGCCGAGCGTGGCGAGCGTCTCGCCCTCGCCGCGCCCGTCGGTCAGCCCCACCGCGGCCAGCAGCTGGCTGCCCGCCGGTGTCTCGCGGACGATCACCGCGGACTGGGCGACGCCCGGGAACCGCTCGATGGCGTGCTCGATCTCGACGGGGTCGACGCGGAAGCCGCGCACCTTCACCTGCCGGTCGGACCGGCCGACGAAGACCAGGTTCCCGTCCGGGCGGCGGCGGCACACGTCACCCGTCCGGTACACCCACGCCCCGTCCTGCTGGATGAAGCTGCGCGCCGTTTCCTCCGGCCGGCCGAAGTACCCCGCGCTGACGCCGCGCCCGCCGATGTGGAGTTCGCCCTCCGGGCCCTCGGGGACCAGCTGGAGATCCGCCTCGCCGATCGCGGTGCCGATGGGCACCGTCGCCTCGTCCGCGGGCAGTTCGGCCGCTGAGGAGGCGAGGAAACACGTGGCGCCGACCGTCGTCTCGGTCGGGCCGTAGTGGTTGGCGACGCGCTTCGCGACCCCCTGCTGGAGCAGGCTCGCGGCGAGCGAGCGCGGCAGCGCCTCGCCGCCGAGCAGCACGGTGTCCAGGGCCGGGCTGTCCGACGGCCGGCCGGCCAGCAGCGCCGTCAGATGCGACGGCGTCGTCTTGAGCACCGACACGCCCGCCGTGCGCAGGGTGTCCCAGAAGGACTCCGGGTCGCGCGCCCGGTCGTCGGGCACGACGTGCACCGAACCGGCGGTCGCGAGCGCGAGCAGCCAGGCCGTGTGGCCGAGGTCGGCCGCCAGCGTCGTGACGTGGGCGACGCACGGCGCGTCGGCGTCGGTGAGCCCCAGCCGGTCGCGGAGCGACTGCGCGTAGTGCACCGTGTTGGCGTGGGTGACCGCCACGGCCTTCGGCTCCCCGCGCGACCCCGAGGTGAACGACAGGTACGCCACGTCGGTCGGCCGGCAGCGGGCGGCGGCGGGCGACTCCACCGGGGCGGCGGCGGCCAGCGCGTCGACGTCGAGCACCTCGGTCCCGTACGGCTCGGGCGCCCGGACCGCCGAGGTCGTGGTGAGCGCGCAGCGCGCCTCGACGGAGTCCAGCCGCCTGAGCACGTCGGCCGCGCTCCACCCCGCGTCGACCAGCACCGCCGCGGCCCCCGAGCGCAGCACGCCGTACAGCAGGGCGCACATCCTGGCGTCCCTGGCTCCGAACAGCGCCACCCGGTCGCCGCGGCCGACGCCGAGACCGCTCAGGCGGGCCGCGACATGGCCCGCCACCACATCGAGCTCCCGGTAGTCGAACGTGCGGTCGCCGTCGCTCAGGGCGGGGCGGTCCGGGTAGGCGGCGGCGCCGCGGATGAGCAGGTCGGACAGTGATGCGGTGGATCGAAGGGCACGCGTCATGTTCGTTGGCCTCCGGTTGTGGCATGCGAGGAGATGTCACCGGCGATGAAGGCGGTCAGTTCCTCGTCGGCGGGCAGCCGCTGGGCGAGCTCCCACGCGACCATGCGGTGCAGTCCGTCGAGGTGGATGAAGCCGTCGCCGACGCGCACGTCCGCGTAGTGGTCATGCGGTACCGGGTGGGTGCTGAGGTAGAGCGAGGTGAACGCGGAGTCCCGGAAACGGGAGAGCTTCGCCGTGCACACCGGGTTCGCCCCGGCCCACTCCGCCTCACGCGCGCCGATGAGCCGCGCGGCCTGGCCGACGGTGAGCCCGGTACGCGGCACGAGTTCGTACGCGCCGCCCTCGCTGAGGTGCCAGGGCAGCATGACGTCGAGGACGTCCGCGCGGCCCAGCCGGACCTTCGACCAGCTCCCGAAGGCCTTGTCGGCCAACTCCAGGCAGTTCTCCGTGTCCTGATTGGTGTTCCCCTGGTGCCGCCGCGCGACGGGGTGCTCCCGCCGGAATTCCGTCTGCACCTCGTCGAAGGTGACCGAACTGACGACCTGCATGCTTGATGCCCCTCCTCACAGTGAGTCGGCGTACTCGGTGAAGTGCCGCTCCGCGAACAGCTCCGGCCACCGGCCGCCGCCGAGGCCGAGGTCCCGCGCCTTGGCGAGCATGCCTCGCCAGTAGGGCTTCACGGGCCGCCATCGAGCTCCGGTCTGGCAGTATGACGCGTCGACGAAGTAGCGGGGGCGAGCCGCCTCGTCCGGCCCCGCGACGGGCCTGCGGGCGTGCAGCAACGCCGAGTTGACGAGCACGGTCGAGCCCGGGGGCAGGCTGTCGATCTCGATCTCGCCGGGCAGTTCGGCGGTGCCGAGGTGGGCGAGCGCGGACTTGCTCCGGGGATCGCGGTGGGAGCCGGGCAGGACCGTGAGGTTGCCGATCGTCCCGTCCAGGCCGCCGATGTAGTGCAGGGTGTGCACCATCAGCAGCGAGGGGTCCCCGTCGTCGTTGGGTTCGTAGTCGTGATGCCACGGCTTGCCGGCCATTCCGGGATTGTGCCGGTCGCTGTGCAGATGATGGAAGACGAATGAGCTTCCTATGAGTTCACGCAGCACCCGCAGCAACGGCTCGTACGTCAGGAGTTCGCCGTGTGCGGGGAGCTCCAACTCAAGGACTGGCAATAAATCGTCGGGGGAGGGGTCGACACAGGCGGCAATGGAGCGGGCGCGCAGGCCGTCGTCCACCCAGTGGTCCACCTCGACGGTGAGGCGGTCCCGTAGCGACTCGGGCAGCAGACCGGGGAGAACGAGGTATCCCGACTCCGCGAACTGCTCCCGCCGCGTCAGGACGGTCCCGCTGTCCTTGAAAATCGGTGGCATGTGGGCATTCACACCCTCTCACGTGACGATCACGTCGTGAACGTGTCTTCCAAGCGGCCGGTTTCAATGGGACGAACCCGGTTCAATGGCGTGCAATGGCTGTTCGATACCGCGCGGTAGCTTTGCTGGAATGCCGGCAGACCGGCCGGTTACGGGCCCGGGGGCGCCGGGACGGCGGCGGCGATTCCTCCCGGCCCGGCTGCCTCGGATTCTGCGTCATTCGGCTGCGGGCGGCATAGGCGAGGTTCCGGTCAAGGTTTGGGAAATTCGCGGCGGCGTCATCCCGGATCTCCGGAGTCGATGACCGCGACGCGCTCGGTTTCGCGCGGCGGGGATATGCGGTGGAGGTCCGGAGACGGGAGTTCGGCGGATGGTCCGGCAACCTCTCGGGTATCGGGGGCAGTCGGCGAACTCGCGCTGCCCAGCGGAGAAAACCGGGTGCCGAGCCATACGAGGAACTGAACGGCGGCCGCCGCCGCGAACAGCGCCGGGGCGCCGAACTCGGTGAGCAGCAGGCCGCCGCTCACCGCGCCCAATGGCACGGCCGCGAAGGGCACGGCGCGTTGCAGTCCGACGACCCTGCCCAAGAAGGCGGCGTCGACGGCGCCCTGACGGTAGGTCCGCCACGGGACGATGAACAGTGAAGTCGAGGCCCCGGCGAGAAACCAGGACACGGACAGCGCGCCGACATCGATTCGGACGGCGGGCAGCAGCAGCGCGACGGCCATCGCGCCCATCGCACTCTGCATGAGCGCGCCCGCCGAGAACCTCCGCAGCAGGGCGGGCGCGCACACGGCGCCCAGCACGGCGCCGAGCCCCTGCGCCGCGGAGACCACCGCGAGCGACGCGGAGAGCCGGCCGTCCGGACCGGCCACAATGTAGATCAGGTTGGCCGTGACGGCGGGGAAGGAGAAGTTGGACAGCGTCAGCAGCACCGTCGCCCACAGCAGCCCCCTGTTCTTCGTGACCACGCGCAGCCCCGCGAGCGAGTCCGCGCCCAGCGAACGGCACAGCGCGCCCAACGGCGCCCGCCGGCGCCGCCCGGCCGCGAGGACCGCCGTGCCGCTGATCAACGCGGCGGACAGCATGAACGAGACCGCGTTCGCGAGGCTCGCCACGGTCGGCCCCAGCAGCGCGACGACGGCGACGCCCGCGACCGGGCCGAGCATGCTGAGCGTGCCGTCCGCGCCCTGTATCCAGGCGTTCATGGCGGCCCGGCGCTCCAGCGCCACCCGGTCGGTGAGAAACCCCTGGAAGGCGGGGAACGAAAAAGGCCGAACACAGCCCAGCAGGAAGGCCGCGGCCATGACGGGGCCGGCCGAGGCGTGGGCCAGGCACAGCGCCCCGACCCCGGTGACGATCACCGCGGAGACCACATCGCACCGGATCATGAGCTGCCGCCGGTCGGTACGGTCGGCGACGACCCCGCTGAACAGGCCGATGACCACGTAGGGAACGAACTCGACCGCGTAGGCGAGCGCCGTCGAGAGCGCCGAGCCGGTCAGCTGGAGGACCAGGGCGGGCAGCGCGAACCGGAAGATCCAGTCGCCGCCGCTGGAGACGATGAACGCCGCCCGCAGCAGCACCTCGTCGCGTCGCCGGGCTCTGTCGTCCAGTCCGTCGCCCAGTTTGTCGCCTATTCCGTCGCCTATTCCTTTGCCTATGACGTGCCGACGACCGCCCGCGGCGTGCCGGAGACGGCTCATGACCTGCCGGCGACCGCTCATGGCGAACCGGCGAGTGCTCATGGCGAGCCGGAGACGGCGACTCCGAGTAGTGGCCGGCGGCGGCGCGGAGCCCCTCTCTTATCAGGGCGGGTGAATCTCAAAGGGCGTTCACCCAGCGGATTCCGCTGCTTCCGGCGAATGCCGGGCCACTTCGGGGAAACGTTGTCCAGCCGAGGTCGCCGGGCGGGTGTCGTGTCGTCGAGAGGCGGCCGTGTACAGGATTCGGCTGAAGTACGTGCGCTGTTCATCGGCAATCCCTTCGGCAACGTCCGTGTGTGCTGCACGATTTGGAGGCCGCTTCGGGGTGTGTGCCGGGTAAGGGGGATACTGCGAAGTCAGGCAAACCCATGTCTGATGCCTCATCAGGAAGAAAGCCCGGATCGGTCGCGCTTGGCCGGGATTTGGATTCGACGCGCTGGGAATGGGCGGCCGCTGAGCGAGGTCGCGCCTAGTGGCGCGGCCCCCGGCCAGGGTTCCGGCGGAGTGCGGAGAGCTTGGTTAACGGATGCTCTCGGCAACGTAGTTGGTATACGTAGCGATCAATGGGATGTGAACTTAACAAGGGCCCGAGCATCATGTCTAGACCTCTGCGGAGAGGCGCTCCGAATCCGCCGCGTGACACGGAGTCACGAATGTGTGACCTGGGACACATAGTTCTTGACAGTCGTCCGGGCCCTGCTCAAGCTCGACCTGCGTTGGCCTGAACCAAAAAATTGCTCCGGGCCGACAAGGAGACGGAGGCTCATGCTCCAGCCGTCAGGTGTTTTCTCCGCGGGCGCCCGGCATTCACCCGGTGAACGACGCGTGGGAGCAATGCGGATACCGCCGTAGAGCACGGCCCTCTCGGGACGGCACGCGGTTCTCGGATTCTCCATGGCGGCATTCGGCAATCCGCCATGGCGGCCGCCTCGCCACGTCCCGTCGCGCCCTGCCGTGCCCTGTCGCCGGGCGTGCTGAGGCCGTCACATGGATGACCCGGCCGACACCGTCGTCGGCCGGGTCGCCGCCCAGACCGGCGCGGCCGCCGTCATCCTCTCCTCCTCCCACCTCGGCTTCGCGCTCTCCACCACCCAGGTCTGCTCCGGCGCGGTGATG
>NZ_JBFAIV010000030.1:2160-117196 GCF_040654875.1 Streptomyces sp. NPDC050610 | reverse complement strand
TGGCTGCCAGCACAGCCCGCTGACTTTCCAACCCGCTCACGCCAGACCAACGAACCACCGAGCGGAAAGCCACGAGTTAAAGATCTGCACGCCCTTACGGCCGAGGGCTCAGAATTCCGGGCCGGTTACGGCCGGAGACTCAGAAGTCCGGGCCGGTTACGGCCGAAGCGCCGGCCCGGGCCGGCGCTTCGGCCGAGGGCTCAGAGGTCCAGGTCGGTGAGGACCAGGACGCGCTCGTAGGTGTAGTCCTCCATCGCGTACCGCACACCCTCGCGGCCCACGCCGGACTGCTTGGCACCGCCGTACGGCATCTGGTCCGCGCGGTAGGACGGCACGTCGCCGATGATCACGCCGCCGACCTCCAGCGCGCGGTGGGCGCGGAAGGCGGTCCGTACGTCGTGGGTGAAGACGCCGGCCTGGAGGCCGTACGGCGAGTCGTTGACGGCCGCGAAGGCCGCCTCCTCACCGTCCGTCCTCGTCAGGGTCAGCACCGGGCCGAAGATCTCCTCGCAGGCGACCTTCACGCCGGCGGGCACGTCCGCGAGGACGGTCGGGGCGTAGGACGCACCGTCCCTCTTGCCGCCCGCGAGGAGCTTCGCGCCCGCCGCCACGGCCTCGTCGACCCAGGACTCGACGCGCTTGGCGGCGTCCTCGCTGACCAGCGGGCCGACGTCGGTCGCGTCGTCCGACGGGTCGCCGGTGACCTGCGCCTCGACGGCCGCGACGACCTTCGGCACGAGCCGGTCGTACACGCTCGCGTCGGCGATCACGCGCTGCACCGAGATGCAGGACTGGCCGCCCTGGTAGTTGGAGAACGTGGCGATGCGCTGCGCCGCCCGGTCCAGGTCGGCCTCCGAGGACCAGTCGGCGAGGACGACGGCCGCGCCGTTGCCGCCCAGCTCCAGGGTGGTGTGCTTGCGGGGCGCGGCGTCCAGCAGGGACCAGCCGACCGGGCCGGAGCCGGTGAAGGAGATGACCGGCAGCCGCTCGTCGGCCACCAGGCCGGGCATCCGGTCGTTGCCGACCGGCAGCACGCTCCACGAACCGGCCGGCAGGTCGGTCTCGGCCAGCAGCTCGCCGATCAGCAGCCCGGACAGCGGGGTCGCCGGGGCGGGCTTGAGGATGATCGGCGTGCCGACGGCGAGCGCCGGGGCGACCTTGTGGGCGCACAGGTTCAGCGGGAAGTTGAAGGGCGCGATGCCGAGCACCGGGCCGCGCGGGAAGCGGCGGGTGAGCGCGAGCCGGCCGACGCCGCCCGCGTCGGTGTCCAGCCGCTGCGCCTCGCCGCCGTTGAAGCGGCGGGCCTCCTCGGCCGCGAACCGGAACACCGACACGGCGCGCCCGACCTCGCCGCGCGCCCACTTGACGGGCTTGCCGTTCTCCGCGGAGATCAGCCGCGCGATCTCCTCGGTCCGCTCGACGAGCCGCCGCGACACATGGTCGAGGGCCGCCGCCCGTACGTGCGCGGGGGTGGCGGTGAACTCGTCCCGCACGGCGTGCGCGGCGGCCACGGCCTCCTCGACCTGGGCCTCGGTGGGAACGCTCACCGTGCCGACGGTGCTCCCGTCCCAGGGAGAGGTGACGTCGAAGGTGTCCTCACCGGTCGCCTGCCGGCCTGCGAGCCAGAACGCGTGGATGGCGGCTGCTTGAGAGTCTTGGGAAGAAGGCACAGCGATCCCGGCCCTTCGGAAATGGTGCGGATGAATGACTTTCCCCACCGTAGGGGCCGCACCGGGAGGCGGCGTTTGTCCAGCGCGTAGCAGTGGGCGGGCGAGGCGCACCGCATTGTCGGATCCGGATCCCGATCTCACTTGGCCCGCGCCCCGTCAGCCCGTGGCGGGCACCGATGTCGCCTTGAGGGCCAGCCACAGCTCCATACGGACGTCCGGGTCGTCCAGGGAGCGGCCCAGGATCTCCTCGACCCGGCGCATCCGGTAGCGGAGCGTATGGCGGTGGACTCCGAGGTCGGCCGCGGCGGCGTCCCATTGGCCGTGCCGGGAGAGCCAGGCGCGGAGCGAGGCGACGAGGTCGCCGCGGCCGGTGGCGTCGTGGTCGTGGAGGGCGCGGAGCATGCCGTCGGCGAAGGCCCGTACCGCGTCGTCGGCGAGGAGCGGCAGTACGGAGCCGGCGGCGACCTCCTCGTGCTCGACGAGGACCCGGCCGCGCCGCCGGGCCACCGACAGGGCCTGTTCGGCCTGGCGGAAGGCGCCCGCGGCGGCGATGGGGCCGGCCGGGGCGGAGAGCCCGACGACCAGGTCGTCGTCGGGGGCGGTGGCGGTGCGCTGGCGCGGCCGCGCCTTGGTGCCGCGGCGGGCCTCGATGGCCCGTGCGTGGGCGGCGCAGGCGGCGACGGCGGCGCCGCCGTCGGGGGCGAGCACGATGAGCCGCTCGCCGTCGGGGACGGCGAGCACCGATTCGCCGGTACGGGCCGCCGCGGACTCCACCGCGTCGGCGAGGACTCCGAGCGGGTCCGGGGCCGCCTCGGCGTCGGGGTGCTCCGCGGGGTCGGCGCTCTCGGCGGCGGGTCCGGCGGCGGCCTCGGCGACCAGCATCCGGAACGGCGCGTCGAGCAGTTCGCCGTAGAGCCCGCCCGCCACGGCGCGGGCGTGGTCGGGCTCGCCCGCGAGGAGCATGCGCAGCACGGCGGCGCCCAGCCGCTGTTCGGCGTCCTGGAGGGCGCGGGAGCGCTCGGTGGAGAGGGTGAGCAGCGCGACGGCGGAGTGCACGGCGTACCGCTCGGCGGTGCCCAGGGGCGCGCCCGTGCCGACGGCCAGGACGCCGCGCGCGCGGCGTCCGGTGCCCAGGGACTGGAGCTCGACCCGGTCCGACCCGTCGGCCGCGCCCCGCCCGGCGTCGTCGCCGTCGCCCGTACCGCCGTCGTCACCGGCTTCCCCCGGATCGCCGCCGACGACGGCGCTGGCGGGCGCGGGGCGCTCGCGCAGCCGCTCGACCTCGCCGCCGAGCCGGGCGGCGCGGCGCGCGGCCCATTCGGGGGCGGCGGCCACCAGCGCCCCCGACGCGTCGTAGAGCGCGGCCCAGCCGTCGAGGTGGACGGCGAGCCGGGCGAGCAGCGCGGCCGGGCCGTCGGCGCTGAGGGCGGCTCGGGTCAGCTCGCGCTGCGCGTCGAAGCCGGCGGTCACGGAGCGGTACGTCTCGGCGGCGATGGCCGCCGAGACGGCCTTGCTGATGGCGAGGAACGGGGTGCGGCGCGGCACCGCGAGCAGCGGCAGCCCCTCCCCTTTCGCGGCCTCGACCAGCGGCTTCGGCACCTGTTCGTAGTTGACGCCGACCGCGAAGCCGAGCCCGACGACGCCCGCGGCGACGAGCCGTTTGACATAGCGGCGCATGGCGGCCGGGTTGTCCGCGTCGATCTTCATCGCGGTGACGAGGAGGAGTTCGCCGCCCTCCATCCAGGGCACCGGGTCGGCCAGCTCGCTGACGTGCGCCCAGCGCACCGGGGTCTCCAGCTTGTCCTCTCCCGCGAGCACGGTGAGTTTGAGCGCGGAGTGGTGGACGAGTGAGGCGAGCGTGGGAGGCATGGCACCTTCGCGGGGCGTTGCTGCGATTGCGCCGTCCCGTATGAACGGCTCCCCTCGATTCTGCCTCAGCGGAGGATTGCGTGGGGAGGCGTGGGCTCGCCTCCCCTGCCTCCGGGCCCGCTCTGGCGCCGCCTTCCGGCCCTGCCTGGCCTGCCTCCGGGCCCGCCCCGGCGCCGCCTTCCGGCCCTGCCTCGCCGCGACCCGCTCCGTCCCGTCAGCGCGAGCGGGGTGCGCCGGGTGCGCCGGAGGAACGGGCCGGGCCCGCCGGCCGCAGGTCCACCAGGACCGGCGGCGCGCTCGCGCCCCGTACCGAGGTCACCGAGAGCACCGCGTGACCGGCCGGGACGGCGTGCGCCAGTTCCGAGGCGGACCAGCGCTCGCGCTCGACCTTGCGGGTGGTCACCGACTGGGCCGTCACGGCCCGGCCCGTGACCAGGCGGCGCACGACGTGGGTGGCGCGGGTCAGCGGCTCGTGGGCGATGATCTGGCGGTCGGTGATGTCCCGGTCCTCCACCCACGCCTTGCCCCAGACCTCGGCGAACCGCGCGCCGTCCCAGGTCGTCACGCCGCTGAACGCCATCCGGCAGCCGACCGCGCCCAGCAGCGCTGAGCGCAGCGCGTCGGGTACGTCGTCGAGCGTACGGAGCGCGAGGACGGCCCCGGCGTTCGCGGACCGCAGCCGTTGGAGGCCGCGCAGCGCCTCGGCGGTGACGGTGCTGGCGGCGTCGTCGAGGACGAGGCAGGTGAACAGCGAACGGTCGCCGCGCCCCACCGCGCACTGGGTGAACTGGGCGAGTACGAGCCGCGCGAGCATCCGGGACGCCTCGGTGTGGCCGCGTTCGGGCAGGTCGACGCGGACCCGCAGGGGGTGTTCGAGGGCGCGCAGCGAGAACGGCTCGGTGCCGTCCGGGTGGTGGAAGGAGTGCGCGAAGGCGGGCCGGTCCAGGAGCGCGAGCCGGTCCGCGAGGGTCGCGCCGACGTCGCCGGGGCGCATCGCCTGCCGCTCGCGGGCGTCGAGTTCGCGGGCGTGGGTGTGCTGCCCGGCGGCGAGCAGCCGTTCGCGCAGGGCGGCGCGCGCGGGGCCGGCGGCGCCGTCGGCGGCCGGCTCGTCCAGCAGTTCGCGGAGTTCGGAGACGGTGGGGTAGCGGTCGTGGGCCGCCCGGTACGGGCCGATGAGCTGGGCGAGCGCGGTCGCCGCGCGGCGGCCGTCGCCGCCGGGGAGACCGGCGGCGAGGTCCCCGACGAGCGCTTCGGCGAGGACGCCGGCCGCCTCGTCGGGGTCGTCGGCGCCGCCGTACAGGTCGAGGGCGTAGGCGGAGTCGGGGCTGCCGACCTTGATGACGACGTCGAAGGACCCGTCCGGCGCGAGCCCCGCGCCGGACGCGCCGACGGCCACGACGGCGGCCCGCCCGGCGAGCGCCTCCAGGCACAGCGCCTCGACCACCGGCCGCACCAGCCGCCCGGTCTTCCCGCAGCCCGGCGGTCCGACGGCGAGCAGCGAGGTGCCGAGCAGCTCCGGGTCGAGCGCGTATCCGGCGCCCCGGTGGTCGTACGGGTTGCGCGGGTCCTCGACCGCGGTGCCGATGCGCACCTGGCGGGCGACGAGGTCGTGGTGGCAGGTCCGTACGGGCAGGTCGCGGGCGCCGGAGGGGTGGGCGCAGGCGGCCGCGCCGTGCCGCAGCACGGTGTCGGTGAAGGCGGCGAGGCGGCCGGGCTGGGCCCGTACGGACTGCCAGGCGCGGTCGATACGGGCGTGGTCGACGTCGGTCATCGCCCCGGCGCGCGCCTCGGCGGCCAGCCGGTCGGCGGCGTCGGGGGCGCCCGCGGCGCGCAGTTCGGGCCACAGGGCCGGGTCGCTGTGCGGGGTGGGCGGGGCGGCCGGGGCGTCGGCGTCGTCCCACATGCGGCGCAGGGCGGGGGCCGCGTACCGGCGCCAGACCTGCGGCCAGCGGCCGAGGCGGCCGAAGACGACGGCGATCACGCAGATGACGATGGCGAGATAGATCCGCTGGGCCCACCAGCCGGGGCCGTAGTCGCCGCCGCCGGCCTCGAACCAGGAGTCGGGGGTCAGCAGGGTCAGCGGCCAGTACCAGTAGTCGCCCAGGTAGTTGTTCCACAGCAGGGACCAGAGCAGCCAGGCGCAGAGCAGGGCCACGACGGCGCCGCTGATCAGCTGGCGGCCGGGGATGGCGTCGGGCTCCTCCGGGGGTTTCGGCCGGTAGCGGAAGGCCCAGATGCCGGGGTCGACGGCGGGGCGCGGGGCGCGCAGCCAGCCGAGGAACGGCGGTTCGGCGGCGGGCGGCGCGGCGGGCGAAACGGAAGGCGGCGCGGCGGGCGGGGCGGCGGGGACGGCAGGGGTGGCGGGGGCCTCTATGGGCGGGGCGGGAGGGGCGGCCGGCGCCGGCGGTGCGGGGACCGGTCGTGCCTGGTCGGGCACGGTGGCGGGCGGTTCCGCCGGACCCGGCACCGAGCCGCTCCGGGTGCCGCGTGAGTCGTATGTGCCTTCGGTGTCCATCCGCTGCCCCTTGCCCCCGACCGGAGGTCGTGTCCGTGTGCGCGCCGCCGTTCAATCTACTGTTCCCACGAGGGGAGTTCACCGACCCCGGCGGTGCCGCGCCGACCCGGCGCCCGTGATCATCCGCAGGGTACGCGCGGGAGTGCGCCGGGGAAACGGACGGCGGGATCGCTACGGGGCGCCCGCTGCCACGACCGCCGCGGACCGGTGGCATAGCCGCCGCGAGCCGCTGTCACAACGGCCGCGGGCCGGTGGCATAGCCGCCGCGAGCCGCTGTCACAACGGCCGCGGGCCGCTGCCACGACCGCCGCAAGCCGACGCCATAGCCGCCGCGGGCCGACGCCATAGCCGCCGCGGACAAGGTGACGCGCCCACTTCTCCCTAACGGAACATGCCGCCCCCGCCCCGCCGCCCCTAGCCTGCGACTAAACGCCCCTTTCGCCCTCTCCCTGGAGTCCTGCCATGACTGAACTGTCCGGAGGCCCGGCCCTCCCCCAGGAGCGCCGCATCGTCACCCCGATCCCCGGCCCCAAGTCCCGTGAGCTGCAGGCCCGCAGGTCGTCCGCGGTGGCCGCGGGCGTCGGCAGCACGCTGCCGGTGTTCGCCGCGCGCGCGGGCGGCGGGGTGATCGAGGACGTGGACGGCAACTCGCTCATCGACTTCGGCTCCGGCATCGCCGTGACCTCGGTCGGCTCCTCCGCCGAGGCCGTGGTGCGCCGGGCGTCCGCGCAGCTCGCCGACTTCACCCACACCTGTTTCATGGTCACGCCGTACGAGAGCTATGTGGCGGTCTGCGAGCAGCTCGCGGAGCTGACGCCCGGCGACCACTCCAAGAAGTCGGCGCTCTTCAACTCCGGCGCGGAGGCCGTCGAGAACGCGGTGAAGATCGCCCGCGCGTACACCAAGCGGCAGGCCGTCGTCGTCTTCGACCACGGCTACCACGGCCGTACGAACCTGACGATGGCGCTCACCTCGAAGAACATGCCGTACAAGAACGGCTTCGGGCCCTTCGCGCCCGAGGTGTACCGGGTGCCGGTGGCGTACGGCTACCGCTGGCCGACCGGCCCGGAGAACTGCGGCGCCGAGGCGTCCGCCCAGGCCATCGACCAGATCAGCAAGCAGGTCGGCGCGGAGAACGTCGCCGCGATCATCATCGAGCCGGTGCTCGGGGAGGGCGGCTTCATCGAGCCGGCGAAGGGCTTCCTGCCCGCGCTCGCGAAGTTCGCCAAGGACAACGGCATCGTCTTCGTCGCGGACGAGATCCAGTCCGGCTTCTGCCGTACCGGCGAGTGGTTCGCGTGCGAGGACGAGGGGATCGTCCCGGACCTGATCACGACCGCCAAGGGCATCGCGGGCGGGCTGCCGCTCGCCGCCGTCACCGGCCGCGCCGAGATCATGGACGCGGCGCACGCGGGCGGCCTCGGCGGCACGTACGGCGGCAACCCGGTGGCGTGCGCGGCGGCGCTCGGCTCGATCGAGACGATGCGCGAGCTGGACCTCGTGGGCCGCGCCCGGCACATCGGGTCGGTCATGAAGGGCCGGCTGGCGGCCATGCAGGAGAAGTTCGACATCATCGGCGACGTGCGCGGCCGCGGCGCGATGATCGCTGTCGAGCTGGTGAAGTCCGGCACCAAGGACCCGAACCCCGAGGCCACGGCGGCGCTCGCGAAGGCGTGCCACCAGCAGGGCCTGGTGGTGCTCACCTGCGGTACGTACGGGAACGTGCTGCGCTTCCTGCCGCCGCTGGTCATCGGCGAGGAGCTGCTGAACGAGGGCCTGGACATCATCGAGGGCGCGCTCGCCGAGGTCTGAGCGGGCCGGCGGCCCACGGGCCCGGGCGGCGCATGAGTCTGACAGCCCGTCACTCCTGTCCGTGCGGCGTCGTCCCTGCTCGTACCGCGTCACCGCGGCCCGCGCCGCGTCCCGTGCCACGGCACACGCGTGAAGAGAATGTGCGGGGCGGGTGGTGGACGGGTGACACGGCTGTCCGGCCCGCCCCGCCTGCCGTACGGTTTCCGCGGATGAGAGAAACATTCGCCCGCGGGTGACCGCGGGCGGAGCCGAGCCGGTGCTTCCCCAGCCCCGACCCGGCCGTGCCCTCGCGCACACCGGCGGAGTCCTGGACTCCGTATCTCCTCACCGATCGGACGGCCGCCCGCCCCACACCCCCCGGGGCGCGCGGCACCCCGGTCACACGGCGGCCCCGGGACTCCCCCCCCTGCTCCGGGGCCGCCCCCTCTCCCCCGCTCCGTACGCTTCTCGCGTGCCGCTCTCCTCGCTGATCCCCCCGCTGTGCGCGCTGCTCCTCGCCCTGCTGTCGTGGCAGGCGGCGACGGACGGGCCGGTGCGCCCGCTCGACGAGCGGCTCGGCCGCTGGCTCGCCGACAGCTCCCTCCCCTCCCCCGCCGCGCAGTTCTTCGCCGATCTCGGCAACGCGGCGGTGGCCGTGCCCGTCCTGGTCCTCGCGCTGGCGTACGCGGCACGGCGCGGGCGTCGCGCCCGCGCCCCCAGGTGGTGGCTGCCCCCGCTCGCCGCCGCCCTCGCGATGGCCGCGGTGCCCGCGCTCGTCGTGCCGCTCAAGACGTGGATCGGCCGCCCCGGGCCGCCGCGTATGGCGGGCGGCGCGCACGAGGGCTTCTTCCCGTCGGGGCACGCGGCCACGGCGGCGGTCGCCTACGGTGCCGCGATCCTGCTCCTGCTCCAGTACGCCCGCGAGCGCGCCCGTACGCGCCGGCCGGCGGCGTTTATCGCGTACGGGCTGCTTAATGTCGCGATCGGCGTGGGGCTCGTACGCCAGGGCTACCACTGGCCGCTGGACGTCCTGGGCTCCTGGTGCCTGGCGGGCCTGGTGCTGTGGTGTCTGCACCGGGCCCTGCTCGTCAGCCCCCGTTCTGGGCCAGCCCGGCCGCTGCCTCGTGCATCGCGAGCTCCAGGACGGCCGGGTCCGTGAGGGTCCCCTCGCCGTCGGGCACGACGATCCAGCGGACTCCGCCGGTGGCGCGCCCCGGGTAGGGGACGACGATCCAGGTGCCGCGCCCGGCGCCGCGCACGCCCGTGGCAAGCCAGCGGGCCACCGTGCCCGGCGGCACGAAGAACCCCAGCCGGGAGTCGCCGAAGTCCGCGAGGACCGGGCCGGGCCGGTCGATGAAGCGGGAGAGGACGTCCAGGGTCGGGTAGCCGAGATCGCCAGGCAGGATCAGTACGTCCCAGAGCCGGCCGGCCGGCAGCAGGGCCACCCCCAGGGGGTTGCGTTCCCACTCCCACCGACAGGCGTCGGGGTCCGGCGCCACCGACGCCAGCCATTCCACCGCGTTCTTGGCACCCGCGCCGCCGCTCATGTCCAAGCCTCCGTTCCGTTTCCGCTTGTCCTGCGTTCACGGGTGAGAGGCCGAACGGCGCACATCGTTACGCGAGTTCGAGCTACCAGTTGGTAGTGACTTGGCGCACAGGAACCACACAGCCGTGCGCCCCGGCGTGACCGGAGGCGCACGAGACGCGTGGGACACCACGAATCCGGCCGAACGCGCCCCACAGAGCAGTGGAATGACGCGGCCTCAGCAGAACCGCGACAGCCCGGCGGGTCAGCGGGCCGGCGGAGTTGGGCGGCCGGCAAACTCAGCTGTCGAAGCCGAGACCGGCCCGGTCCAGCGCCCGCAGCCACAGATTGCGCCGCCCGCCCCGCTCGTCGGCGCGGGTCATGGCCCACTGGGTGATCCCGATGCCCAGCGTCCGGACCGGCTCGGGCGGGAACGGCAGCGGCTTCGTACGGACCATCTCCAGCTCCGTACGCTCCGTACGCTCCCCGGCCAGCAGATCGAGCATGACGTCGGCCCCGAACCTGGTCGCGCCGACGCCGAGCCCCGTGAAGCCGAGCGCGTACGCGACGCGCCCGCCGTGCGCCGTGCCGAAGAAGGGCGAGAAGCGGGAGCAGGTGTCGATCGCGCCGCCCCACGCGTGGCTGAAGCGCACCCCCGCGAGCTACGGGAGGCACCGGAAGAAGTGGTGCGCGAGCTTGCGGTAGGTGGCCGGGTGGTGGTCGTACTCGGCGCGGACGCCGCCTCCGTAGAGGTGCACGATGTCGTAACCGCCCCACAGGACGCGCTGGTCGGCGGTGACGCGGAAGTAGTGGAAGTGGTTGGCGCTGTCGCTGAGCCCTTGCCGTCGCCGCCGGCCGACGGCCGCGAGCCGCTCGGTCATCAGCGCGTAGTCGTAGACGGGCGCGACATACCGCCGTACGCGCCTGACCAGGCTGGGGAAGGCGTTGGCGCCGAGCGCCGCGTGGCGCGCGAAGACCCGGCCGTACGGGCTGGCGGCGGACGACGGGGCGGCCCGGAATCCGGGGCGCTGGCGCGGGCTGAGTCTGCTGGGGTTCGCGCTGATGGAGGCGCGTCAGCGGCTGGCGTCCGGGCCGGGTACGAGCACGGGGGCGGACATATGGACGCCGTAGACGTCGTCGGGGTCGTAGCGCGTGGTGTGGGGGGCGTCGGCGGCCTGGATGTAGACGACGACCAGCACGGCCGTGGCGACGAGCGCGGCGGCGCCCAGGATGATGCCCGCCAGGGACTGGCCGGAGGCGGCCGACTCCCCGCGCTTCGCCTTGCCGCGGCCGATGATCCCGAAGATGAGGGCCAGTACGCCGAGTACGACGCCGAAGACGACGGTCGGCGACAGGACCAGGCCGACTATGCCGAGCACGAGGGCTGCGATGCCGAAGCCGTTGTCGGCCGCCGGGCGGGGGGCCTGCCAGCCGTAGCCGTAGGGCGGCTGTGCGGCGGGGTAGCCGTAGCCGGGGCCCATTCCGGGGGCCGGCGGGCCCGGCTGACCCGGGAACGCCTGGCCGTGGGGCGGCGGTCCGTACGGGCCCGTCCCGTACGCGGCCGTGCCGTACGGGACGGGCGCGCCGGGGCCCGTCGGCGCGATCGGCGGGGGCGGCACGGAGCCGGGCAGCCCCGGCGCGGGGGCGGGACCGAGGTTGGGCGCGGCCGTGGTGTGCGGTGCGAAGGGCCCGCCGGCGGGGTACGGGCCGGGCGCCGGGCCCCCGGCGGATTCGCCGCCGCCGGGGTGCGGGGCCGACGCCGGCCCCGGCCCTCCGGCGGGCTCGGAACCGCCGTGCTCGGCGCTGCCCGTCGCCTGTCCGGCGGCCTGTCCGCCGTCCGGCGGCGTCGGCGCGGACGGCTTCTCCAGCTCCACGCGCTGCGCTCCGCGCGCCTCCGGCGGCGCCCACGGGTCACGGTCCCGCGGCTCCGACGGCTGCTCATCGGCCTTGTCGGCGATGTCGGCCATGGCCCTCCCCAGTCGCTTTTCCGTCATGCTACGGCCTGCGTCCTACGGCCGCGGCCGCCCCGCATACGATGATCCGAACCTATTTTCCCAGCTACACCAGCAGCTACCGGAGGCTCCAGGTGTCCGATCTCGCCCCCTTCATCGCCGGTCTCCCCAAAGCGGAGCTGCATGTCCACCATGTCGGTTCGGCCTCTCCCCGCATCGTTTCGGAGCTCGCGGCCCGGCACCCCGACTCTCCGGTGCCCACCGACCCCGAGGCGCTCGCCGACTTCTTCACCTTCCGCGACTTCGCCCACTTCATCGAGGTCTACCTCTCCGTCGTCGCCCTGATCCGCGACGCCGAGGACGTCCGGCTGCTGACCTATGAGGTGGCGCGCGACATGGCCCGGCAGAACATCCGCTACGCCGAGCTGACGGTCACCCCGTACAGCTCGACCTCGCGCGGGATTCCGGACGCCGCCTTCGTGGAGGCCATAGAGGACGCCCGTACCGCCGCGGAGGCCGACCTCGGCGTGCGGCTGCGCTGGTGCTTCGACATCCCGGGCGAGGCGGGGCTGGCCGCGGCCGAGGAGACCGAGCGCATCGCCACCCGGCTGCGGCCGGAGGGGCTCGTCTCCTTCGGGCTCGGCGGACCCGAGATCGGTGTGCCCCGCCCGCAGTTCGCGCCCTACTTCGAGCGGGCCATCGCGGCGGGCCTGCACTCCGTGCCGCACGCGGGCGAGACGACGGGCCCCGAGACCATCTGGGACTCCCTCACCGACCTGCGCGCGGAGCGCATCGGCCACGGCACCAGCGCCGTCCAGGACCCGAAGCTGCTGGCCCACCTGGCGGAGCACCGCATCCCGTTGGAGGTCGCCCCCACCTCCAACATCGCGACCCGGGCCGTCGCCACGCTGGAGGAGCACCCGCTGAAGCAGATGGTAGACGCGGGCGTCGTGGTCACCATCAACAGCGACGACCCGCCGATGTTCGGCACCGACCTCAACTCGGAGTACGCCATCGCGGCCCGTCTCCTGGACCTCGACGCCCGGGGCGTCGCGGCCCTCGCGAAGAACGCGGTCGAGGCGTCCTTCATGGAGGCGGCGGACAAGGCGAAGCTGGCCGCGGAGATCGACAGCTACACGGAGGCGGCGCTGCGGTAGCGCTCAGGCGCCGTGGCCACAATGGGCACCATGATCTGCACCGCCGTCGCCCACCGCGGCGACCCCTACGTACGGCGTGAGAACACCCTCCCCTCCATCCGCTCCGCGCTGCGGGCGGGTGCCGGGGCGGTGGAGATCGACGTCCGCCTCACCCGCGACGGCGTGCCCGTACTGCTCCACGACGCGACCCTCGAACGCCTCTGGGGCCACCAGCGCCCGCTGGCCCGGCTCTCGGCGGCCGAGGTCCGGGGGCTGACGGGCGGCGGGGTGCCCACCCTGCGCGAGGCCCTGCACGAGATCGGGCAGTCCCCGGCGGGACGGGCGTTCATCGACTTCCCCGACCCGTCGGCCGTACCGGCCGCGGTCGCCGAGGTCCGCGCGTCCGGCGCGGCCGAGCGGGCGTACTACTGCGGCGGGCCCGCCGCCATGCTCGCCGTGCGCCGCGCCGACCCCGCCGCAGAGACGGCCCTGACCTGGACGACGCTGGCGCGGCCCCGGCCCGTCCTCCTCGCGGACGTCCGCCCGCGGTGGCTCAACTACCGCTTCGGGCTGGTCTCCCGGGGTCTGGTCGAACGCGATCACGCCGACGGCCTCCTGGTCTCCGCCTGGACCCCCGACACCCGCCGTTCGATGACGCGCCTGCTGCGCGCGGGCGTCGACTCCATCACCACGAACCGGGTGGACGCGCTCTGCGCGCTGCTCACCCGGTGACCGGCGCGGCGCTCGGCAGCGGAAGACCGCAGGCCGTGCGGAGCGGGCTCCCGCCCCGCACGGCCGTGGGTCAGCCCTCGCTCAGCCTTCCAGCGACGTCATCACGTGCTTGACGCGCGTGTAGTCCTCGAAGCCGTAGGCGGAGAGGTCCTTGCCGTAGCCGGACTTCTTGAAGCCGCCGTGCGGCATCTCGGCGACGAGCGGGATGTGGGTGTTGATCCACACGCAGCCGAAGTCGAGCTTCTTGGACATGCGCATCGCGCGCGAGTGGTCCTTGGTCCACACCGATGAGGCGAGCGCGTACTCCACGCCGTTGGCGTGGCTGACGGCCTGCTCCTCGTCCGTGAAGGACTGGACGGTGATGACGGGGCCGAAGACCTCGTGCTGGATGATCTCGTCGTCCTGCTTGAGGCCGGAGACGACGGTCGGGGCGTAGAAGTACCCCTTCTCGCCGACCCGGTGGCCGCCCGCCTCGATCTTGGCGTGGGCGGGCAGCCGCTCGATGAAGCCGGAGACCTGCTTCAGCTGGTTGGCGTTGTTGAGCGGCCCGTACAGCACGTCCTCGTCGTCCGGCCGGCCGGTCTTGGTGTCGGCGGCGGCCTTGGCGAGGGCGGTGACGAACTCGTCGTGGACGCTCTCGTGCACGAGCACGCGGGTGGCGGCCGTACAGTCCTGGCCCGCGTTGAAGTAGCCCGCGACCGAGATCTCCTCGACGGCCTTGGCGATGTCGGCGTCCTCGAAGACGACGACGGGCGCCTTGCCGCCCAGCTCCAGGTGGACCCGCTTGAGGTCCTTGGCCGCCGACTCGGCCACCTGCATGCCGGCCCGTACGGACCCGGTGATCGAGGCCATGGCGGGGGTGGGGTGCTCGACCATCAGCCGACCGGTGTCGCGGTCGCCGCAGACGACGTTGAAGACGCCCTTGGAGTGGCCGAGCCCCTCCAGCACGCCGCCGATGATCTCGCCCAGCAGGACCGTCGAGGCGGGCGTGGTGTCGGAGGGCTTGATGACGACGGTGTTGCCGGCGGCCAGCGCCGGGGCGAACTTCCAGACGGCCATCATCATCGGGTAGTTCCACGGCGCGACCTGCGCGCAGACGCCGATGGGCTCGCGGCGGACGATGGAGGTCAGGCCCTCCATGTACTCGCCGGCCGAGCGGCCCTCCAGCATTCGCGCGGCGCCCGCGAAGAAGCGGATCTGGTCCACCATCGGCGGGATCTCCTCGCTGCGTACGAGCGCGAGGGGCTTGCCGGTGTTCTCGGACTCCGCGGCGATCAGGTCCTCCGCGCGCTCCTCGATCGCGTCCGCGACCTTGAGCAGCACCTTCTGGCGTTCGCCGGGCACGAGGTCCCGCCAGGCGGGGAAGGCGGCCTCGGCGGCGGCCATGGCGGCGTCGACGTCGGCGGCCCCGGAGAGCGCGGCGGTGGCGTACGCCTCGCCGGTGGTCGGGTCGACCACCTCCGTGGTCCGCCCGTCGGCGGCGTCCCGGAACTCCCCGCCGATGTAGTTGCGCAGTGTGCGAAGCCGTCCAGGCTCGGTGGTCACTTGCCACCCCTCCTGTCAGATGTCCGATGGGTGAGATGCCCAGCCTAGTCAGGTAGGCGACGTTTTCGACACACCCACCACGCACAGACAACGGAATCCGTGCAATGAAGAGCCCTACGCAACGGATTTCATCGGTTCCGGGTTGCGAGACAGTCGAGTCCCGTGCAGAGTGGGGCACGTGGCCACTCGTAGTACGGATCCGAGAAGCACGAACGGCACGCAGCCGATCGACGCCGTCTCCCTGGCGATCATCGAACAGCTCCAGGAGGACGGCCGCCGTCCCTACGCGGCGATCGGCAAGGCCGTCGGCCTCTCCGAGGCCGCGGTGCGCCAGCGCGTGCAGAAACTGCTCGACCAGGGCGTGATGCAGATCGTCGCCGTCACCGACCCGCTCACCGTCGGATTCCGGCGGCAGGCGATGGTCGGCATCAACGTCGAGGGCGACCTCGACCCGGTCGCCGACGCGCTGACCGCCATGAGCGAGGTCGAGTACGTCGTCATGACGGCGGGCTCGTTCGACCTCCTCATCGAGGTCGTCTGCGAGGACGACGACCAGCTGCTGCAAATGATCAACAAGCGCATCCGGACCCTCCCCGGCGTGCGCTCCACCGAGAGCTTCGTCTACCTGAAGCTCCGGAAACAGACCTACACCTGGGGAACGCGATAGCCGTGAGCAAGGACCTCTCGAAGACGGCGTACGACCACCTGTGGATGCACTTCACCCGCATGTCGTCGTACGAGAACGCCCCCGTGCCGACGATCGTGCGCGGCGAGGGCACGTACATCTACGACGACCAGGGCAGGAAGTACCTCGACGGGCTGTCCGGGCTGTTCGTGGTCCAGGCCGGGCACGGCCGCGCGGAGCTGGCCGAGGCCGCCGCCAAGCAGGCCCAGGAGCTCGCCTTCTTCCCGGTGTGGAGCTACGCCCACCCCAAGGCCGTCGAACTGGCGGAGCGGCTCGCGCACTACGCGCCGGGCGACCTCAACAAGGTCTTCTTCAGCACCGGCGGCGGCGAGGCCGTCGAGACCGCGTGGAAGCTCGCGAAGCAGTACCACAAGCTGACCGGCAACCACACCAAGTACAAGGTGATCTCACGGGCCGTCGCCTACCACGGCACCCCGCAGGGCGCCCTGTCCATCACCGGTCTGCCCGCCCTCAAGGCCCCCTTCGAGCCGCTGGTGCCCGGTGCGCACAAGGTGCCCAACACCAACATCTACCGCGCGCCGATCCACGGCGACGACCCGGAGGCGTTCGGCCGCTGGGCCGCCGACCAGATCGAGCAGGAGATCCTCTTCGAGGGCCCGGAGACCGTCGCGGCCGTCTTCCTGGAGCCGGTGCAGAACGCCGGCGGTTGCTTCCCGCCGCCGCCCGGCTACTTCCAGCGGGTGCGCGAGATCTGCGACCGGTACGGCGTGCTGCTCGTCTCGGACGAGGTCATCTGCGCCTTCGGCCGCCTCGGCACGATGTTCGCCTGCGACAAGTTCGACTACGTGCCCGACATCATCACCTGCGCCAAGGGCATGACCTCCGGCTACTCCCCGATAGGGGCCGCGGTCATCTCGGACCGCGTCGCCGAGCCGTTCTACAAGGGCGACAACACCTTCCTGCACGGCTACACCTTCGGCGGCCACCCGGTCTCCGCCGCGGTCGCCCTCGCCAACCTCGACATCTTCGAGCGCGAGGGCCTGAACCAGCACGTCCTCGACAACGAGGACGCGTTCCGCGCCACGCTGTCCAAGCTGACCGATCTGCCGATCGTCGGCGACGTGCGCGGCAACGGCTTCTTCTACGGCATCGAGCTGGTGAAGGACAAGGTCACCAAGGAGTCCTTCGACGAGGAGGAGTGCGAACGGCTGCTGTACGGCTTCGTCAGCAAGAAGCTGTACGAGAACGGGCTGTACTGCCGGGCCGACGACCGCGGCGACCCGGTCATCCAGCTCTCCCCGCCGCTGATCTCCGACCAGTCGACGTTCGACGAGATCGAGTCCATCGTCCGGGGCGTGCTCGAAGAGGCGTGGACCAAGATCTGACGGGCTTTCCGCCGACCCGCCGGAATCCGACGGGCTTTCCGCCGACACGCGCAGAAGCGGCCGCTTCTGCGCGTGTTCGCTCCTACACATCTGTAATCAGCCCAATGTAATGAGCCCGACCGGAGGAAAGTGGGCCGCTCCTGCGCCGAGCCTCGACGGAAGCTAGTATCCGGGTTCCGTACGGTGCCAGTGACCCATTGGCCTCCGGTTCGTTCACCCGGACAGGGGAACGGACCCCCATAGCGACCCGAGGTGCTCGACATGGCGGCCCCGCCGGACAACGACGTGCTCTGGGCACGCGGACTGCACTACTCGCACAGTGGCTCCCCCGCTCTCGCCGGTATCTCCCTCGGTGTCCGCGAGCGCGAGATCCTCGCCGTCACCGGGCCCCGCGGCTCCGGAAAGACCACCCTGCTGAAGTGCCTCTCCGGGCAACTGCCGCCCGAGAGCGGCGAGGTGTGGTTCAACAGCGCGCCCGTGCACACCCTCACCCCGCTGGGCCGGGAGCGGCTGCGGCGCGAGCGGTTCGGCTGGATCGACACCGAGCCGCGGCTGGTACCCGAGCTGACGGGCTGGGAGAACGCCGCCCTGCCGCTGCTGCTGCGCGGCACCGGCAACCGGACGGCCCGGCAGAAGGCCGTCGAGTGGCTGGAGCGGCTCGACGTCGGTGACTGCGTTCGCAAACGCCCGGCGGCCCTCCTCCAGTCGCAGCGGCAGCGCGTCGCCATCGCCCGCGCGCTCGCCGCCGAGCCGACGGTGCTCTTCGCCGACGAGCCGACGGCGCCGCTGCACCGCGCCGACCGCGCCCAGGTGCTCCGTACGATCACGACGGCGGCCCGCTCGCACGGCATCACGGTCGTTCTCGCGACGCACGACACGGAAGCGGCCACCCTCGCCGACCGGATGGTCTCGGTGATCGACGGCCGCCGGGTCGGCACGGTTCCGGCCCCCGAGGCGGAGGGCGAGCCCGCGTGCTCAGTCTCCGCCTAGCCCGCGGCGCCCACCCCCTCGTACTCCTGCGGCGGCTGCTGCTCGCGGCGGCGGCCGGCGGCGTGGGCTTCCTGCTGCTCTGCACGCTGGGGCACGCCGTGGCGCACCCGAAGGACATCGACGGCTCCCTCGTGCGCCTCGCGTGGTGCGCGGTGCCGCTGGCCGCCACCGCGCAGCTCTCCGTCGCGATCGCCCGTACGGACCCGGTCACGGGCCCGCGCTCGGGGCTGGCCGCCGCCGGGTACGGGCCGGGCCGCGTCACGCTGCTGTCCGCCGTGTCGGCCGCCGTGTCCTGCACGCTCGGCAGCGGGCTCGCGCTCCTCGTCTTCCTGCAACTGCGCGGCGACCTCGTCGGGGGTCCGCTCGCCGCGACCGCCGACCTGCTCGGCGCGGGCCGGCCGTTGCCGTGGGGCGCGGTCCTCACACTGCTCGCCGTGGGGCCCGTGGCCACCGCGGCCGTGAGCGCCGTCGCACTGCGGCCCCGCGCCCCGCGTGCCGAGGCCACCGAGCCCTCCGGCGTCTCGCACGGCCTGCCGTGGGGCATCGCGCTGACCGCGGTCGGCCTCGCCCTGGAGGCGTACGCGGGCCGCGGCCCGGCCCCTTCCCCCGAGTCGCTCTTCCCGCTGCCGGGCCGCCTCGACGGCAGCCCGCCGGGCGTCGTCGGCGGCTGGGCGCTCACCGCGATCGGGCTCGTGCTGGCCGGGCCCGGCCTCGCACAGCTCATCGGCAAGGTGCTGTCCGCCGGGCGGCCCGGCGCGCTGCGGCTGCTGGCCGGCCGGGTGCTCCAGGACGACGCGGTGCGCATCGGCCGGCCGCTGGGCGTGGTGTGCGCGGTCGCCTCGGGCGCGCTGGCGGCGGCCGAACTGTACGGCACCGCCTGGGAGTCGGCGGGCCCCCGCCCGTTCGGCCCGCTGACGGGCCTGGGCGCCGCCGTCGTCATAGCGTGCGCCACCGCGACGGCGATCACCGCGGGTCTGGAGACCCGCAACCGCCGGGGCGAGACCACGGCCGCCCTGCTGCGGCTGGGCGCCCCGGTCGCCGTGCTGCGCGGCGCGGCGGCGCTCCGTACGGCCGTGCTGCTGGCCGTACTCGCCGCGCTGACGTGGGCGGTCGGGCTGCTGGCGGCGCTCCCGCTGACGCGGTGAGCACTCGGGGCTGCGTTTCAGGCCGCGTCTTGGGCTGCGTCTCGGGCTGGGTCTCGGGCTGGGTTTCAAGCCGCGGACGACGGCGGTCCGGCGGCTGCGTCTAGCATGGCCGGATGCAGCCGAGCCCCCAGTCCCCGGCCGGGCGGGACAAGGTCCACCGCCCCGTCTCAGCGGAGCCGAAGGCGCCGTCACGCCCGTCGGCGGCGCCCTGCGAGATCGCGTCCGTCGAGGAGTTCGACGCGGCCGTGGCCGCCGGTTCGCTCGGCGGCTGCCGCGTCCAGTCCCTCGACCTGACGGAGCGGGGCGCGGCGCTGCTGGCCGTGGAGTGCGATCAGGCCGTCTTCCTGGGCTGCCGGATGCCCGAGGACGCGGCGGCGCGGGTACGGGCGTCGGGCGCGCTGGTCTTCCCGCCCATACCGGAACTGCCGTTCGATCCGTACCGGAGCTCGCTCTACCGGCCCGAGGAGCTCTTCGAGGGGCTGGCGGTGAGCTATGAGAGCACGCCAGACGCGCTCTCATACGCCTGGTACGAACGGACCCGGCCCGATGGCGACGTCTTCGCCTCGATGCTGCGCAGCATCCACGACGACTCCGTCTCCGACGCCCTGGACGAACTCCTCGTCGGCGCGCACGTCGTGGGCGTCATGGGCGGGCACGCGCTGGAGCGCGGTTCGCGGGGGTACGCGGGCGCGGCCCGCCTCGGCCGGGCGCTGAGCCGGGCGGGGCTGACGGTGGCGACGGGCGGCGGGCCGGGCGCGATGGAGGCCGCGAACCTCGGC
Organism: Streptomyces sp. NPDC050610; assembly: GCF_040654875.1. NCBI lineage: Bacteria > Bacillati > Actinomycetota > Actinomycetes > Kitasatosporales > Streptomycetaceae > Streptomyces > Streptomyces sp. NPDC050610. Next base: position 97,516 of record NZ_JBFAIV010000030.1, on the reverse strand, counting down.
GCGTACGCGGCTCCGTACGGCGACGCCATGCTCGACGAAGCCCTCGAACTCCTGGCGAAGGTCCCCTCGTTCGTGGATTCGGTCGGCGACTGGGCGGCGGCCGCCTTCGCCGTACGGGAGCGCTGGCCGGCGGGCGGCGCCTCGGTGGCCCTGCCCACCTGGTTCTACGGGCACGAGCCGCCGAACGCGTTCGCCGCCCACATCGCCAAGTACTTCGCCAACGCCATCCGCGAGGACGGCCTGCTCGCCCGCTCCAACGCGGGCGTCGTCTTCCTGCCGGGCGCGGCCGGGACGGTGCAGGAGATCTTCGACAACGCGACGTCGAACTACTACGGCTCGCACGGCGAGGCGACCCCGATGGTGCTGGTCGACCGCGACCACTGGACGCGCCGCCTGCCGGCCTGGCCGCTGCTGGAGGCGCTGGCCGAGGGCCGCGCCATGGCCGGGCGCATCGCGCTCGTCGACTCGGTGGACGAGGCGCCCGAGGCGCTGGCCCGGCTGCGGGCGGCTGCCCCGGCGGGACGGTCCCGGTCTGCGGATGACTAATATTTGACCAGTTCTTGACCGGAGGCAACTCTTCCCCCGAAATGCGCGTCTGCCTGACAGAACACAGAGTGCGCACGCGCGAACGGAGCTACTGGTGATCATCGGCCTTCTGACGGCTGTCGCGGCATCGGCCTGCTACGGCACAGGCTCTGTCCTGCAAGCCGTGGGCTCACGCAAATCCGCTCGGCGAGAGGCCGCGGCCGCCTCGTCGACCGGCACCACGCAGCATGGCGGACCCAGCCTGTCGTCCACCGCGAAGGCCGCTGTGACCTGGGAATTCATGGTCGGCACGGTGCTCGACTTCATAGGGTTCGCGCTCGGCGCGCTGGCCGCGCGGCTGCTGCCGCTCTTCCTCTCGCAGACCGTCATCAGCGCCAACCTGGTGATCACCGCCGTGCTGAGCATCAAGCTCCTCGGCATCAAGCTGACCCGGCCCGAGTGGACCTCGATCGCCGTCGTCTGCTCGGCGCTGGTGCTGCTGGCGACGGCGGCCGGGCACGAGGGCGGGGGCAGCAGCTCGACGACCACCCACTGGTGGCTGCTGGTGATCGCGATCGTGCTGATGGCGGGCGGCACGGTGATCGTGCGGATGCTCGGCTCGCGGGCCGCGATCCTGGCCGGCCTGCTCTCCGGCCTCGGCTTCGGCGCGCTGGGCGTCGGGGTGCGCGTCCTGAACGGCATCGACCCGTTCAACCTGCCCACGCTCCTCGCGGACCCCGCCCTCTACGCCATCCTCGTGGCCGGCATCGGCGGCATGTACCTGCACACTGTCGCCCTCCAGATCGGTTCGGTCAACGGCGCGACCGCCGCGCTGGTGGTGGGCGAGACGGTGCTGCCCGGCATGATCGGCGTGCTGTGGCTCGGCGACTCCTCGCGGCCCGGCTTCGCCTGGGTGGCGATCCTCGGGTTCGTCCTGGCGGTGGCGGGCGCGGTCGCCGTGGCCTGGTTCGGCCAGCCGGAGGGCGGCGCGGAGGCGGCGCCGCAGCCGCAGGACCCCCTCCCGGCGGACGCCGACAACGCCACCGACGACACTGTGCGGCAGAGTACGGCCTCTCCTACGGGGAGCTGACTTACGGGAAATCGCCCCAAGGGGAGTCGGCCTACGGCGCGCCGGGCTGCTGGGCCCGCAGGGAGCCGAGCCGCGGGAGACCGCGGCACAGGAGGCCGCGCTACCGGGAGGCCGCGCTACGGGGCGCTGAGCACCACCACTTCGTCCGCGTCGAACTCCACGCCGACCCGCGCGCCCGCCTCCGGCGCGTCGCGCAGGGCGCACGCCGCCTCCAGCTGCGGCCCGTTCTCGGGCCGCAGCAGCAGCGCCACATGGTCCCCGCGGAAGGTGCGCGCTTCCACCGTGCACGGCAGCCCGTCCCGTACGCCCGTCAGCCGCACCCCGGCCGGGCGTACGAGCAGCCGCTGCGCGCCCTGGGGCGCGCCTCGGCGCACCGGGAGCTTGCCCCAGGCCGTCTCGGCTGCCTCACCGGAGACACCCGCCTCGACGACGTTGTCGAAGCCGAGGAACCGGGCCACGAATTCTGAGGCCGGGCGCTGCCACACCTCCAGCGGCGTGCCGCTCTGGGCGATACGCCCGTCGCGCATGACGACCACCCGGTCGGCGAGCGCGAACGCCTCGCCCTGGTCGTGGGTGACGGCGAGGACCGTGGTGCCCAAGGTTCTGAAGAGGGAGCGCAGTTCCATCACCAGGCGCTCGCGCAGCCCACGGTCGAGCTGGCCGAAGGGCTCGTCGAGCATCAGCAGCCGGGGGCGCGGCGCGAGCGCGCGGGCGAGCGCGACGCGCTGCTGCTCACCTCCGGACAGCGTGCCGACCGCGCGGCGCTGTGCGTCCGGCAGCCCGACGAGGTCGAGGAGTTCGGCGACCGTACGGGCCTGCTCGGCGCGGCCCGCCCCGCGCATCCGCAGTCCGAAGGCCACGTTTCCGGCCACATCGCGCTGCGGGAAGAGCTGGTGGTCCTGGAACATCAGCCCCACACCGCGGCGGTGCGTCGGGATGCCGCTCTGGTCCCGGCCCTCCAGTGTCACCCGCCCGCCGTCGGCCCGCTGAAGCCCCGCGACGACGCGCAGCAGGGTGGATTTTCCGCTGCCGCTCGGGCCGAGGACGCACACCGTCTCGTGCTCGGCGACCTCCAGGTCCACCGCGTCCAGCGCCGTCCTCGCGCCGAAGCGGACGCTCGCGCCGTCCAGTCGCAGCAGGGCCATCTAGAACTCTCCCGAACGGTCGGTGCGAATGCGCTCCAGTACCAGCAGCGCCACCGCGCACACCAGCATCAAAATGGTGCTGAGGGCCATCGCCTGCCCGTAGTTCATCTCCCCGGGCCGGCTCAGCAACCGGGCCACCGCGACCGGCAGCGTCGGGCTGTCCGGCCGGGCGATGAAGACGGTCGCCCCGAACTCGCCCAGCGAGACCGCGAACGCGAACCCCGCCGCGACCGCCAGCGCCCTCCCCACCAGCGGCAGATCCACTTCCCGCCAGGCCCGCAGCGGGGACGCCCCGAGCACCGCGGCGGCCTCCCGCAGCCGGGCGTCGACCGCGCGCAGCACCGGCAGCATGGTCCGTACGACGAAGGGGACGCCCACCAGCGCCTGGGCCAGCGGCACCAGGATCCAGGAGTCCCGCAGGTCCAGCGGCGGCTTGTCGAGGGTGATGAGGAAGCCGAAGCCGACGGTCACGGCGGAGGTGCCGAGCGGCAGCATGAGGAGCGCGTCGAAGCCCCGTACGAGCCGGCCCGCGCCCTTCGCGCCCCCGTTCGCGCCCCCGTTCGCTCCGCCCTTCGCGCCGCCGTTCGCTCCGCCCCGGAGCGTCAGGGCGGCTGCGGCCAGCCCGCCGATGACCACGGCTATGGCGGTGGCGGCGAGCCCGTAGGAGAGCGAATTGCCGATCGCCTCCAGCGGCGCGACGACGAAGGTGCCGCCGTTGTCCGCGGCCGATTCGAGAGCGCGATAGAAGACCGGGCCGTAGCCGTCGGGGCCGTCGAAGGAGCGCTGCACCAGCACGGCCAGCGGCAGCAGGATCAGCAGGGCGACGCAGGCCAGCACCCCCGCCAGCAGCGACCACTGCCCCGCGCCGCGCGGCCGGCGCGACGTCCGCGCCGCGTCGACCAGCCGGAGCGCCGACTCCCGGCGGCGTACGGTCCGGGCGTGCACGGCGAGCAGCACGCACACCGCCAGCAACTGGACGATCGAGAGCACGGCGGCCGTCGGCAGGTTCAGGAGCTGCGCGGTCTGCTGGTAGATCTCCACCTCCAGCGTCGCGTAGCGCGGGCCGCCGAGGATCTGGATGACGCCGAAGGAGGTGAAGGTGAAGAGGAAGACCATCAGGGCCGCTGCCGCCACGGCGGGCGCGAGGGCGGGGAGCGTCACCCTGCGCCAGGCCGCGAAGCGCCCGGCGCCCAGCACCCGCGCCGCCTCCTCCTGGCGCGGGTCGAGCTGCGCCCACAGGCCGCCGACGGTCCGCACGACGACCGCGTAGTTGAAGAAGACGTGCGCCAGGAGGATGGCCCAGACCGTGGTGTCGAGGCGGACCCCCCACAGCTCGTCGAGCAGCCCGCCGCGGCCCAGCAGCGCCAGGAACGCCGAGCCCGCGACGACGGTCGGCAGGACGAAGGGGACGGTGACCACGGCGCGCAGCAGCTGCTTGCCGGGGAAGTCGAAGCGGGCGAAGACGTACGCGCCGGGGAGCGCGAGGGCGAGGGTCAGCGCGGTGGACGCGGCGGCCTGCCAGGTGGTGAACCACAGGACGTGGCCGATCTGCGGGTCGCCGAGCACCTCCCCTATCCGGCCGAACTGCCACTGCCCGCCGTCCTTCAGCCCCCGGGCGACGATCGCCACGACGGGATAGGCGAAGAAGGCGGCGAAGAACGCGAAGGGCACCGCCATCAGCGCGAGTCGCGACACGACGCCGCGCGCGGCGGCCTTGCGGTCCGCCGCGCGGCCGGGATCGGGCCCGTCCGGCGCGTTCCCCGGGGGCGCTACTTCAGGACGAGCGAGGACCACGACTTGACCCACTGCTCACGGTTCTTGGCGATCTTCTCCGGGGCCAGGGTCTCGGGGGCGGAGATCTTCGCGCCGTACTTCGTGAACACCTCGGGCAGCTTCGCGTCCGGGTTCGCCGGTTTGACGAACATCTGGAGCGGCATGTCCTCCTGGAATTCCTTGCCCACCAGGAAGTCGAGGAGCGCCTTGCCGCCCTTGGTGTTCTTCGCCCCGTTCAGCAGCCCCGCGAATTCGATCTGCCGGAAGCACGTGCCGGTCGCGACCCCGGTGGGCCCCTCCTTCGGCTGCGGCTTCGCGTCCAGCACCTCGGCGGGCGGGCTGGAGGCGTAGGAGACGACGAGCGGCTTGTCGCCCTTGGCCTTCTTGCCGGCGGCGGAGCCGGAGAACCGCTGGTTGTAGGCCTGCTCCCAGCCGTCCACGACCTCGACGCCGTTGCTCCTGAGCTGCTTCCAGTACTTCTGCCAGCCGTCCTCGCCGTACTTGGCGACGGTGCCGAGCTGGAAGGCGAGGCCGGGGGACGAGGTGGCGACGTTCTCGGTGACGAGAAGGTTCTTGTACTCCGGCTTGACCAGATCGTCGAAGGACTGCGGCGGCGCCAGTTTGTGGTCCTTGAAGTACGCGCGGTCGTAGTTGACGCAGATGTCCCCGGTGTCGACGGGGGTGGCGCGGTGCTTCGCCGCGTCGAGCTGGAGATCGCGCGGGATCCGGTCCAGCCCCTTGGCCTCGTACGGCGAGAACAGCCCGTTGTCGAGGGCGCGCGAGAGGAGGGTGTTGTCGACGCCGAAGAAGACGTCCCCCTGCGGGTGCGACTTCGAGAGGATCGCCTGGTTGACGGCCGCGCCCGCGTCGCCGCTCTTGACGACCCGTACCTTGTAGCCGGTCTTCTCGGTGAACTGGGCGAGCACGGACTTCGAGGCGTTGAACGAGTCGTGCGAGACCAGGGTGACCGTCTTGGAGTCCGACGCCTCGGACGATCCGGATCCCCCGCAGGCGGCGAGCGCGGTGACGCCGAGGGCGCTGACGACCGCGGCGCCGATGGCACGCCGGACATTGCTGTTCATGAGTGAGCTGACTCCCTACGCCGGTATGACCCGGATCAGGTCCGAGGGTCTGCGGCCAAGCCGCACTCTCAGCGCTCTGTGCGCTCCCCTGTCGGATTGTTCAATTGTGCGAAAGCACCATATCAGCGCTCGGAAGCGGCCAATTGTCCGCAGGCCCCGTCGATCTCCTGGCCCCGCGTGTCGCGCACGGTCACGGGCACGCCGTGGGCCGCGATCGCCTCGACGAACGCCTTCTCGTCCTCCGGACGCGACGCGGTCCACTTGGAACCGGGCGTCGGGTTGAGCGGAATGAGGTTGACGTGCACGCGCTTGCCCTTGAGCAGCCGCCCGAGCAGATCGCCGCGCCACGCCTGGTCGTTGATGTCGCGGATCAGCGCGTACTCGATGGAGATGCGGCGGCCGGACTTCTCCGCGTACTCCCAGGCCGCGTCGAGGACCTCGCGCACCTTCCACCGCGTGTTGACCGGCACAAGCGTGTCGCGCAGCTCGTCGTCGGGGGCGTGCAGCGAGACCGCGAGGCGGCACTTGAAGCCCTCGTCGGCGAACCGCAGCATCGCGGGGACCAGGCCGACGGTGGAGACGGTGATGCCGCGCTGCGAGAGGCCGAGCCCGTCCGGCTCGGGGTCCGTGAGCCGGCGGATCGCACCCACGACGCGCTTGTAGTTGGCGAGCGGCTCGCCCATCCCCATGAAGACGATGTTGGAGAGCCGGGCCGGACCGCCGGGCACCTCCCCGTCGCGCAGGGCGCGCATGCCGTCGACGATCTGGTGGACGATCTCGGCGGTGGACAGATTCCGGTCCAGCCCGGCCTGGCCGGTGGCGCAGAACGGGCAGTTCATTCCGCAGCCCGCCTGCGACGAGATGCACATGGTGACCCGGTCCGGATAGCGCATCAGCACGGACTCGACGAGCGTGCCGTCGTGCAGCTTCCAGAGCGTCTTGCGGGTGGTGTCGTCGTCGCACGAGATGTGCCGCAACACGCTCATCAGCTCCGGCAGCATCTCGGCCGCCAGCCTCTCGCGCGCCGCCGCGGGGATGTCGGTCCACTGCGCCGGATCGTGGGCGTACCGGGCGAAGTAGTGCTGCGACAGCTGCTTGGCACGGAACGGCTTCTCGCCGATCGCGGCCACGGCCTCGCGGCGCTCGGCGGGGCTAAGGTCGGCGAGATGCCGCGGCGGCTTCTTGGCTCCGCGCGGCGCGACGAAAGTGAGTTCTCCGGGCTTAGGCATGGTCCATCCAGTGTGGCAGACATCCGGAAAGGGGCCCGCCGCCCTGTGGACAACGGACCCCTCGACGGGAAAAGCGCAGGTCAGCCGCTGCCGACGAAGATCACCATAAGCAGCCACACCACCGGCGCGGTGGGCAGCAGGGAGTCCAGCCGGTCCATGATCCCGCCGTGCCCCGGCAGCAGCGTGCCCATGTCCTTGATGCCGAGGTCCCGCTTGATCATGGACTCGCCCAGGTCGCCGAGCGTGGCGCTGGCCGCGACCGCGCAGCCGAGCAGCAGCCCGTGCCACCAGGTCCCGTCGTCGATCAGGTACTGCATGCACAGCGCGCCCGCCACCATCGCGAAGGCGACCGCGCCGACGAGGCCCTCGCGCGTCTTGCCGGGGCTGATCCGCGGCGCGAGCTTGTTCTTGCCGAACTTCCAGCCCACCGCGTACGCGCCGGTGTCGCTGACGACCGTCAGCACGAGGAAGGTGAGCACCCGCCACGCGCCGTCGCCGGCGGCGAGCATCAGCGCCACGAACGTGGCGAGGAAGGGCACGTAGAACGCCGCGAAGATGCCCGCCGTGACATCCCGCAGATAGTCCTCGGGCGGTTCCGTCATCCGCCACACGAGCACGGCGAGCGCGGTGAAGGCCATGGCCACCCACGCGCCCTCCGGGCCGTCCAGATAGCCCGCGACGACCATGGCGGCGCCGCCGACCGCGAGCGGCACCAGCGGCGCCTTGATCGCCTTCTTCTCCGACAGGCGCGAGGTCAGCTCCCACAGCCCGACGACCACGGCGACCGCTATCACGCCGAGGAAGACGGGCTTGTAGATGAACAGGGAGGCGATGATGATCCCGCCCAGCCCCAGGCCCACCCCTATGGCCGCCCGCAGGTCACGGCCCGCGCTCTTCTTCACAGGCGCGGCGGCCGGCTCCGGCGCCGCGGGAACGGGCTCGGGCACCGCAGCGGGCTCCTGCTCCCCGTGGAACTGCTCACCACGGAACTGGTCGTCACGGAACCGTTCCTCACGGAACTGTTCATCGCGGAAGAGGGGGCCGCCGAGGTAAGCGGCCCCCTTCTCACGGTCGTCCTGATCTCCGCCTGCGTCGGGCACGATGGGCATGGGCCGAGTCTGCGCCGCGTCGCCCATGTCGTGCACGGGACCTGCCGGACGGGCCGGCCCCCGGTCGGTCGGCCCGCGGTATCCGGCGCTCGGCGGGGCCCCCCAGGAAGAGTCGTTCATCAGACCTCGAGCAGCTCGGCTTCCTTGTGCTTGAGCAACTCGTCCACCTGCGTGACGTACTTCGCAGTGGTGTCGTCGAGCTCCTTCTCCGCGCGGCGCACCTCGTCCTCGCCGGACTCCTTGTCCTTGACGAGCTTGTCGAGGGTCTCCTTGGCCTTGCGGCGGACCGAGCGGATCGAGACCTTCGAGTCCTCGGCCTTGCCCTTGGCGACCTTGATGTACTGGCGGCGCCGGTCCTCGGTCAGCTCCGGGAACGTCACCCGGATGATGCTGCCGTCGTTGCTCGGGTTGACGCCCAGATCCGAGTCGCGGATCGCCTGCTCGATGTTGCGCAGCGCCGTCTTGTCGAACGGGGTCACCACGGCCATCCGCGGCTCCGGCACCGAGAACGACGCCAGCTGGTTGATCGGGGTCAGCGCACCGTAGTAGTCCGCCACGATCTTGTTGAACATCGCCGGGTGCGCACGCCCCGTACGGATCGCCGCGAAGTCCTCCTTGGCGACCACGACGGCCTTCTCCATCTTCTCCTCGGCCTCGAGGAGGATCTCTTCGATCACCACTTGCTCCTGGTGTTATCAGTAAGCAGAGCCTCGCCCCTGCGCGCGTCTTCTCCTGCACGGTGTCCGACCGGCAGGCCGTTGTCCATCCCCGTGCCGCGCATCTCCCGCGGCGTGGGTTGCCGTCGTGGCCGCACGGTCCCGGATGGGGCCCCGTGCCGCCCGTACGGCCGTACGAGCCGTCAGGCCCGGGTACCCCGGTCGCTCACGAGCGTGCCGATCTTCTCACCCTTCACGGCGCGCGCGATGTTGCCCTCAGCGAGCAGCTCGAAGACGAGGATCGGGAGCTGGTTGTCCATGCACAGGGTGATGGCCGTGGCGTCGGCGACCTTGAGCCCGCGGGTGATGACCTCGCCGTACTCCAGGGCGTCGAACTTCACCGCGTCCGGGTTCTTCTTCGGGTCGGAGTCGTAGACCCCGTCCACGCCGTTCTTGCCCATCAGCAGGCACTCGGCGTCGATCTCCAGCGCGCGCTGGGCGGCGGTGGTGTCGGTCGAGAAGTACGGCATCCCCATGCCGGCGCCGAAGATGACGACGCGGCCCTTCTCCAAGTGCCGCACCGCGCGCAGCGGAATGTACGGCTCCGCGACCTGGCCCATGGTGATGGCGGTCTGCACGCGGGAGTCGATGCCCTCCTTCTCCAGGAAGTCCTGGAGGGCCAGGCAGTTCATGACCGTGCCGAGCATGCCCATGTAGTCGGACCGGGCCCGGTCCATGCCGCGCTGCTGAAGCTCGGCGCCGCGGAAGAAGTTGCCGCCGCCGATGACGACGGCGATCTCCGCACCGTCCCGGACGACCGCCGCGATCTCTCTGGCGATCTTGTGCACGACGTCCGGGTCGACGCCCAGTCCCCCGCCGCCGGCGAATGCCTCACCGGACAGCTTCAGCATGAACCGACGGTGTGTGCCGCCGCCGGTGCCCTTGTCGTCGGCAGCCTGCGTGGCGTCCGCGCCCTGATTCATTGGAGATCTCCTCGTGCACATACGAAGAAGGCCATTGCCGGTGGTCCCTTTCGGTTCCCTCTGCGGCAATGGCCTCCTCGTCACATCTGCGGCCGGCCGGTGGACGGTCGGCTGCGTACGACCCTAGCGGGTCGTAGGTCATTCGCTGACTTCGTCAGGCTCAGACGCCGACGCGGAAGCGGGCGAAGTGCTTGAGCGTGACGCCGGCCTCGTCCAGGATCTTCTGGACGGTCTTCTTGTTGTCCTTGGCGAACGGCTGGTCCAGCAGCACGCTCTCCTTGAAGAAGCCGGTGACGCGACCCTCGACGATGCGCTCCAGGGCGGCCTCGGGCTTGCCCTCCTCGCGGGCGGTGGCCTCGGCGACGCGACGCTCGTTCTCGACCGTCTCGGCCGGGATGTCCTCACGGGTGAGGAACTTCGGCGCGAACGCGGCGATGTGCTGCGCCACGTCCTTGGCGGTCGCGGCGGCGGCCTCGTCGGAGGCGGTGCCCTTGTCCAGCTCGACCAGGACGCCGACCTGCGGGGGCAGGTCCGGGCTGGTGCGGTGCATGTACGCGGCCACGTAGCCGTCGGAGTACTGCGCGAAGCGGTCGAGGACGATCTTCTCGCCGAGGGTGGCGTTGGCCTCGTCCACGTAGGCCTGCACGGTCTTGCCGGGCTCGATCTCGGAGGCGCGCAGCGCCTCGATGTCGGCCGGGGAGGTCTTGGCGACGTGCGCGGCGAGAGCGTCGGCGACGGCGACGAACTTGTCGCCCTTCGCGACGAAGTCCGTCTCGCACTTGAGCTCCAGCAGCACGCCGGAGGACTTGTCGTCGGCGATCAGGGAGACGACGGCACCGTTCTCGGCGCTGCGGCTCTCGCGCTTGGCGACGCCCTTCTGGCCCTTGACGCGCAGGATCTCGACGGCCTTGTCGACGCTGCCCTCGGCCTCGTCCAGCGCCTTCTTGCAGTCCATCATGCCGGCGCCGGTGAGCTCGCGGAGCTTCTTGACGTCAGCGGCGGTGGTGTTCGCCATGGTCTGTGAATCTCTTCTCGAAAGTCGATGTGACTACGGGTGAACGGCGGGGACGGTGCACGCGGCACCGTCCCCCTCCGTCATCAGCCGTGACGTGTGAGGTCAGGCCTGCTCGGCGTCCGCGGCCTTGGCCTCGGTGGCCTCCTCGGCCGGGGCCTCGGCGACGGCCGGGGCGTCAGCGGCAGCCGGGGCTTCGGCAGCGGCCGGAGCGTCGGCAGCGGCCTCGGCCGGCTTCTCGGCCTCGGCGGCGGGAGCGGCCTCTTCCTCGGTCTTCTTGGTTTCGAGCAGGTCGCGCTCCCACTCGGCAAGCGGCTCACCGACGGCCTTCTCGCCCTTGGCGTCACCGGAGGCGGCGCCGGAGCGGGCGATGAGGCCCTCGGCGACGGCGTCGGCGATCACGCGGGTGAGCAGGGTGACGGAGCGGATCGCGTCATCGTTGCCGGGGATCTTGTAGTCGACCTCGTCGGGGTCGCAGTTGGTGTCGAGGATCGCGACGACCGGGATCCGGAGCTTGCGCGCCTCGCCGACGGCGATGTGCTCCTTCTTGGTGTCCACGATCCAGACGGCGCTGGGCACCTTCTGCATCTCGCGGATGCCGCCGAGGGTCTTCTCCAGCTTGGCCTTCTCGCGGGAGAGGACCAGGAGCTCCTTCTTGGTGAGGCCGGAGGCGGCCACATCCTCGAAGTCGATGAGCTCAAGCTCCTTGAGGCGCTGGAGGCGCTTGTAGACCGTGGAGAAGTTGGTGAGCATGCCGCCCAGCCAGCGCTGGTTGACGTAGGGCATGCCGACGCGGGTCGCCTGCTCGGCGATCGCCTCCTGCGCCTGCTTCTTGGTGCCGACGAACATGATGGAGCCGCCGTGCGCGACGGTCTCCTTGACGAACTCGTAGGCGCGGTCGATGTACGACAGCGACTGGAGCAGGTCGATGATGTAGATGCCGTTGCGCTCGGTGAAGATGAAGCGCTTCATCTTCGGGTTCCAACGGCGGGTCTGGTGACCGAAGTGGACGCCGCTCTCCAGCAGCTCCCGCATCGTGACGACGGCCATGGCCGTACTCCTATGTGCTCGGTTCCCGCGCCGGCCGGGCGGCCGTCGCGCCTGACGCCCCGTCGCGCCCGCCGTGGCCGGTGCCTTTGCGAGGAACCGTTCCGCGGACCGAGGGACACGGCCACCGGGCTGCCCGAGAGGGCCTGACGCGCCGGTGGCGGGGCGTGCGAAGTCGATCCGGTGACCCGGATCGCCACAAGAAGTGTACGGGACCGCCGCACCGACGGGTGACGCCGTTGTCCACAACCCACCAGTAGTCCACAGATCCGGTCCATGATCCCCGCGCGAAGGCGCTCTGCGCCACGGTTCTGCCATGCGCCGACTGACGACAACCGCGGGCACGGTCCTGCTCTACGCCCTCATGGTCATGTGTACGACGGACACGTACGCACTGAGCATGCGCACCCCGGCCGCTAACGCGGCGGCCGCCCCCAGCGCCGACGGGCGGAGAACCCCCGCCGACGAGACCGCCCGCGCCTGGCCGGTAGCCGGGGCAGGCGCCTCGGGCCGCCCCGTAGTCGTACGGGCATGGGAGCCGCCCCCCGCGCCGTGGGCCGCAGGGCATCGCGGGGTGGACCTCGCCGCCCACTCCGGTCAGGCGGTACGCGCGGCCGGGGGCGGCACGGTGTCCTTCGCGGGGAAGGTCGCGGGCCGCGGAGTGCTGTCGATCGAGCTGTCCGGGACGGGCAGTCCCCCTCTGCGCACCACGTACGAGCCGGTGCGCGCGACGGCGCGCGCGGGCGACCGAGTGACAGCGGGGCAGCCGGTGGGCGTCTTGGTGCCCGGCTCATCCCACTGCGCGGCACCCTGCCTGCACTGGGGTCTGCTGCGCGGCCACCGCTACCTCGACCCGCTGTCACTGCTGCCGCCCGAAATGCTGGGCAGCGGCCACTCGCGACTACTCCCAGTCTTCGGCATCCCCATGGACTCCCCGATGCCGGCTCCTCCCGCTCTCCTCCCCGCACCGGGAGGCACCCTGCTGACGCACGCGTCACGGCGACTGCTACCGGCCGCCTGGGGCGACGACACGTCCCCGGGACACGTGGCCGCAGCCGCCGCCTTGGCGGCAGCGACAGTGTGGGCGCGCCGCGCGTTGCGCACCGCCCAACGCACCCGGCGCACGCCGGGCGGCCGACGTACAGGGCGGAAGCATACGAAGGTGAGCGGCGTGGACGGGTGACACTGGAAGGCGCACGAGGCGGCTGTCACGGACGCCGGACGCACGGCGCGACTGGCTCGGACAGCAGGCGCGCGCAGGACCAGCAGGCGAGAGCGCCCGCACCACGAGAACGCCTGACGCCGACGTCCGGTCCGCGAGGGAAACGGCGCGGGACAGTCGGCCACCCCACGAGGGCGGCCTGAAGGGGGTCAGCCCCGTACGCCCCGCAGGGCCATGGCGACGGCCGCCTCCGTGATGTGGTCCGGATCCTCGGCCGCGCCGAGCTCGATGCGGCGCACGGCGGCGTCGACCACGCCCTGGAGCAGCATCGCCGCCAGCCGTGGCTGCTCATGCCCGAGACCGCCGAGCGCCTCGACGACCATGGCGATCAGCCCACCGTGCGCGGCGCGGATCTTCTCGCGCGCCCCGGCGTCCAGCTCGCCCGCCGAGATGGCGACCACGGCCCGGTGCCGGCGGTCGCCGACGAGCGCGAGCTGCCGCCGCACGTACGCCTCGATCTTCGCCTCCGGCGTGTCGACCCGCTCCATGGCCGACTCGACCTCCGCCGCCCAGACGGGGAAGTCGACGGCGCACAACTCTTCGACGACAGCCGCCCGAGAGCGGAAGTATTCATAGACGGAGGACCGCGCGAGCCCGGTCCGCTCGGCGAGGGCGGGGAAGGTCAGCGCCTCCGTGCCGCCTTCGGACAGCAGGGTGCGGGCGGCGTCCAACAGGGCGCCGCGCTGCATCGTCCGGTGCTCGGCCACTGAGGCCGCTCGAATCCTTGGCACACTTCCACTCTACGGATGCTCCGCACGAAGGACGACGCTGGTGGGACGATTCAGCGTCCGACATCGGCCAGTTTGGCCCGCAACTGGAGCACGGACTTGGTGTGGATCTGGCTGACCCGGCTCTCCGTAACGCCGAGGACGTTGCCGATCTCGGCGAGCGTGAGCCCCTCGTAGTAGTAGAGGGTGACCACGGTTTTCTCCCGGTCCGGAAGCGTGTTGATGGCGCGCGCCAGCAGTCGCCGCAACTCCCTGTCCTCGGCGATCTCGACCGGGTTGTCCGCGGCGGTGTCCTCAAGCGTGTCCATCAGGCTCAGCCGGTCGCCGCTCTCGCCGCCGACGTGCAGCAGTTCCTCCAGAGCCACCACGTTGGCCAGCGACAACTGGCTGAAGACGCCGTGCAGTTCCTCCAGCCCGATGTCCATCTCCGTCGCCACTTCCGCCTCCGAGGGCGTGCGGTGCAGGGCCGCCTCCAGCGTGGCGTACGCGCGCTCGACCGCCCGCGCCTTCTGCCGGACCGATCTCGGGATCCAGTCCAGAGCGCGCAGTTCGTCGATCATCGCTCCCCGGATCCGGGTGATGGCGTACGTCTCGAACTTGATGGCCCGCTCGGGTTCGAACTTCTCGATGGCGTCGATGAGCCCGAAGACACCGGAGGAGACGAAGTCGGCCTGCTCGACATTGGGCGGCAGCCCCACGCTCACCCGTCCCGCCACATATTTCACCAGCGGCGAGTAGTGCAGGATCAGCTGCTCCCGCAGCCGCTCGTCGCCCGTCGCTTTGTAGGAGCGCCACAGCTCGTCGAGCGTCGAGGGCGCGGGAGGGCGCACCGTGCCGCGGGCGGCGGGCGGCGCTGCCGCGCGGTCAGAACCCGAGGTGTGCTGGGGCATTCTTCGCCTTGAGCCGTTCTGCCGTGACGTGGGTGGAGTACTCCATAGGAGCCGGAATTCTTGTGAGCGTAGCGTGACTGAAGCGTCGCAGTGCGCGAAGAGGGTGGGTTCGGTGGTGCGCAGATACGTTCCGCTGCCCGCACTCCGGGATGACGGCCGCCGGGTCGAACGGCAACCGCGACGGGGACGCATCGCGCGCTTTTGCGGTCATCGTCCATAGCCTTCCACCGAAGCGCCCCAGGTCAAGGACCGCCCCGCCGCGCGCCCGCGCGTCGCCCGGCGACCTCCGCGCCCCGCGCCTCCCCGGTCAACTGCCAGCTTTCGCCGGTGCGTTCGACAAAGCCGAGAGCCCGCAGCTCATAGAGCCTGCCCAGCACCTGGTCCCGGCTCAGGCCGGTATCCCGCGCCAGACGGTCCCAGGACGCTCCGCCGCTCCCGGGAAGGGCGTCCAGCACCCGCGCCGCCGCGGCCTCCAGCAGGTCCCTCGCCACCACCGGCCCCTCCCGGACGGGTGCCAGGTCTCCTATGCTCCCCACCAGCTCGATCACTTCGTCGGCGTCGCTCACCAGCACCGCCTCCCCTCGCAGGAGTTCATGGACCCCGGCGGACAGCCCCGAGGTCACCGGCCCCGGCACGCCCATCGTCGACCGCCCGAGCCGCTGCGCCCGCCGCGCCGTGACCAGGGAGCCGCTGCGGTACTCGGCCTCCACCACGACCGTGCCCCGGGTGAGGGCCGCGATGACACGGTTGCGCAGCACGAAGCGGCTGCGTGTGGGATGTCCGCCGGGCGGCAACTCGGCGACGATGAGCCCCTGTTCCGCTATCCGCTGGATCAACTCGGCATGCCCTCGCGGATACGGCACATCCACTCCGCAGGCCAGCACGGCGACCGTCGCTCCGCCCGCGGCGAGCGCTCCCCGGTGCGCCGCCCCGTCGACGCCGAACGCCGCGCCCGACACCACCACCCAACCGCGCTCGGCAAGCCCCGCACCGAGCAGCGCCGCTATGCGCGAACCGTAGTCCGTACAGGCCCGGGCGCCGACGACGGCCACGGAGCGCAGCGCCCAGAGTCGCAGGTCGGCGTCGCCGCGCACCCAGAGGCCGACGGGCACGGCGTCCCCGAGGTCGTCGAGCTGCCGGGGCCACTCCAGGTCGCCCGGGCACAGAAAGCGACCGCCGAGCCGAGCGACCGCCGCGAGGTCCGCTGCCGGGTCGCACGCGGCCGCCCTGCGCCGGCACCCCTCGATACGGTCGGGCCCCGCTCCGGGCGGCGGTTGCGCGCGCCCGGTCAGCGCTTCGACCAGCCGCACCGCCCCCAGTCTCCGCAGCCACCGTCCCACGACCTCATCACCCGGTTCGGTGAGCCGGGTGAGCGCCGCCCGCGCGAGCCGCTCCTGCCCCGGAACGCTCATGGCAGGCTCCCCGCCATCACAGTGCCGCGGGCGATGCCCGTACGCAGTTCCAGCGCCCGTCCCACATCCGCTGCCAGCGGCCGGTCGTGCCCGGCGAGGTCCGCGACCGTCCAGGCGACGCGCAGCACCCGGTCCAGGCCGCGCGCGGTGAGGAGCCCGCGCTCCATGTCCCGTTCCACGTCGCTCAGCGCCCCCGGTTCGACCTGCCAGCGAGTGCGCAGTTCATGGCCGGGCACCTCGCTGTTGGTGCGCCAGGGGGTGTCGGCGTACCGGGCCGCGGCCCGGTCGCGGGCGGCCAGTACCCGCGCCGCGACATCCGCGGTCGTCTCCGTCTCCCCGTCGAGGCCGACCAGTTCGGACCGGGTCACCGGTTCGACCGTCACCGTCACGTCGATACGGTCCAGCAGCGGTCCGGACAGCCGGGCCCGATAGCGCTTGACCACCTGGGGCGGGCACTCGCAGCCCGCCCCGGAGAGCCCGTGCCGCCCGCACGGGCAGGGATTCGCCGCCAGAGCGAGCAGAAATTTGGCTGGCAGCCTCATCACTCCACCGGAGCGCGCGACGATCACATGCCCCGACTCCAGGGGCTGCCGCAGAGCGTCGAGGACCCGGCCGCTGAATTCAGGAGCCTCATCCAAAAAAAGTACGCCGTTGTGAGCCAGCGAAACGGCTCCCGGCCGTGGCAGCCCACTGCCGCCTCCGACCAGAGAAGGCATGGAAGCCGAGTGGTGCGGAGCGCAGTACGGCGCACGTTCGATCAAAGGCTGGCCGGCGGGGAGCGCTCCGGCCACCGAGTGCACGGCGGTGACTTCCAGTGACTCCTGCGGTGTCAGTGGCGGCAGCAGTCCGGTCAATCGCTCCGCCAGCATGGTCTTGCCCGCTCCCGGCGGGCCCTTGAAGAAGATGTGGTGCCGCCCGGCCGCCACTACCTCCAATGCCTCGCGGGCCTTGGCCTGTCCGGCGACGTCCGCGAGATCGGGAATCCGCTCGGCGACGAGCGAGCCGGTACCCATGCCGGCCCCGGGCAACGCCAGCCCGGCGAGCATTGGATCCGGCCGCCCGTCGGTGGGCGATTCCTCCTCGTCGGGCACCGGTTCGTCGCTGAGCACCGCGATGAGCTGGCGCAGCGTCCGTACACCCAGCACGGAGACGCCCGGCACCAGTGACGCCTCGGCGACGGTGCGCTCGGGTACGACGACCTGCCGGTAGCCGGCGTCGGCCGCCGCCAGTACCGCGGGCAGGACGCCGCGCACCGGACGGACCCGGCCGTCGAGCCCGAGCTCGCCGATCATCATCAGATCCGCGATCTGCCTCGGGTCGATCCGCTCCGCGGCCCCGAGTACCGCGCAGGCGACCGCTACATCGAAACCGCTGCCCCCCTTGGGCACGGACGCCGGGCTGAGACCCACCGTCAGCTTCTTCTGCGGCCACTCGGCGCCCGAGTTCACGACCGCCGCCCTGACCCTGTCGCGGCTCTCCACGAGACTCTTGTCGGGGAGCCCGACCAGGGCGAAGGCCGCGAGGCCGGGTTCCAAGTCGGCCTGGACCTCTACGACGACTCCTTCGACGCCGACGAGCGCCACGGAGCACGTACGGGCGAAGCCCATCAGGCCACCCCCTTGGCGTGCTCGACGATCGGAGCGCCCCGGTGCGGCAACAGCACGCCGATCAGGTCGATTCGCACGCCGCCGGGCGGAGGACCGCCGTTCCGGTCGAGCCAGCGTTCGGCGAGCCGCCGCAGCCGCGCGGCCTTGGCGGGAGCGACGGCGGCCATGGGGTGTTCGTACGGGCCCGCCCGCCGGGTCTTGACCTCGCAGATCACGAGCGCGTCGCCGTCGAGCGCGACGATGTCGATCTCCCCGTCGCGACACCGCCAATTCCGCTCCAGGACGGCCATCCCGGCCTCGGTCAGCTGCCGCGCCGCGAGGTCCTCCCCGTACCGCCCCAGCGCGCGGCGCCGTACTTGCGCCGGATCACGCCCGGCGCTCTCACCCAGGCCCACACCGGCGTGCACGCCCCCAACTGGCGCCCCTTTTCGGGACACACCACCACCTGACGAGCCGTCTCGCCGCGCCCGTCGTGACTGCCCCGCCGGTTGCGCCTGTCCGGGCAGCGGTGGTTCCAACGGCTGTCGGGGTTGTTGCGACCGGCAGACCGAGCGTGCCGGCCGTGGCCGTCGCGGTTGCTGCGACTGCGCGGGCCGTGGCTGCGCGGGTTGAGGCTGTGCGGGTTGAGGCTGCGCGGGCTGTGGATCTCGCGTTTGTCGCGCCTGTCGTGGGGCTGCGGTCGGTCGCTCCCCGGGGTGCAGCAGCATCGGCACCACCTCCGACACCGACTGTGACGCCCCCCGCCAGATCTATTGGATCTTGGTGGATAACTCTGACGGTTACCGCCGGGTTGTGGACAACTCAGCCACTCGGAAGGTCGAGGTCGCTCTTGTTGAGCTCCTCGATATTCACGTCCTTGAACGTCAGCACTCGCACCTGCTTGACGAACCGAGCCGGTCGGTACATGTCCCAGACCCAGGCATCGGCCATCGAGACCTCGAAGAACACCTCACCCTGCACCGAGTGCACCTGCATCTCGTAGTCGTTGGTGAGATAGAAACGCCGCTCGGTCTCGATCACGTATTTGAACAGGCCGACGACATCGCGGTACTCCCGGTAGAGCTTCAGCTCCATCTCGGTCTCGTACTTTTCGAGGTCCTCGGCGCTCATGGCGTGTTCCCCTTCAGCCGTGCGTCCCCCCATTGTGCGTCAGGCGCGCTCAGTCTCCAGGAGCACCGGCGTACTCGGGGGCCCCTCGTCGAGCAGCGTAAGCACCAACTCGGCGAGTCTGGTCGGATACACAGTCTCACGCGTCGCGAGAAGTTCCTCGCAGGTCCACCACCGCAACCCGGTCACGCTGCGCCGCTCCAGATCCGTCGCCCCGCCCGTCCAGCTCGCCTCCTGCTCGGTCCGGGCCAGGTAGTACCACTCCTCCTGCTCCCAGCGCCGCCCGTCGAAGACGAACGAGCAGTGCCGCTGCCAGAGCACCGGCCCCAGCTCGATGTCTGTGATCCCGGTCTCCTCCAGCAGCTCCCGGCACGCCGCCTGCTCCCACGCCTCGTCGCCCTCCAGCCCGCCGCCCGGCGTGCACCACCAGGTCATGGACGGGTCGTCCGGCTCGAAGCCATGCATCAGGAGCACGCGGTCCCGCCCATCGAGCAGCACCACCCGCGCCGCCCTCCGCCGCCCCTCAGCCGCAAGCCCCTCGGACACGGGCCCCTCGGCCACGCTCTCCTCAGACACCGACCCCTCGGACCCGGCGGACATCCGCTCCTCAGACACGAGCCGCACCCCCCTCCACAGCAGCCGCCCCACCCCGGCCCCGCCGCCCCACCCGGCGCGCGATCGGCCCGTACGCGGCCCCGCCCAGGATCAGCACCGCGCCCGCGGCCACCGAGACCACCACCAACCGCAGCGGCCCCGGCTGCGAGGTTCCGCCGGGCATCGCCTCGAAGGCCGCCGGCCGCGTCATCATGCCGAGGCTCCTCATCGGCCAGGCCGTGGCGTCCACCCGCGCCTTCACCGCGCCGCGCGGTACGGACCCGTGGTCGCTGTCGGTCAGGTGCACCCGCGAGTCGAGCGAGCTCATGCGGTGGTCGCCCAGCAGGAAGAGCTGCCCCTTGGGGACCACGGAGGAGAAGGCGGTCGGCGAGGCCGGGCCCTTGTCCGCCAGATACGGCTCCTCGACGGGGTCGCCGTTGACGGTCAGCCGGCCAGCGCGGTCACAGCAGGCGACCTTGTCGCCGCCGACCGCCACGACCCGCTTGACCATCGGCACCTTGGCCCACACCTTGTCCTCGAAGACGACGACATCGCCGCGGCGCACCGCGGCGCCGTCTATCCGCTCCGCGAGCACCCGGTCACCCCGCCCGATGGTGGGCGCCATCGAGTCGGTGGGCACGTTGTAGGGCTGGTAGAGCACGGCGCCCCAGACGAATCCGCCCAGGAAGAGCACACAGCCGACGGCCACGGCCAGCCCGGACAGCACCCTGCCCGCGCGGCCGTGGCCGTCGTCCGTACGTACAGCTCCGCTCATCCCTGTGCTCCCGCCCCGCGTAGAAGTCGAATCCCGCGCCCTCAGGCACGGAATCGCACACTACCCGGCGGTACGGAGCTGGGTCAGCCCACTCGCGAGGCCTTGCTGATCAGTCGGCGCCGGCGCCACAGCACGAGCGGCACCGCGCCCGCGAGCCCCGCGACCGGCGGCGCCACGGCGCCCGCCGCGCTCAGACCCGGCTGGTCGAAGGTGTCGGGGACGGACAGCGTGGTCCAGCGGTTGATCGGCCAGGCGACGACGATGGCCCGCCCGACGACCTTGCTGACCGGGACCGTGCCGCCGCCGGGCAGGTCCTGGTGGTAGCGCGAGTCCAGCGAGTTCTGGCGGTGGTCGCCCATGACCCAGATCTTCCCCTTGGGGATCTTGATCGGGCCGAACGGCTTGTCGCCGCAAGGGGTGTTGCCGGGGAAGATGTACGGCTCGTCGAGCGCCTTGCCGTTGACCTTGACGGGGCCGGTGTTCTGGCACTCGACGGTGTCCCCGCCGACCGCGATGACCCGCTTGATCAGGTCCTTCTCCTGGGACGAGGGCATCAGCCCGATGAAGCTGAGAGCATCCTGGATCACGTTGGTCTGCGGGGTGGGCTCATCGTCGAGCCAGTGCCCGGGATCGTGGAAGACGACCACCTCGCCCCGCTCGGGCTCCGATCCGAACCACGGCGTCAGCTTGTCCACCAGCACCCGGTCGCCCTCCAGCAGAGTGTTCTGCATCGAGGCCGACGGGATCGAGAACGCCTGCACCAGAAAGGTCTTGATCAGCAGAGCGAGCACCAGCGCGATGCCGATCAGGATCGGGAGTTCTTTCCAGAAGGAACGCTGCTTCTTCTGCTTCACGCCGTGGCTTCCTCGTTCCGAGGAGTCCTCCGGTGGCTCCGGGGGTCCTGCCGCTTCCGGCACACCGGTCTCTGGAGCCCCCTCAGTCCCATCGGGCCGCCTTTCGGGCTCTTCGTGACCGGATCGTGCGCCGACCGCCAAATCCCCCACATCCACTCCTCACTCCGCGCTGCCGCCAGACCCACGACCGACGTAGGCCCACAACTCCCATAACGAGCGGGAGTTCCGCAGGGGTCGGGAGCTGGATCATTCCTTGCCGATCCGGGGACAGACTATTCGGCGAACCCCTGGCCCGTGTCGCCTCACCCCGCGCGTCTTTCACCGATGCGAACGTGTCCGACTCCGTGAGCCCCCGCCAGTGCGAGAACGGCCACGCGATGACCACGGCCCGCCCCACGACCTTGTCCTGGGAAATAGTGCCCTGGTGAGCGTCCTGCAAGTGGTAGCGGGAGTCCCCCGAGTCGGAGCGGTGGTCGCCCATCATGAAGTACCGGCCCGCGGGCACCTTCACGGAGAATTCGATCTTCGAGGGCGGGTTGCCGGGGTGCAGATACGGCTCGTCGAGCGGCGTTCCGTTGACGGTGATTTTGCCGTTCTTGTCGCAGCACTTGACCGTATCGCCGCCGACGCCGATGACTCGCTTGATCAGATCCTGCTCGTCCGCGGAGGGCAGCAGCCCGATCGCCGCCAGCCCCTCCTTGACCTGCTTGACGCCGACCGGGTCGGGCTTCGGCTTCGGCTCGTCGCGGAGCCAGCTCCCCGGATCCTTGAAGACCACCACGTCACCGCGGTGCGGTTCGGACCCGAACCAGGGCGTCAATTTGTCCACCAGCACCCGGTCACCGACCCGGATCGTCTGCTCCATCGAGCCGGTCGGGATCACGAAGGCCTGGACGAGGAAGGTCTTCAGCACCACGGCGATCAGCAGCGCCACGCCGATCAGGATCGGCACTTCCTTGACCGCGGACCGGCGCCGCCGCCGCTTGACGCGCCGCGCAGTCTTCCGCCGCTCGGCCCGGCCGCCGGCCGTCGTCGGGCGGGGTATCTCGCCGTCCTGCTGCGCGTGCTCCTGCTGCCGGCCCCGGCTACCCATGCGCGCCGCCGGGCTCCGGTACGCCCGCGAAGCCGCCTGGCCGCTTCAGCGACGTCATCCGGCCGAAGGGCCAGCCGATCCAGTCCGCCCGTCCGATCACCCGGTCGACCGGCACGGTGCCGCCGCCGGGCTCCCCGAGGTGGTCGCGCGAGTCACGGGAGTCGCCGCGGTGGTCGCCCATGACCCACAGTTTTCCATCGGGCACCACGACGTCGAACGGCACTCGCGACGGCACGTCCCCCGGGTACACGTACTCCTCGGTGATCGGCCGACCGTTCACCATCAGCCTCCCCTGCTTGTCGCAGCAGGTGACATGGTCCCCGCCGAGGCCCACGACCCGCTTGATGTAGTCGGTACCGGCGGGCTCCATCAGCCCGACCGCCGAGCCCACGCGGCGCACCAGGCCCGCCACCGCGTTCTCGGACGGCGCGTCCTGAAGGAAGGAGTCCGTTCCGTCGAAGACCACAACGTCGCCGCGGCGCGGCTTGTCCCCGAAGCTGTACGCGAGTTTGTTGACCAGCACCCGGTCCCCCACCTGGAGGGTGTTCTCCATGGAGCCGCTGGGGATCAGGAAGGGCTGCACCACGAAGCCGCTGACGACCAGCAGTATGACGATGCAGGTGACCAGCAACAGGGCCGTTTTACGCAGCGCTCCGCCGCCCGTGAGCCACTGCCAGGCCGCCCGTGAGGAGGAGCGGGGAGAACGCGCGGAGCGCGACCCCTGCTCCTGCCCCTCGTCGGGTTCAGGAGAGCGGTCGCGCTCCGAAAGCTGTGCGTCGGTGTCCATCGAGCCGAGAGCCTATCCGGCCTGGCCCGGACGCCGGACGGCAGATTACTTGTCGCGCTTCTCCTTGATCTTCGCGGCCTTGCCGCGGAGCTCACGGAGGTAGTACAGCTTCGCGCGGCGCACGTCACCGCGGGTGACGAGCTCGATCTTCTCGACGATCGGGGTGTGCACGGGGAAGGTGCGCTCCACGCCGACGGAGAAGGAGACCTTGCGGACCGTGAAGGTCTCGCGCACGCCGGCGCCCTGGCGGCGGATGACTACGCCCTTGAACTGCTGGACACGGGAGCGGCTGCCCTCGATGACGCGCACGTGGACGTTGACGGTGTCACCGGGGCGGAAGGCCGGGATGTCGCTGCGCAGGGACGCGGCATCGACGTTGTCGAGAAGGTTCATGACCGTCTGCTTTCTTCGCCGATGCCACAGGTCATCAGCGGAAATTCGTGATGAGAGTTGAGGGGTGCCGCTCCGGTGGAGCGGCGCTGTGTCGGGCGGACGTCGTTCCCCCTGTGGCAGGGGCGCACGCCGGACGTACAGCAGCGTCCTATTGTTCCACGGCCTGGCCCGGCCGCCCAAATCGGCCGTCGGGGAGCTCCGCCCAGCCCAGTGCCGCGAGGATTTCGCGGTCCTTCTTGTCGAACGCGGCCGGGTCGGCGCGCTCGATCAGGTCGGGCCGGTTCGCGGTCGTACGGCGGAACGCCTCGTCCCGCCGCCAGCGGGCGATTTTGCCGTGGTGGCCGCTGATCAGGACGTCGGGGATGCCGTGCCCGCGCCACTCGGGGGGCTTGGTGTAGACGGGCCCCTCCAGGAGGTCGGCCATCGCTCCGGGGGCGAAGGAGTCGTCCCGGTGCGATTCGGCGTTGCCCAGGACGCCGGGCAGCAGCCTGGCGATGGCCTCGACCATGACAAGGACCGGGGCCTCGCCGCCCGCGAGCACGTAGTCGCCGATGGAGACCTCGCGCACGTCGAACCGCTCCCCGTACTCCGCCATGACGCGGCGGTCGATGCCCTCGTAGCGGGCCGGGGTGAAGACCAGCCAGGGCCGTTCGGAGAGCTCCACCGCGAGTTGCTGGGTGAAGGGCACGCCACTGGGGGTCGGTACGACCAGGGTGGGCCGCGCGTCGTCGGCGCCCGAGCCGATGACCGCGTCGAGGGCCTCGCCCCAGGGCTCGGGCTTCATGACCATGCCGGGGCCGCCGCCGTACGGGCTGTCGTCGACCGTGTTGTGCCGGTCGTGCGTCCACTCGCGCAGGTCGTGCACCCGTACGTCCAGCTGCCCGCGGGCGCGCGCCTTGCCGACCAGGGAGACGTTCAGCGGCTCCAGGTACTCCGGGAAGATCGTGACGACGTCGAGACGCATCAGGCGTCGCCCTGCTTGGCTTCCGCGCCCCGCTCGGCGTCCGCGTCCTGCTTGGCGTCCGCGCCGCCCTGCTCGGCGTCCCGGGCGCTCGCGATCTCGGCCTGGCTGTCGTCGATCAGGCCGGGCGGCGGGTCGATGACGGCACGCTGCGCCTCCAGGTCGATCTCCGGGACGATCTCGGCGACGAAGGGGATCATCACCTCGCTGCCGTCGGGCCGCTCGACGATGAAGAGGTCCTGGGAGGGCAGGTGGGAGATCTCGGTGATGCGGCCGATCTCGGCGCCGTCGACGGTGACGACGTCGAGGTCCATCAGCTGGTGGTCGTAGTACTCCTCGGGGTCCTCGGGGACCTCCTCGGGGTCGACCTCGGCGATGAGGAGCGTATTGCGCAGGGCCTCCGCGCCCGTACGGTCGGTGACGCCCGCGAAGCGCAGCAGCAGCCGGCCGCTGTGCACCCGCCCGGTCTCGATGGTCAGCGGACCGGTGGCGGCCGGGTCCGTGGCCAGTACGGCGCCGGGGCCGAGCCGCAGCTCGGGCTCGTCCGTACGCACCTCCACCGTGACCTCGCCCTTGATGCCGTGGGCGCGTCCGATCCTGCCGACTACCAGCTGCACTGTGCCTGTCTCCTCCGTGCGGCCGAGCCGCGACCGCTCCCGCGGCCGTGGTCGCGCGCCGTCGCGGCTGCTCGTTTCTTGGTCACTGCCGACAAAGGCCGGGGGTGGCCGAAGCCGCCCCCGGCCCATGCCGGTGCTGTATCGCTGCTCAGTGGACCTGGTCCACGTCGACGAGGTCGACGCGGATGCCGCGGCCACCGAGCGCCCCTACGACGGTGCGCAGGGCACGCGCGGTACGGCCATTGCGGCCGATCACTTTGCCGAGGTCGTCGGGGTGCACCCGGACCTCCAGAACGCGCCCGCGACGCAGGACGCGCGAGGCGACCTGTACGTCATCGGGGTTGTCGACGATGCCCTTCACCAAATGCTCGAGGGCTTCCTCGAGCATCCTCAGGCCTCGGTCGACTCGGTGGACGCGGTGGCCTCGGCCGCCTCGTCCTTCTTCTCCGACTTCTTCGCCTTCGGGGTGATGGCCTCACCCTTCGGCTCGTCGCCGGAGCTCTTGGCGGCGGCCTCGAAGAGGGCGCGCTTGTCGGCCTTCGGCTCGGCGACCAGCATCGGGGCCGGGGCGGGCAGACCCTTGAACTTCTGCCAGTCGCCGGTCACCTTGAGGATGGCCATGACGGGCTCGGTCGGCTGCGCGCCGACACCCAGCCAGTACTGCGCGCGCTCCGAGTCGACCTCGATGCGCGACGGGTTCTGCACCGGGTGGTACAGGCCGATCTCCTCGATGGCCCGGCCGTCACGGCGGGTACGGGAGTCGGCGACGACGATGCGGTAGTGAGGCGAACGGATCTTGCCCAGACGCTTCAGCTTGATCTTGACTGCCACGGAAGTGGTGTCTCCTGGTCTTGACGTGGTTGGGCACAACGAGATGCCACGTGGGGTTGCGGTACCCGATCTGCCCGATGGACGCGTCAGCCGGAGGAGAGAGGGGTCCTATGCGACTGTCGAGTACAGCTGACCATTCTGCCACACGGCGGCTGATCAGCCGACCGCCAGCGCCTCGGGGATGCGGAACGGCTGTCCGCACCCGCCGCACATGATCGGTGCCTGCGCCAGCACCGATGGCACCACACGGACATTCCGGCCGCAGTCGCACACGGCCTTCACCCGTACCCCGCCGCCGGACGAGCCGTGCCGGGCGGCGGGCCCCCGGAAGGTACGGGAGGTGTCGGCCGTGGTGGCGACGGTGTGGGCTTTGAGCGCTCGCTGGAGTCTCTCGATGGTCGGGCGGTAGCGCTTTCGCGCCTCGGGGTTGAGCACGACCAGTGAGAAACCGCTGCTGGGATGCGGCTCCTCGGAGTGGTCCAGGCCCAACTCCTCGGCGATCGCCAGGAATCGGCGGTTGTGGTAGCGGCCGGCGCGTGAGGTGTCGCGGACGCCGCGGGCGGCGGCGATGCCGTGGACTGCCTCATGCAGCAGCCGTTCGAAGGAGAGCTCCGCGCCGCAGGCGGACGAGGATTCTCCGATCAGGGATTCGGGCGCGGCCAGGTCCGGCAGCTCGGGATGGTGCCGTTGAATGTCGGCCCAGGCGAGCGCCAGTTCGGCGGCGAGAACAGGCGGTGTCGTGCTCACGTCGTGACAACGAGCCGGGATGGCCCGGTGTTCCGATACCGGGCCATCCCAAATAATTTGCACGTACCAGTCAGTTCACGCTCATGCGTCCCGACGAGGGCGGGTGCGTCGATGTGCGGAGAAGTCGCGCACCTGTTCCCAAGCCGGGACGTAACCCCGAGGGGGACCGGGGTATCAGTAGGCGCGCGCGACGATGGCGACAGTACCCGCGGCGTCGTCCGCCTCCGGTACCGACCCGTCCTCGGCGACCAGGCACCGTACGGACGCCGCCTGCTCGGCGAGGGCCGCCTCGCCCGCCGGGCCCAGGTCCGCCCACGGAATGCGCGCCCAGCCGCCCCCGGACGCCACCTCGGCGGCCTCCTCGACCGTCGCCACCTCGGTGGTACGGGCCTCCCGGCGCTCCCGCGACTGGCGCAGCAGCGTCTTTTGGTCCTCTTCGAGGACCTTGGGCAGCAGGTCGGCCAGCCCTTCCAGGCGTACGGGCTCCTTGCCGCCCGGGATGCGGCGGGCGAGCATCGCGGTGCCGTTCTCCAGGTCGCGGGGGCCGACCTCGATGCGTACGGGCACGCCCTTGAGCTCCCAGTCGACCGCGCGGCGGCCGAAGGGGGTGTCGACGCGGTCGTCGACCTGGACGCGGATGCCCGCCGCCTTCAGGCGGTCGCCGATCTCGCGGACCTTGGCGACGGCCTCGTCGCCCTTGATCGCGAGGACCACGGCCTGTATGGGGGCGAGGCGCGGCGGTACGCGCAGCCCGTTGTCGTCGCCGTGCATCATCACCATGGCGCCGACCATGCGGGTCGTGGAGCCCCAGGAGGTCTGCCAGACGTGCTCCTGCTGCCCGTCCTTGGAGAGGTACTGGGTGTTGAACGCCTTGGCGAAGTTCTGGCCGAGCTCGTGGCTCGTTCCCATCTGGAGGGCTTTGCCGTCGCCCATCATCCCTTCAAGGGTGAGGGTGTTGATGGCGCCCGCGAAGCGCTCCTTGGGCGTCTTGCGGCCCAATACGACGTCCATGGCGAGGACGTTCTCCATGAAGTCCGCGTAGACCCGGCGGTGGATGAGGGCCGCGAAGTCCCGGGCGTCCTCGTAGGTCGCGTGGGCCGTGTGGCCCTCCTGCCAGAGGAATTCACTCGTCCGCAGGAAGAGGCGGGGGCGGAGCTCCCAGCGGACGACGTTGGCCCACTGGTTGATCAGCAGGGGGAGGTCGCGGTAGCTCTGCACCCACTTCGAGAAGTACTCGTTGATGATCGTCTCGGAGGTGGGCCGGATGACGACCGGCTCTTCCAGCTCCTTGCCGCCACCGTGCGTGACGACGGCGAGCTCGGGCGCGAAGCCTTCGACGTGCTCGGCTTCCTTCGTCAGATAGGACTGCGGGATGAGCAGCGGGAAGTACGCGTTCTGGGCGCCGACGTCCTTGATCCGGGCGTCCATGCTCTGCTGCATGCGCTCCCAGATCCCGTACCCGTACGGTCGGATGACCATGGTGCCGCGCACCGGACCGTTGTCCGCCAGCTCGGCCTTGTTGATCAGGTCCTGGTACCAGCGGGGGAAGTCCTCCGCCTGAGGGGTGAGAACGGGAGCCTTTGCCATGGCGGGAATGGTACGGGGCACCCGCAACGGAGCGTGAATCGCTCCCAGAGGGGCATCCCCCACTGGACGAGTCGGCGGATGCGGAGTTCCCTGGCATACGGGGGTGTTCCACAACTGCGCGCACGACGGCGCATACGGGGGCGGAGAACCTTGAATACATCACGTCTCTCGGCGGATTGGGGCGCTTTCGATGACATCCACGCTCGTGCGGCGGCACCAGGACTTTCCCGCACCCCAGGAGCGGGCCCGTGACTGGGCCGAGATCCAGGAAAGGATGCTGGTACCGCTCTACGAGGCGGTCTACGAACGGCTGGAAGTAGGCTCGGGGACCCGGTTGCTCAGCCTGGGCTGCGGCTCCGGGCTGGCGCTGCTGATGGCGGCGGCGCGGGGCGCGACGGTGAGCGGGGTCGACCCGGACGACCGGCGACTGGAGCTGGCCCGGCAGCGGCTGCTCCCGGAGCGCACTCCGGCGGACGGTACGCGCCTGGGGCATGGCGGCCCCGGATGCGTAACCGATCCGAGTGGGGCAGCCTTCAATGTGGTGACCGCCTTCGATCCTTTGTACTGCGCGGGCGGCAGCGCCCGGACCATGTCGACTGCGCTCACGGAGGCGGCGGCCTGCGCGGAGCGGGGCACTCCGGTCGTACTGGCCGGGTGGGGCCCCCAGGAGCGTTGCGCGACGTCCGGGGCGCTGCGGGTCGCGGCCCGGCTGGCGGACCCGATGTGCGCGCCCGCCCGGTGGCGGCCGAGCGGCCGGGACGACCTGGAGAACCTGGCCCTGCGGGCGGGGCTGCGCCCGGACGGTTCGGGCCGGGTGGCGTGCCCGTTCGGTTACGCGGACATGGAGTGCGCGGTACGCGGTCTGCTCTCGACGGGCGCGTTCGACGCGGCGGCGCGGGCGACCGACCAGACGCAGGTGGTGAAGGAGCTGACCGAGGCGCTCCACCCGTATCTGCGGGAGGACGGCACGGTCTGGATGCCGAATGTGTTCCGCTATCTGATCGCCCTGGTCTGACCGCTCCGGTCGGTACGGTGGCGTGTCCGGCCGCCGGGTTCCTCGTCAGCCCTCGGGCTTGCTGAGGCGGGTGATCCCGGCGACGCGGTACGCCTCGTCCTCCTCCAGGGTCTCGTTGGCGAGCAGCGCTTCGGCGAGGGCGTCGAGCTGCGCGCGGTGCTCGGTCAGCAGCCGGCACGCCTCGTCGTAGCAGTCGTCGACGATGCGCCGCATCTCGTTGTCGACGGCGTCCAGGGTGGCGGGGGCCGCGGAGAGCCCGTACGCCTGCTGGGCGTCGCCGGGGATGGCGGTGAGGCGGCCGACGCGCTCGCTCATGCCCCAGCGGCCGACCATTCCGCGGGCGATCCCGGTGACCTGTTCCAGGTCGTTCTCGGCGCCGGTGGTGATCACGCCGAAGACGGTCTTCTCGGCCGCCATGCCGCCGAGCGCGCCGATGATCCGGCCGCGCAGGTACTCCTCGGTGTAGGCGTAGCGGTCGGCATCGGGGGTGGAGATGGTGACACCGAGCGCCCTGCCGCGGGGCACGATGGTGATCTTGCGGACGGGGTCGGCGCCGGGCTGGAGCATGCCGAGCAGAGCGTGGCCGCTCTCGTGGAAGGCGGTGCGGCGCCGTTCCTCCTGGGGCATCACCAGGGGCCGTTCGGCGCCGAGCTGGACCTTCTCCAGGGCGTCGGAGAACTCGGCGGGGCCGACGACCGGCTGCTTGCGCTTGACGGCGAGGAGCGCCGCCTCGTTGGCGAGGTTGGCGAGGTCCGCTCCGGTCATGCCCGGGGTCGTACGGGCGACCTGGACGAGGTCGACGTCGTCCGCGAGCGGGATGCGGCGGGTGTGGATGCGCAGGATCGCTTCACGGCCGTCGCGGTCGGGCGGGCTGACGGTGACCGTGCGGTCGAAGCGGCCGGGGCGGGTGAGGGCCTTGTCGAGGATGTCCGCGCGGTTGGTGGCTGCGATGACGACGACGCCTTCGGAGCCGGAGAAGCCGTCCATTTCGGTGAGGATCTGGTTGAGCGTCTGCTCGCGCTCGTCGTGGCCGCCCATGCCGCCGCCCCCGCGGGCCCGCCCGATGGTGTCGATCTCGTCGATGAAGATGATCGACGGGGCGACCTTGCGGGCCTCGGTGAACAGCTCGCGGACCCGGCCGGCGCCGACGCCGACGATCATCTCGATGAATTCGGAGGCGGAGGCGGAGAAGAAGGGCACGCCGGCCTCGCCCGCGACGGCGCGGGCGAGGAGCGTCTTGCCGGTGCCGGGCGGTCCTGCGAGCAGGACGCCGCCGGGCATCCGGGCGCCGAGCTTGCGGTACGCGTCGGGGTTCTTGAGGAAGTCGACGATCTCGGTGAGTTCGGCCTCGACCTCGTCGATGCCGGCGACGTCCTCGAAGGTGGTGCGCTTGCCCTCCTCGGGCACCACGGGCTTGGGCGGGGCCTTGCGGCCGAAGCCGCCCATCCCGCCGCCCATGGCGCCGCGCATCCTGCGCGCGATGAAGATCCAGAGCACCACCAGCAGCAGCATGGGCGCGAGGGAGATCAGCAGGTTGTAGAGGAAGCTGCGTTCCTTGACGACCGGCTCCGCGGTGACGGTGACCTTGTTCTTGGCGAGGGTCTCCCAGAGCTTGTCGTTGGCGAAGGCCGGGCGCTGGGTCTCGAACTGCGTGTAGTCGCCCTTGCCGCCGGGGACGGGCTTCTTCGCCTTGAGCTCGCCCTGGATCGACTCGCCCTTGGAGTAGAGCTTGGAGATGTTGTCGGCGTTGAGCTGGTTGCTGAACTCCGTGTACGAGATCGACTTGGTGTCGTTGCCGCCGAAGAAGGACAGCAGGACGTCCGTGATCAGGAAGACGGCGATGGCGGTGAGGATCAGCCGGCCCCAGCCGCCGGGCATCTTGCGCTTCGGCGCCGGGGCGGGCGGCGTGCCCTCCGCCCGCCAGGGCTGATCGGGGTTGCCACGCGGGGGTACGGGGTTGCTCACTCCTGCTCTCCTTTTTCCAGAGCCCTGCCGCCGGACCCTGCCGCCGCGACCGTACTGGAGAAATCACACTAATCGGAGCATTGGGAAGTGAGTCTTGAGACCCCTTGTCAATATCCAGAATCCTGGTTACTGTCGTATGCGTGAACGGCATCGATGAGCGGTTCCTGACCCGCAATGGACTGGCCGCCCGGCAGCTCGCGGCCCTGTTGCTCAACCACGAGCAGGACGCCCGGCTGCCCCGCGTCCGCGACTTCGCCGCACAGCTCGGCGTCGGCAACGGCACCGTGCAGGCGGCGCTGCAGATGCTGGAGGAAGCGGGCGCGATCGAGACGGTCGCCCGCGGGCATCTCGGCACCTTCCTGGTACGGGCCGACCGGACCATACTGTGGCGGCTGGCCGGCCTCGGCACCCTGCTCGCGGCGATGCCCCTGCCCTACTCCCGGCGCTACGAGGGTCTGGCCACCGGCCTGCGGGACGCCTTCGAAGAAGCCGGCGCACCTTTCGCGATCACCTTTATGCGCGGTGCGAGCGCCCGCGCCGCCGCCCTGCTGGAAGACAAGGTCGACCTCGTCGTCCTCTCCCGCTTCGCCGCCGACCGGCTCACCGAGGAACACCCGCTGGAGCTGGTCGCGGATCTGGGCCCCGCCACCTACGTCGGCGCGCACGGCATGCTGCTGCGCCACGGCACCTCGCTGGAGCAGCGGCTACGCGTCGCGATCGACCACTCCTCCGAGGACCAGCGGATGCTCACGGAGCGCGCCTTCGCGGGCCGCACGGACATCGAGTGGATCGAGACCTCGTACATGCAGCTGGGCGACCTCTTCGCGAGCGATCAGCTGGACGCCACCGTGTGGAACCTCGACGAGGTGCCGCACGGTCAGCTCGGCGCCTCCGTGGACATATTGCCGCTCGGCGACGAGATCACCCGAGATCTGTCGCTGCGCAACTCCAGCGCCGCCATCATCGGCCGCGCGGCGGGGGCGGCGGCGCTGACCGCGGTGCGCGAGGCGCTCGATCTGTCGGTCATCACCACATCGCAGAGCGAGGTGCTGCGCGGTGAGCGCATCCCCTCCTACTGACCATCCGCACTGCTTGACCATCCGTACGGCTGAAAGCAGACCCACATGCAAGACCAAGGGCCGGGGGCGGTGGCACTCGCCGCCAGTGGGCACCACTCACTGAGTCTCTCCCCCACGCAGATCGTTCTGACCGTCGTCGTCTGCGCGCTCTCGGCGCTGCTGGTGAACATGGCGGTGGCCGTCTTCCACGACGGTGTACGGCCGTTCATGCTCGACTACCGCCAGGGCCGGATGAAGCGTCGCGAGATCGCGACCATCGCCTTCAGCCTCTCCTCCGGCTTCATCTTCGGGCTCGGCGCGCCGATGGCCTTCTCGACCGGCGTCCTCAACCCGTGGCTGCTCTTCCTGCCGACCGACATCCTCGGTCTGCTCGCGCCGCGTCGGTGGCTCGCCCCGGTACTCGGCGCGGCCTGGGCGCTGCTGGTGATCTTCGGTCTCGCGGGCGCCACCGACGCGGCGCAGGCGCTGCCGGTGGACTTCCTCACCGCGATGCAGGCGCTGTCCGACCCGGTGATGTACCTCTTCGCCTTCTTCCCGGCCGTGGCCATCGCCTACCAGTTCGGCAAGGCGCGCGGCGGGATCGCCTTCGCCGTCGAGGGCCTGATCATGCTGGCCACGGCGTACTTCTGGAAGAGCCTCTTCCCGGGTGCGCTGGCGATGGCCGCGGGCATGGCCATGCTGGTCGCCTTCGCGGTGCGGCGCGACGTCGTCAACCGGCGCACGGCGCGAGCGGAGGCCGCGGCGAGGGGCGAGGAGCTGCCCGTGGTCGACACGTCGGCCGCCGACTCGCTCTTCGGCGGGAACGCGAAGCGGCTGCGCAAATACCTCCCGTGGCTGCTGCTGCTCGGCGGGCTGACGGGCGCGCTCTGCGCGACCGGGGTGTTCGCGGGCGGCGAGGCGACGAGTTACATCGTGCAGAAGGGAGACATGGGCAATGCGGCGCAGATCGACTTCTACCGCACCTTCGGCTTCATCCCGCTGATCGGGCTGACCTCGCTGGCCTCCGGTGTCTACGCCACCAACGGCATGAACTTCGTGTACGCGGCCGGGTACATAGCGGCCCCGAACCTGCTGGTCGGCGGTATAGCCGGGGTGGCGGTCTTCGGCGTGGAGGTCCTGGCGCTCTCCCAGCTCGGCCGGCTCTTCGCGAGGGTGCCGTCCATGCAGGACGCCTCCGACCACATCCGCAACGCCATCAACCAGGTGCTGGAGATCGCCGTGCTGTTCGGCTCGATCCTGGCCGGGATGCATATGGGCGGCGGGGTCGGGGTGGCGCTGGTCGGCGGGCTCTACGTGCTGAACGAGGCCATGGGCCGGCCCGTGATGCGGCTGGCGGCGGCGCCCTGCGCCGTGATCCTGGTCGGCATCGCGCTGAACCTCGCGAGCTGGGCGCATCTGTTCACCCCGATCAAGATCGCCGGTTGACCGAGCCCCCTCCCCCCAAGTGTACGAATCGGGACTTAAGTCACTGACGAAAATCCAAAATCCTGGTTACTGTCGAATTTGTGGAAAGGATGACCATGGATGACAAGCTCGCCCTCCGCATCCAGCTCTTCCGCGAGAGCGGTCAAGTGCGGCCCGAAGTGGCCGACTTCGTGACCAGTGAGCTGCAGGCCCTCACCTCCGAGGGCCACACCGTCACCGAGGACACCGCCGGGATGCTCACCAGCCATCTGATGATGGCCCTCACCCGGCTGCTGGCCGGCGAGCCGATCGAGCAGTTCCTCACCGACGACCAGGTGGCCGCCGAGCTGGCCGGCCACCCCGACGCCGTCGACCGGGCCCACGCCATCTCCGCCCGCGCCAAGCGGGTGCTGGGCGCCCCGCTCCCGGAGTCCGAGATCAACTTCCTCGGGATGCACCTCGCCGTGCTCGCCCAGCACTCCACCGCTTCCTGAACGCCCGAAACCCCGCACCACCAGCAGAGAGAAGGCACCAGAAATGACGAAGATCCTCACCGGCGGCGTCGGCAAGGTCGAGGTCGCGGAGACCGTCAAGAAGCTCGCTCTCGACGGCGTCGAGATCACCGTCTCCAGCGACATGGACGCCGCGATGAAGCTCCGCGCCGGCCAGGCCGACTACTTCCTCGGCACCTGCCACACCGGCGCCGGCGCCTCCCTCGGCGTCCTCGTCGGCCTCATGGGCAAGGACGCCTGCCACACCTTCGGCCGCTCCGTCCCTACCGAGGACGACGTCAACGGCCTGCTCGCCGAGGGCAAGAAGGTCTTCGGCTTCGCCATCGACCAGATCGACCTGGTGGCCCCCATCGTGGCCCGCGCCATCGCGGCCCGCGGCTGACCCAAGGACACCGGGACGCCGGGAGCAAGACCTGCCGGAACACCGGGGCACAAAGGAGTGACCTGTGAGTACAACCCTCGCCGCCGCGAGCCACAGCCTCAGCTTTACGCTGCCGCAAGAGCTGACCGTCATCGTCCTGTGCGCGCTGACAGCGTTCATCTCGCACATGGCGCTCGCCGTCTTCAATGACGGCGCCCGCCCCTTCATGCTCGACTTCATCCAGGGGCGGACGACGCGCAGCGCCATGACGGCGGTGTCGTTCGGGCTGTCCGCGGGCTTCATCTTCGGCCTCGGTGCGCCGATGGCGCTGTCCACCGGTGTGCTGAACCCCTGGCTGGTCTTCCTGCCCACCGACATCCTCGGCATCCTGTCGCCGAAGAAGTGGCTCGCCCCGATCCTCGGCGCCGCCTGGGGCGCGGTCATCGTCTTCGGGCTGAACGGCGCGAACAACCTCGCCCACGACCTGCCCGTCGACTTCATCACCGCCATGCAGCAGATGTCGACGCCGATCCTCTTCCTCTTCGCGCTCTTCCCCGTCCTCGCCATCACCAAGCAGTTCGGCAAGGCGCGCGGCGGCATCGCGGGCGTCGTCGAGCTGGCGCTCGTCGTCATGACGATGAAGCTCTGGCCCAACATGTTCGCGGGCGCCCTGGCCATGGCCGTCGGCGTGCTGATGCTGATCGGCTTCGCGGTCGCCAAGGACATGCGGCAGCGCAAGGCCGACCGCGCCGCCGAGGCCGCGGCGGCCGCCCCCGGGGACACGAAGGAAGGCAAGGCGGCCGCCCCCGCGGACGCGGGCGGAGGCGAGGCGGCCGACGATCCGATGGCCTCGCTGTTCAGTGCGAGTGCGGCCCGGCTGCGCAAGTACCTGCCGCTCTTCATGGTGCTCGGCGCGGGCGTCTGCCTGCTGGCGCAGATGCACATCTTCGGCGGCGGCGAGGCCACCAGCTTCCTGATCGCCAAGGGCGATTACAGCGGCGCCGCCCAGGTCGACTTCTACCGCGTCTTCGGCTTCATCCCGCTGATCGCGACCACCGCGCTCGCCTCCGGCGCGTACGGCATCGCCGGCTTCACCCTCGTCTACCCGATCGGCTACCTGCTCCCGAACCCCTGGCTCGCGGTCATCGTCGGCGCCCTCGTCTTCGCCTGCGAGGTACTGGCGCTCTCCTGGATCGGCCGGGTGCTGGGCAAGCTGCCGTCGGTCCGCGACTCCTCCGAACACCTGCGCAGCGCGATCTCCGAGACGCTGGGGCTCGCGATCCTCTTCGGCTCCCTGATGGCGGCCAACGCCATGGGCGGCGGCCTCGGCATCCTCATAGTCGGCGGGCTCTACATGCTCAACGAGGCGATGGGCCGAGTCGTGGTCCGGATGGCGGCGGCCCCCGCCGCGGTCATCGTCGGCGGCATCATCCTCAACCTCCTGTACTGGCTGAACCTGTTCACCCCCGTCAAGGGATGACGACAGGGCCCCTCGCCAGGAAGGCACAGCTCCCATGAACCACCTCCAGACCGTCACCGGTCCCCTCTCCCCCACCGACATCCAAGGCCCCGTCCTCACCCACGAACACCTCGTCATCGACCTCAGCCGGGACTCCGACCGCGCGGCCGTCCTCAGCCCGGCCGAGCACTCCGAGCCGGTCACCGCGGAACTCGCGGCGCTGCGCGACGAGTTCGCACTGTCGCTCGTCGTCGAGCAGACCTGCCGGGGCATGGGCCGCGACGCCGACGCCCTGGCCCGTATCTCCGAGCGGTCCGGCGTCGCGGTCGTCGCGTCCACCGGCTGGTACTACGAGCCGTTCCACCCGAGCGAAGTGGGCGCGACCGGGCCGGCTGAGCTGACCGAGACGCTCGTCCGCGAGATCGAGAACGGGTTCGGCGCGAGCGGCATACGGCCGGGGCTGATCGGCGAGGTCGGCAGCCACGGCGACCGTCCGAGCCCCGCCGAGACCCGCACCCTGCTGGCCTCCGCCCGCGCCGCCGCCGCCACGGGGCTGTCCCTGGCCACGCACGCGCAGCTCGGCCATGGCGGGCTCGCCCAGCTGGCGCTGCTGACGGACGCCGGGCTGCCCGCGCACCGGGTCTGCGTCGGCCACCAGGACCTGCTCGACGACCCGTCCGTTCACCGGGAGCTGGCGGCGGCCGGGGCGTATGTCGCCTTCGACACGGTGGGCAAGGAGAGCTATCAGAGCGACGACACGCGGTTGCGGCTGCTGCTCGCGCTGGTGGAAGCAGGCCACGCCGACCGCGTGTTGCTCAGCTGCGACATCTCACGCCACGGCTATCTGGAGAGCGAGGGCGGCCAGGGCTACGGACACCTGTTCCGCTCCTTCCTCCCCAAGGCGCGCGCCGCCGGGCTCGACGACGACCTGATCGACCTGATGACCCGCCGCAACCCGGTGCGCTTCCTGACCGGCTCGACCACGGAGGAGCTCTGAGATGAGCGCAGTACTTCCGCAGACCTTCCCGCTGGCGACGGTCCCGCTGGACGACGCCGTCGCCAAGCAGTTCCGGCTGATCGAATGCACCGCCCGGCACTTCGAGGGAGCGCAGCTCTTCGAGGCGGACGCGGGCGTCGTACCGGGCCTCGGGCGGCCGCGCACCACCGCTCAGGTGGAAGCGGTCCTCGCCGACTTCTTCGGGGCCGAGGACGCCGCGTTCGTCCAAGGGGCCGGCACCGGCGCGATCCGCGCCGCGCTGAACGCGGCCGTCAGCGCGGGCGATCCGCTGCTGATCCACCGCGCCCCCGTCTACCGCACCACCGAAGTCACCCTGCGCGGACTGGGGGTGGAGACCGTGGAGGTCGACTTCAACGACTCGGCGGCGCTGGCCGGCGCGCTGGCCTCCGGCCGTTTCCGATGGGCCTACGTGCAGCACACCCGACAGCGGCTCGCCGACTGCTACGACCCGGGCGAGGTGCTGGCCGTCTGCCGCGCCGCCGGTGTGCGCACCATCGTGGACGACAACTACGCGGTCATGCGGGTCCCCGAGAGCGGGGTGGAGCTGGGCGCCGACGCCTCCTGCTTCTCGCTCTTCAAGCTGCACGGCCCGGAGGGCGTCGGTGTCGTGGTGGGCGCGCGCGACCTGGTCGAGCGGGTGCGGGCCGACAACTACTCCGGCGGCGGCCAGGTCCAGGGCCATCAGGCGCTGGACGCGCTCAGAGCCCTCACCCACGTGCCCGTGATGTGGTCCGTGCAGTCGAGGGTCGGGACCGAGGTCGCCGAACGGCTGGCCGCGGGCGAGGTGGCAGGCGTGGCGGAGGTCCGTATCGCCAACGCGCAGGACCGCTGCCTGCTCGTACGCCTCGACCGCCCCGCCGCGCGCGATCTGCCGGCGCTCGCCGCGCGGTACGGCGCGGCCCCCTACCCCGTCGGCTCCAACTCCCGCTACGAAGTGGCCCCGCTCTTCTACCGGATGTCCAGCTCGTCCCTCGACGACGCCCCGGAGCTGGCCGACTGGACGGTGCGCATCAACCCGATGAGGGCCGGCGCGGACCTCGTGATCGACATACTCCGCCGTGCCCTGCAGGACGCCCCGCGCGACGCGCACCACTCTCGCGAACCCAAGGACTGACCGTGTTCCTCGACACCGTCCTCACCCGCAACCCTCAACTGGCCGACGCCGCGGCGGCGTTGCACCGGTCCGGGGAGATCTCGCCCAACACGTATGTGGTCGACCTCGACGCCGTGGAGGCCAACGCCGCGATGCTGGCCGCCGAGGCCGAGCGCGTCGGCCTCAGCCTGTGGTTCGTGGTCAAGCAGATCGGCCGCAACCCCGAGCTGATCCGTGCCATCGCCCGGCACATCCCGAAGTTCGCGGCCATCGAGCCGCCCGAGGCCCGCGTCCTGCACGCCGCCGGAGCCCGGGCCGGCAACCTCGGCCACCTCGCGCAGATCCCGCGCCGCGCCCTTCCGGAGATGCTCGCCTGGCGCCCGGAGACCGTCACGGTGTACGACCTCGCCAACGCCCGCGCCGTCTCCGACGCCGCCCACCGGCTCGGCTTCGTACAGGACATCCTGATCCGGCTGGAGGGCGCCGAGGGCTCCGTCTACCCCGGTCAGGAAGGCGGTGTTCCGCTCGACGGGCTGGACGCCTTCGCCACGGAGGCAGAGCGGCTGCCGGGCATCCGGATCGCGGGCGTGACCGCCTTCCCCTGCGTCCTGTGCGACCCCGCCGACTCCCGTCCCCGCCCCACCCCCAACTTCGAACTGGCCGTCAAGGCACGGCAGATCCTCGCCGCCCGCGGCCACTCGGACCTGGCGCTCAGCGCCCCCAGCGCCACCTCCATGGCCACCCTGCCGATGCTCGCCGAACTCGGCGCCACGCACGGCGAGCCGGGCCACTCCCTCACCGGCACCACCCCCCTGCACGCCGTGGACCCGCACCAGCCGGAGATCCCCGCGTACGTCTACGTCAGCGAGGTAGCCCACACCCTCGCCGACGGGCGGCCCGCCCTGTTCGGCGGCGGGTTCTACGCGCGTTCCGGGGTCAAGGACGCCCTGCTGCCACGCACCGGGGTCCAGCTGCCCGTACAGGACGCGCCCGCCGAGAACATCGACTACTACCGCCTGCTGGAGGCCCCCGCGCCCGATCAGGACGTACGCGTCGGCGACACCGCCGTCCTCGCCTTCCGCACGCAGATCTTCGTCACCCGCAGCACCGTCGCGGTCGTCGCCGGCCTGTCCTCCGGCGCACCGCGGCTGACCGGCCTGTACGACCCCCTGGGCCGCGCCTACTGAAAGGCGCCGCGCGTACTGAGAGGCACCGAGCGTTCCGAAAGGCACTGACATGAGCAAGACCGTCATCGTCGTCATCGACGGATTCGGCATCGGCGCGATGCCCGACGCGGGCGCGCTGCGCCCCGGCGACATCGCCGCCGACACCTGCGGCCACATCCTCGACCACTGCCGCAAGGAGCTGGACCGCCCGCTGCGGCTGCCCTCCCTCGGCGCGCTCGGCCTCGGCCTGATCCACGGACACCCGGACCTCGCGCGCACCACCCGGCTGCCGGTCGCCGTCGGCCGGGCCGCGCTCGGCTACCCCGGCGCGGACACCTACGCGGGCCATCAGACGATGATGGGCGCCGACTTCAGCAAGGTCACCGTGGCCCGGCTCGGCGAGCACCTCGACGAGGTGCGCACCGCGCTGGAGGCGGCGGGCCACCGGGTGGCGGAACTGAACGGCAAGCCGCTGCTCGTCGTCGACGGGTGCGTCCTGGTCCACGACAACCTGGAAGCCGACCCCGGCATCAACTGGAACGCCTCCGGGAGCCTCGACGACTTCCCCTTCGACCGCATCCTGTCCATCGCCCGGACGGTCCGCGCCGTCGCGCCCGTAGCCCGCGTCATCGCGGTGGGCGGCCACGCCGACGGCCCGCTGCCCGGCTTCGTACGGGACGGCGAGAACGGCACGTACGGGCTCGACACCCCGGCCACCGGCTTCTACCGCAACGGCGGGCTCGAAGTGCAGCATCTGGGCGCGCCGCTGGACCACACCCGGCAGCTGCCGGACCTGGCCGCCCGCGCGGGCGTTCCGGTCACCCTGGTCGGCAAGGCCGCCGACATCCTCGCCTGCGACGCGGCCGTGCGCCGCCCGGCGGTGCCCACGGCCGACGTGCTCGCCCACACCCTGGAGGCCGTACGGACGCCGGCCCCCGGCCTGATCGTCGCCAACGTCCAGGAGACGGACCTGGCGGGGCACCAGCAGGACGTGCTGCGCTACGGCGAGGTGCTGGAGCAGCTCGACGCGGGCCTGGCCGGGCTGATCGCGCTGCTCGACGCCCCCGGCGACCGCCTCGTCGTCACCGGCGACCACGGCAACGACCCCACCATCGGGCATGCCTTCCACACCCGCGAGTACGTGCCGGTCCTCGTCCACCGCCCCGAGGCAGCGGGCCTGGAGCTCCTTCCGGACGCCCCTTCCCTCGCGGACGTGGGCGCCACCGCGGCGCTCTCCCTGGGCCTGAACCCGTCGGGCCTGGCGAACGGGGCGCCGATACGCGCCGTGTAGGGCGTATCGGTAGCCGACGCGTCGCGGTACGCGGCGCATCCCGGTAGGCAACCTGTAGGCAACGGGACGCGGCGCGATACGCGTCGCACAGCCGACAAGCCCATAAACAGCGCATCCCCCGCCCCGCTCCGGAGGGCCGGGGCGGGGACGGGGGAGGAGAACGCTATGGCAGGCGCGCGCCGATGCTTACTTGTCCGACGGCGGGAGCATGTCCCGGAATTCCTTGGGGAGTTCGAACGAGCTCGCGTCCTGGCCGGCGCCCGGGAGGCCGAACGCGCCGCCCTGCTGACCGCCCTGGCCGCTCTGGCCCGCCTCGCGCTTCGCGGCGGCCGCCTGCTCCTCGGCCTTGCGCTTCATCGGGTTGCCGCTCTTGCGCTTGCCCTTGGCCTGCTTGACCTGCTTCTTCTGCCGGCCCGGGCCACCGCCCGTGCCCGGCATGCCGGGCATCCCCGGCATGCCGCCGCCCTGCGCCATCTTCGACATCATCTTGCGCGCGTCGAAGAAGCGCTCCACGAGGCTCTTGACCGCGCTCACGTCCACGCCCGAACCGCGGGCGATACGGGCCCGGCGCGAGCCGTTGATGATGTGCGGGTCCTTGCGCTCGCCCGGCGTCATCGACTTGATGATCGCGGCGGTGCGGTCCACGTCCTTCTCGTCAAGGTTGTTGATCTGGTCCTTGATCTGCCCCATTCCGGGCAGCATGCCGAGCAGCTTGGAGATGGAGCCCATCTTGCGGACCTGCTCCATCTGGGCCAGGAAGTCGTCGAGCGTGAACTCCTTGGGGCCCTTCGCCAGCTTGGCCGCCATCTGCTCGGCCTCTTGCTGGCTGAACGTCTGCTCGGCCTTCTCGATCAGGGAGAGCATGTCGCCCATGCCGAGGATGCGGGACGCCATGCGGTCCGGGTGGAACGCGTCGAAGTCGTCCAGCTTCTCGCCGTTGGAGGCGAACATGATCTGGCGGCCGGTGACGTGCGCGATGGAGAGGGCGGCGCCGCCTCGGGCGTCGCCGTCCAGCTTGGACAGGACGACGCCGTCGAAGCCGACGCCGTCGCGGAACGCCTCCGCGGTGTTGACCGCGTCCTGGCCGATCATCGCGTCGACGACGAACAGCACCTCGTCGGGCTTGACCGCGTCGCGGATGTCCGCGGCCTGCTGCATCAGCTCCTGGTCGATGCCGAGGCGGCCGGCGGTGTCGACGATGACGATGTCGTGCTGCTTGGACTTGGCGAACTCGATCGAGTCCTGGGCGACCTTGACCGGGTCGCCGACGCCGTTGCCCGGCTCCGGCGCGTAGACGGCGACACCGGCGCGCTCGGCGACGACGGAGAGCTGGTTGACTGCGTTGGGACGCTGGAGGTCGCAGGCGACGAGCAGCGGGGCGTGCCCCTGGCCCTTGAGCCAGTGGCCGAGCTTTCCGGCGAGGGTCGTCTTACCGGCGCCCTGGAGGCCAGCGAGCATGATGACGGTCGGCGGGGTCTTGGCGAACCGCAGGCGGCGGGTCTCGCCGCCGAGGATGCCGACCAGCTCCTCGTTGACGATCTTGATGACCTGCTGCGCGGGGTTCAGCGCCTGGGAGACCTCGGCCCCGACCGCGCGCTCCTTGACCTGCTTGATGAACGAGCGGACGACAGGCAGCGCCACGTCCGCTTCGAGCAGGGCGATGCGGATCTCACGCGCGGTGGCGTCGATATCCGCCTCGGACAGGCGGCCCTTGCCCCGGAGGCTCTTGAACGTCGCTGCAAGGCGGTCGGAGAGGGTATCGAACACGGTGGTCGCAGATCCTTCGGGTCGGAAGCCGTTCGCCGGTCTCGTCGTGCCGGTTGTCAGGACGAGAGCCTGACTGTTGTCAGCAGACGAGTACGTCGCGTCCCCAAGGGTATCCGGCCCTCCGGGGTACGGTCAGCCGCCCAGCGCTCCCTGCAAGGTACGCGCCAGTTCCGCGGCCTCCACACCGCCCAACGGGACGCCCCGCGGGCCGGTCACGTAGAAGGCGTCCACCGCGTTCGCCCCCAGCGTCGAGACGTGGGCGCTGCGGACCGTGACCCCGGCGTCCTCCAGCGCCCGCCCGATGCGGTGCAGCAGGCCGGGAGCGTCCTGGGCGCGTACTTCTACGACCGTCGCGAGCCGCGAGCTGTCGGGCACGAGGGTCGCCGTCGGCGGCGGCGCGTGCACCTGGCGTCGCCGCTTGCCGTAGGCGGCCTCCCGCTCCGCCAGCCGGGCCGCGATGTCCAGTGTGCCCGCGAGCGCGCGCGCCAGGTCGTCGCGGAGCCTGACGGCCTGCGGCAGCGAGCCGTACTCGGCGGCCACCCGCCATCTGAGCAGCAGGACCTCCGCCGGGGACATGGAGTGGCCGGCGGCCTCCTTCGGCACCTCGACGGCCCGCAGGTCCGCGGCTCGGACCGTCAGTCGGTGCAGGGCCAGCACGCCCGCCGCCGCGGGCAGGACGCCCGGCTGGTCGGGCACCGCGATGAGCAGTTCGACGCCCACGGGCTCGACGCCGCTCTCACACCCCGTCCGCTCCCCCAAGCCCTCTTGGTCCCTCTGACCCCGCTGACCCCGCTGATTTCCCTGATCCCGCTCTTCCCACTCTTCCCGCCGGGTGTGCAGCGCCAGGACCGGCCCGCCCGTGCGCCACGCCTCGACGGCCAGGCGCTCGTGCTCCGCCGTCGGCTCCCGCGCTCCGCCGCGCCCCACGACCGGCTCACCGGCCAGGACCGCCGCGACGCGCTTCACCAGGTCCGCCACGAGCGAGCCGCGCCAGGCGCTCCACGCGGCGGGCCCGGTGGCCAGCGCGTCCGCCTCCGTCAGGGCGTGCAGCAGTTCCAGGGTGCCGCCGCTGCCGACCGCCTCCGACACGGCCCGCACGGTCGCCGGATCGTCGAGGTCCCGGCGCGTGGCCGTGTCGATCAGCAGCAGATGGTGCCGTACGAGCGTGGCGAGGACTGCGGTGTCCGCCCGGTCGAACCCCAGGCGCACCGCCACGTCGCGGGCGATCGTCTCGCCCGACACGGAGTGGTCGCCGGGCCACCCCTTGCCGATGTCGTGCAGCAGCGCGGCGACCAGCAGCAGATCGGGGCGGCCGACGCGGCGGGTCAGCGCGGCGGCCCGTACGGCCGTCTCGACCAGGTGGCGGTCGACGGTCCAGCGGTGCACCGGATTGCGCTGCGGACGGCAGCGGACCCGTTCCCAGTCCGGCAGCAGCCGGGAGACGACGCCCTCCGCTTCGAGCGCCTCCCAGACCGGAACGGTCGATTCGCCCGCGCCGAGCAGCGTGACGAGTTCCTCACGGGCCTCGGCCGGCCACGGCACGGGCATCGGAGCCGCGGTGGGCGCGCCGAACCGGCGGACCGCGTGCGGCGAGAGCGGCAGCCCGGACTGCGCGGCAGCGGCGGCCGCCCGCAGC
Organism: Streptomyces sp. NPDC050610; assembly: GCF_040654875.1. NCBI lineage: Bacteria > Bacillati > Actinomycetota > Actinomycetes > Kitasatosporales > Streptomycetaceae > Streptomyces > Streptomyces sp. NPDC050610. The sequence continues at coordinate 53,894 of NZ_JBFAIV010000030.1, read as the reverse complement.
GGCAGCACCGCGTCGCGGTCGGGCCGCGCGGTCCGGGCGAGTACGACCTCGCCGTCCTGCTCGACGACGCCTTCGGCGAGCGGGCTGCGCTCGCCCTCCCCGGCGCCCCGGCCGCCCAGCAGCCCGCGCAGCCGGGGCCGCGCGGAGCGGGCCCGCAGCACCCGTTCCACCTCGCGCCAGGTCACGTCGCTCGCGTACGAGACGGCGCGCGCGGCCTCGTACACCCGCCGCAGCAGCGTGTCCGCGTCCAGCATGCCGAGGTCCGCGGCCACCTGCGGCTGCTCCTGCAGCGCGAGCCGGTCCGTCGCCCGGCCCGTGGCGAGGTGCAGCGCGTCGCGCGTGTCCAGCAGCCGGGTACGGGCCGCCTCCAGCCCCTCGCGCGGCGCGTCCGCGATCCAGGACGCGGCGACGGCCCGCAGCGCGGTCGCGTCCCGCAGACCGCCGCGCGCCTCCTTGAGGTCGGGCTCCAGCAGGAACCGCAACTCGCCGTGGCGGCGGGCCCGTTCCGCGCACAGTTCGAGGAGTTCGGGCAGCCGTTTGGGGGCTTGGGCGCGCCAGTCGGCGTAGGCGGTGGCGCGCAGGGCGGCGGTCAGTTCCGCGTCGCCCGCGATGTGCCGGGCGTCGAGCAGCCCGAGGTGCACCTTGAGGTCGTGGGCCGCCGCCCTGCTGGCCTCGGCGGGGGTGCGTACGGAGTGGTCGAGCGCGAGGCCCATGTCCCACACCGGGTACCAGACGCGGTCGGCGAGGGCCGCGATCTCCCTCGGGTCCGCCGAACCGTCGTGCAGCAGCAGGACGTCGAGGTCGCTGCGCGGGGAGAGTTCGCCGCGTCCGTAGCCGCCGACGGCGACGAGCGCGGCGGTCGGGGCCGGGCCGAGGAGCGCGCTCAGCCATTCGTCGGTGAGCGCCGCGAGCGCGGTGCGGCGCGGCGGCCCGGCCGCCGCGCCCTCATGGAGGAGCCGCAGCCGGGCCGCCGCGTAGCCGCCGGGCAGCGGGTCGCCGCCGGTCTTCGTCCGTACGCTGTCCGTCAATTCCGGCTCCCTGTACCCGTACCGCGTCCCTGTCCCGCCCCCTGTACGGCCGTCCCGTGGCCGCCTCGCTCGCCCCCGCCGGGCGCGTTACAACGCGTCCGGGCCGCGCTCCCCGGTTCGTACCCGTACGGCCGTGTCCACGGGTACGGACCACACCTTGCCGTCGCCGATCTTGCCCGTCCGGGCCGCCTTGACGATCGCTTCGATGACCTGCTCGGCGTCGTCGTCCTCGACCAGCACCTCGATACGGACCTTCGGCACGAGGTCGATCGTGTACTCCGCGCCGCGGTAGACCTCGGTGTGGCCGCGCTGCCGGCCGTAGCCGCTCGCCTCGGTGACCGTCAGGCCCTGCACACCCTCGGACCGGAGGACTTCCTTGACCTCGTCGAGCCGGTGCGGCTTGACGACCGCGGTGATGAGCTTCATGCGTCCACCTTCTTGTCCGTCGGCCGGGCGGCCGCGCCGGCTTCCCCTGGGGCAGTGAGGGCCGCGCCGCCGCCCGGCCCGGTGGCCGCCGCGCTGCCGCGGGACTGCGCGATCCCGCCCACCGCGCTGAAGTCGTAGGCGGCCTCGGCGTGGAACGCCTGGTCGACGCCGCTGGTCTCGTCGTCCTCGGCCGCCCGGAAGCCGATCACCCGATCGACGAACCTGGCGAGCAGCCACGAGACGGCGAAGGAGTACGCCATCACGGAGAACGCCCCGACGGCCTGCCGGCCGAGCTGGGCCGCGCCGCCGACACCGTCGACGGCGAGGACCCCGACGAGGAGGGTCCCGATGACGCCGCCGACCAGATGGACGCCGACCACATCGAGCGAGTCGTCGAACCCCAGCCGGTACTTGAGGCTGACGGCCCAGGAACAGGCGGTTCCGGCGACGACTCCGATGACGATCGCCCCCATCGCGTTCACGGCGGCGCCGGACGGGGTGATGGCCACCAGGCCCGCCACGGCCCCGGAGGCTGCGCCCAGCGTGGTGAACGCGCCGTGCCGGACGCGCTCGTAGCCCAGCCAGCCGAGCATCGCCGCGGCGGTCGCGACCTGGGTGTTGAGCGCCATGGTGGCGGCCGTGCCGTCGGCGGCCAGCGCCGAGCCCGCGTTGAAGCCGAACCAGCCGAACCACAGCAGCCCCGCGCCCAGCATCACCAGCGGCAGGCTGTGCGGCCGCATCGGGTCCTTCTTGAAGCCGATCCGCTTTCCGACGACCAGGACCGCGGCGAGACCGCCCACGCCCGCGTTGATATGGACCGCGGTGCCGCCCGCGAAGTCGATGACCTTGAGCTGGTAGAGCCAGCCGTCCGGCTGCCACACCCAGTGCGCAACCGGGAAGTAGACGACCGTGACCCACAGCGTGATGAACAGCGACCAGGCGCTGAACTTCACCCGGTCCGCGAGCGCCCCGCTCATCAGCGCGGGGGTGATCACCGCGAACATCAGCTGGAACAGGGCGAAGGCGAAGACGGGGATGCCGGTCTTCCCGCCGGTCAGCGTCGCGGCGTCGATGCCCGAGAGGCCGATGTGGTCGAGGCCGCCGAGCAGCCCGGCGCCGCTGTCCTCGCCGAAGGCGAGGGAGTAGCCGTAGAGCACCCACAGCACGGAGACGATGCCCAGCGAGATGAACGACATCATGAGCATGTTGAGGGCGCTCTTCACCCGGACCATGCCCCCGTAGAAGAAAGCCAGGCCGGGGGTCATCAGCATCACGAGCGCGGCACTGATCAGTACGAACGCGGTATCTGCGCCATTCAACGTCGACGTCTCCTCGGGGCGGGCGGCCCGTGCGGGCAGGGACTCGGTGGGCCGGCTGACGCCACGAGGCTGGCGCAGCGCGGTTTCCGCCGATGCGTCCGCGTGTTTCACCGCGGTGACGATGGGCGCACGAGTGTTACGGGCGGATGAATCACCGGGCAGGGCCCCGCGCCAGCCGATGCGGGCCCCCTCCGCACACAAGACCGACCGCGGCGACCACCCGGTTGACCTGGCGTGGGGGAGCCGAGTCGGGCTGTCCGGGGTGGTCACCGCGGCCGGAATCCAGGGGCCGGGCGGCCAGGCGGGTCAAAAGCTGAGGCGGTTCCGAAAGCGGGTTCGGGGCGGCAGGGCCCAGGCGTCGGATCTCGACAAGGGAGCTCGGACACCGGATATCGGCGATCAGTCGCCGGATGTCAGGCAGCGGAGATATCAGGTAGCGGGCATCGGGTACGGGCGCCGGGGCCGGCCTCAGATCGCGTGTGCGGCCTCCGTCGTGTCCGGCAGTTCGACGGCCAGTTTCTCGGTGAGGTCGACGACTTCGGCGACCTCACCGAAGTCGCGGACCGCCGTGTCGATGGTCTTGCGGAGCCGGTTGTTCACCCGCTCCGAGCGCACCCGTTTGGCGATCGTCAGCGCTCTGCCGGCGAGTTCGGCGGACTGCTCGGGCTCGCGCCGCATCAGATGGACCGTCGACATTCCGATGAGGTTGAGCGCATACGACCGCTGGTGCTCCTCGTCCTTGCCGAAGAGCTCGACGGCGCGCTCCATCTTCGGGAACGCCAGGTGTGCGTAGGTGGGGCTGCGGCCCGCCACGTAGGCGAGGTCGCGGAAGGAGTGGGCGTTCTCCGCGTTCAGTTCGGCCTCGGAGAAGAAGCGGATCCAGTCGGGGTCGCCCTCGCCCGGCGCGCAGTCACCGAAGGCGTCCTCGGCCATGTTCACGGCACGCTTGCACTTCGCGGGCTGGCCCGCGTTCGCGTACGCGCGGGCCTCCATCGCGTACAGCATCGCGGTCGTACGGGAGGTGGCCTGCTCCCTGGAGCCGTACTGCGCGAGGTGGATCAGCTCCAACGCGTCGTCCGGCCGGCCGAGATGGATCATCTGGCGGCTCATGCTGGAGAGCACGTACGAGCCCAGGGGGCGGTCACCGGCCTCCTTCGCGGCGTGCAGCGCGAGGACGAAGTACTTCTGCGCGGTGGGCTGGAGCCCTATGTCGTAGCTCATCCAGCCGGCCAGCTCCGCCAGCTCGGCGGCGACCTTGAACAGCCGCTGGGACGTCTCCTGCGGCTGCGACTCCTGTAGTAGGTCGGTGACTTCGTGCAGTTGGCCGACGACGGCCTTGCGCCGCAGCCCGCCGCCGCACTGGGCGTCCCATTGGCGGAACATCACCGTCGTGGACTCCAGCAGCTCCAGCTCCGGCTGGGAGAGCCGGGAGGCCCGCCGGGAGCGGTCCGACGCGGCCGCCGCGGCCGCGCGCGCTCCGTCGTGGCCGGCGGGCCCGGGGACCAGCCAGCGCTGCATCGGCTCGATGAGCGCGGGCCCGGCCGCGAGCGCCAGCGACGTGCCGAGGAAGCCGCGCCGCGCCAGCATCAGGTCGCTGCGCGAGAATTCACTGATCAGGGAGACCGTCTGCGGGCCCGCCCAGGGCAGGTCGACGCCGGATACGGACGGCGACTGATGCGCGGTGCGCAGGCCGAGGTCCTCGATGCCCACGACGCAGCCGAACCGCTCGGAGAACAGCTCGGAGAGGATTTTCGGGATCGGCTCGCGCGGCTGTTCGCCGTCGAGCCAGCGGCGCACCCGAGAGGTGTCCGTGCTGATGTGGTGGGCGCCCAACTGGCGGGCTCCCCTGTTGACTTGGCGGGCCAGTTCGCCCTTGGACCAACCGCTGCGCAGGAACCATGAACCCAACTTCTCGTTGGGGCGCTTGTCAGCGCTGCCACTCCCGCTGCCGTTGCCGCCCACTGGAAGGCCCCCATTCCGACTGTGCTGTGCGCGAACCGCCAACAGAATGCCGCCTCCTGCGACTTCCTGTCCGGTGATGCACCGACTCGACTGAAGGTAAACAGCCGCTCCGACGAGGCCTCATGCCTCCGGCATACCCGCCGGGTGGGCACCTCCGGGGTTCATGCACCGAAAGTAATCCTACGATCACGGGCGCCGCGAGGCCGATCCGGCAATCGCCACCATTCGCCACCCCACCGAATGGACCCCCGCACCACTCCGCGCGATTGACTTGGCGCGGGAAGATCAGGAGCTGGCGCAGTGAGGCGCACGGGAGCGCGGCCGCCACTTCGCACCACCGGCCGCACCGCCTCACGCCCCCCACGCACGGGTGTCGGCAACCGTGCGTGTTCGCAAGACTCCGGGTCGTAACCATCATTGAAGACGACCCGTTGGAGGGAGCATGGGCTTCACGATCGGCGGTATCCGGGACATGCGTTCCGGCACCCGACGGCGCGCACGCGCGACCGGGTGTGCCATGACAGCGATGACAGTGGCGGAGTACACCGGCCTGTGGGGATGGGACGTGGCGCCCGGCGCCCGCGCCTCTCGCCAGGGGCCCGATGGCCGTACGGACTGCTCCTGCGGCGTCGCCGACTGCCCCTCCCCCGGCGCCCACCCGCTGCACTTCGCCCCGCGGGTCGCGGCGGGGGCCACCCTCGACGAGGCGACCGCCGCCTGGGCCGAGGTCCCCGGCGCGGCGGTGCTGCTGCCGGTCGGCCGCGCCTTCGAGGTGCTGGAGGTGGCGGAGCCGGCCGGGCTGCACGCGCTGGTCCGGCTGGAGCGGATGGGACTGCCGCTCGGCCCGGTCGCCGCCACCCCCCACGGGCGCGCGCTGTTCTTCGTCGCCCCCGGCGCGACGGCCGAACTCCCGGCGCTGCTCTACCGCATGGGCTGGGACGACGCCGGTCTCGACCTGCGCTGCCTGGGCCCCGGCGACCATGTGACCGCGCCGCCCTCCGACTTCGGCGGTCTCGGCCCGATGCGCTGGCTGCGCCCCCCGACCCTGGACACCGCGGGCCGCCCGCCCCAGGCGCGGCTCCTGGTGGGCACGCTGGCCTACGTCTGCCACCGCGCGGGGTCACGTTTCTGCGCCTGACCCCGCTGCCAGGATTCTGTTCGGGCCCGAACCGGCCGCCGGAATCGAGGAAGGGCCCCGTCGCGGCTGTACGTGCGACGGGGCCCTTCTCGTTTCCGTATGCGCCGCGGCGGTCCGAACCGCATACGCGGCGGCGGTGCGACGGCCGTCAGCCGCCGGCCGTCATTCGCCGATCAACGCGTCGACGAAGGCCTCCGGCTCGAACGGCGCGAGGTCGTCCGCGCCCTCGCCCAGGCCCACCAGTTTCACCGGTACGCCCAGTTCGCGCTGGACCGCCACGACGATGCCGCCCTTGGCGGTGCCGTCCAGCTTGGTGAGCGCGATGCCGGTGATGTCCACGACCTCCGCGAACACGCGCGCCTGCACCAGGCCGTTCTGTCCGGTGGTGGCGTCGAGCACCAGCAGCACCTCGTCCACGGAGCCGTGCTTCTCCACGACCCGCTTGACCTTGCCCAGCTCGTCCATGAGCCCGGTCTTGGTGTGCAGTCGGCCGGCGGTGTCGATGAGGACGACGTCGGCGCTCTCGGCGATGCCCTCCTTCACCGCGTCGAAGGCGATCGACGCGGGGTCGCCGCCCTCGGGCCCGCGGACGGTACGGGCGCCGACGCGCTCGCCCCAGGTCTGGAGCTGGTCGGCGGCGGCGGCGCGGAACGTGTCGGCCGCGCCGAGTACGACGGACTTGCCGTCGGCGACCAGGACACGCGCGAGCTTGCCGGTGGTGGTGGTCTTGCCGGTCCCGTTGACGCCGACGACCATGACGACGCCGGGCTTCTCCGCGCCGCTCTCGCTGACGCCGCTCTCGGTGTGGACCGTACGGTCGAGGTCGGTGCCGACGAGGGTCAGCAGCTCCTCGCGCAGCAGGCTGCGCAGTTCCTGCGGGGTGCGGGTGCCGAGCACCTTCACCCGCTCGCGCAGCCGGTCGACGAGCTCCTGGGTGGGGGCGACGCCGACGTCGGCGACCAGCAGGGTCTCCTCGATCTCCTCCCAGGTGTCCTCGTCGAGGTGCTCGCGGGAGAGCAGCGTGAGCAGGCCCTTGCCCAGGGAGTTCTGGGAGCGGGAGAGCCGGGAGCGGAGCCGCACCAGGCGGCCCGCGGTGGGCTCGGGCACCTCGATCGCGGGGGCCTCGGGCTCCTCGGCGACGGGTGCTTCGGCAGCGGGCGCCGGGGCCTCGGCCGCCGGCAGGTCAACCTCCTCTATGGTCCGGCGCGGTTCCTCGCGCGCGGTATCGGCCTCCTCGCCGACCTGCGGCTCGGCGGGCGGCGTGGTGACGGACGGGCTGCTCGGCGGGGCCGGCGGCAGCTGCTTCTTTTTGCGGCTGCCGACCACGAGCCCGCCGATCGCGATGAGCGCGACCACAGCGATGACTACAGCAAGGGTGACGATGTCCATAACGGACCCAGTATCGGCCACGCGCGGAGTTCTCGGCCGGGCCGCGCACGGGACGGCGCGTATCGACCGGTGCGGCCGGGACCGTACGGCCTGGTCGGAGCGCGGCGACGCGGCCGGGCGCGGGGCGCGGTGGAGATGTCGATATGCGGTGTCCGGGCGCGGCTGCCGGCATCCAAGGCCGGATACGGACCCCACTCGTGGGAACCTCCAGTTCCGCTTACCGGTGGCGGCCCGCCCATGGGCGCACGGCGCCCCGGCCCCTCGGCGGCATCCGTCCCGGTCCGCCCCGACCTTCGGCTGGGCAGAGGACCAAAGCGGCCAACCGGTCAAAGTTGGAGCAAACTACGATGGTGTGACACGATGCGACGCGCGTAGAGTCCGATCGTCCCCCCGCTGACCAGGCATCCCGCCACTGCATGAAACGCACGGAGCCCTACCTATGGACACAGCGTCCAACACGGCCTCAGGGGCCAACGCGTCCACCGCCGATTTCGAAGGCGCCATCGAAGTCCGCGGCATCGAGCCCGTGCCGGACCACGAGCGCCACGGAAAGGTCCGCGAGCTCTTCCCGACGTGGGTCGCCGCCAATATCAGCGTGCTGCTGCTCACCATGGGCGCGTCCCTGGTGGTCTTCAACAAGCTGAACTTCTGGCAGGTGCTGATCGTCGCCGTGTGCGCCGCCGTCGTGTCGTTCGGCATGGTGGGCGTGTTGTCGGTGTCCGGCAAATGGGGCGGCGCGCCGGGCGCGCTGCTCTCCCGCGCCGCCTTCGGCGTCCGCGGCAACTACTTCCCGGGCGCGATCCTGTGGGTGGCCCGCTTCGGCTGGGAGACCATCAACGCGGTCACCGGCGCGTACGCCGTGCTGACCGTGCTGGACCTGCTCTTCGGCGTCAAGAGCAACACCGCGCTGATCGTCGTCACCCTCGTCGCCTTCGTCGCCTGCACCTTCCTGGTGAGCGGCATGGGCCGCAAGGCGCTCAACGTCTGCAACAAGTGGTCGACGTACCTCTTCGGCGTCTTCAGCGTGCTGGTCCTGGTCTATCTGATCGCCGACATGGACTGGGGCAACGTCTTCTCCAGGCCGGCGGGGACGACGGCCATGATGATCGCGGGCGTCGGCACCATCGCCGCGGGCGGCATCAGCTGGGTGCCCACCGGCCCCGACTTCGCCCGCTACCTGCCGCACGCCGCCTCGGGCAAGAAGATCGTCGGCATCACGATCTCGGGCGCGGGCCTGGTCATGGCACCGATGGTGCTGATGGGCGCCGTCATGGCCGTCGCCACGCCGGATCTCGCCTCGGCCCCGGACCCGGTCTCCTTCCTCGGCGACATCCTGCCGACCTGGATCGCGGTGCCATACCTGATCACCGCGGTGGTGGGCATGCTGCTGATCAACAGCCTGTCGATGTACTCGGCCGGGTTCACGGCGCAGACCATGGGCGTCAAGCTGCCGCGCGCCATGGCCGTATCCATCAACGCGGTCATCTCCCTGGTCGGCGGGCTGCTGCTGATGCTGGTGGCGAAGAGCTTCCTGGGTTCCTTCATCGCCTTCCTGACCCTGCTCGCGGTCTCCTTCTCCGCGTGGATCGGCGTCTACGCCGTCGACATGGCGCGCCGCCGGGGCCGCTCGCTGCGGTACGACCCGGACGCGCTGATGGACACCGGCCGCACCAGCCGCTACTGGTACCTGGGCGGCTTCTGCTGGCAGGCGATGACGGCGTGGTTCGTGGCGCTGGTCGCGGGCCTGTGCTTCACCAAGGTCGACTGGTTCACCGGTCCGCTGGCCACCACCTGGATCGGGCAGCACGGCCTGGGCTGGGCGACGACGATCGTGATCGCCGCGGTGCTCTCGCTGGCTCTGCCGAAGCCCCGGGAGGGCGCGGCGGAGGCCGGACAGGAGCCCGCGCCCCGCACGAAGGTCCCTGCCTGACGCGTCGAACGGGCGCCCGCGGGCGCTCTGTTCAATTGATCAGCTCTCGACTAGCGTCCCCTTCTGCCACCCACGGCGAAGGGGACGTCTGCCATGCCCACCACGGTCGTTCGGTTCAATCTCGTCGATCCCGCCGCCACCCCGCAGAGCCTTTCCGAGCGCTATCGCGCCGCCGTCGAGATGGCCGCCTACGCCGATGAGCACGGCGTCACCACCGTGCAGACGGAGGAGCACCACGGCACGGACAACGGCTGGATGCCCTCGCCTATCGCCTTCGCGGGCGCGGTGCTCGGCGCCACCCGCCGTATCGCCGTGACGCTCGCCGCGATCGTCACCCCGCTGTACGACCCGCTGCGGCTCGCCGAGGACATAGCCGTCCTGGACCTGCTGAGCGGCGGCCGGCTGGTGACGGTCGCCGGGATCGGCTACCGCCCCCAGGAGTACGCCGCGCACGGCCGCGCCTGGGACCACCGGGGCAGGCTCCAGGACGACGCGCTGGAGACGCTGCTCAAGGCGTGGACCGGCGAGCCCTTCTCGTACCGGGGCCGCACGGTCCGGGTGACCCCGCGCCCGTACACGCAGCCGCATCCGCTGCTGCTGGTCGGCGGCGCCTCCCGGCCGGCGGCGCGGCGGGCGGCCCGGCTCGGGCTGCCGCTGTTCCCGAGCGCGCACCTGCCGGAGCTGGAGGCGTACTACAAGGAGCGGTGCGTCGAGTACGGGACCGAGGGCTGGGTGCTGATGCCGGCCGCCGAGACGCCGCTGCTGCACATCGCCGAGGACGTGGACCGGGCGTGGGCGGAGCACGGCGCGCATCTGCTGCACGAGGCCCGTACGTACGCGTCCTGGCAGTCCTCGGACATCCGCTCGGCCGTGCGGTCCGCCGCCGAGGACGTCGAGGCGCTGCGCCGCGAGGGCGTCTACCGGATCGTCACGCCCGAGGAGTGCGTGGCCCTCGCGCGGGAGAACGGCGACGACGGGTCGGGGCTGGTGCTGCATCCGCTGTGCGGGGGCATGCCGGTCGAGGAGGGCTGGCGGAGCCTGCGGCTGTTCGCGGAACAGGTGCTGCCGCGGCTCAAGGACTGAGCCGCGGGGCAGGTGCCGATCATTGGAACGGTCGCTGCCCCGGCTCAGGAGCTGAGCCGGGGCAGCGACCGAATGCGAGGAGACGGGCGGGGCGGGGTGGTCAGCCCATCTCCTCCAACGCCTTGCCCTTGGTCTCCTTCACGAACTTGAGCACGAAGGGGATCGAGAGCAGGGCGAAGACCATGTAGATGATGTACGTCGCCGAGAGGTTCCAGTCCGACAGGCTCGGGAAGCTCGCGGTGATGGCCCAGTTGGCGATCCACTGGGCGGAGGCGGCCACGCCCAGCGCGGCGGCGCGGATGCGGTTCGGGAACATCTCGCCGAGGAAGACCCAGACGACCACGCCCCAGGAGAGGGCGAAGAAGAGCACGAAGCAGTGGGCCGCGATGAGGGCGACGACGCCCTCGGTGTTGGGCAGGGTGCCGCCGGTGGTCTTGGCCGAGAAGGCCCATGCCTCCAGGGCGAGGGCGACCGCCATGCCCGCCGAGCCGATCAGCGCGAGCGGCCGGCGGCCGATCCGGTCGACGAAGATCATCGCGATCACGGTGCCGATGATGTTGATGATCGACGTGGTGAAGGAGTAGAAGAACGAGGCGCTCGGGTCGATGCCCACCGACTGCCACAGCGTGGCCGAGTAGTAGAACGCCACGTTGATGCCGACGAGTTGCTGGAAGACCGAGAGGCCGATGCCGATCCAGACGATCGGCAGGAAGCCGGCCCGGCTGCCCAGCAGGTCCTTGAAGGTCGACTTGTGCTCGCTGCGCATCGCGTGCTGGATCTCGGCGACCCGCGCGTCGAGGTCGACGCCGCCGCCCTCGACGTCGGCGAGCACGGCCTTGGCCTTGCCGATCTTGCCGACGGAGATCAGGAAGCGCGGCGACTCGGGGATGGCGAAGGACAGCAGTCCGTACAGGACGGCCGGCACGACCATCACGCCCAGCATGACCTGCCATGCCTCCAGGCCGATGATCTTGCCGCGCTGATCGCCGTCGGCGAGGTTGAGGATGCCCCAGTTGACCAGCTGCGATACCGCGATGCCGACGACGATCGCGGCCTGCTGGAAGGAGCCGAGGCGGCCGCGGTAGGCGGGCGGCGAGACCTCGGCGATGTAGGCCGGGCCGATGACCGAGGCCATGCCGATCGCGATGCCGCCGAGCACTCGCCAGAACGCCAGGTCCAGCAGGGCGAAGGGGAGCGCCGAGCCGACCGCGCTGATGGTGAAGAGCACCGCGGAGATCTGCATCACGCGGATCCGGCCGATGCGGTCCGCGATCCGGCCCGCGGTGGCGGCGCCGATCGCGCAGCCGATCAGCGCGATGGCGATGACCTGGGCGAGCGCGCCGGAGCCGATGTCGTACTTGCCGCGAATCCCCTCGACGGCGCCGTTGATCACGGAGCTGTCGTAGCCGAAGAGGAAGCCGCCCATCGCCGCTGCCGCGGTGATGAAGATGACATGGCCGAGATGGTCCGGCTGGGCTCCGCGGCCCTCCGGAACCTGCGCCTTCGCGGTGCTGGTCAACGTGAACTCCTGTGGCCCGGCCGCGTTGCCGGGCGTAGGGGGCTGGACCTTCCAGTGGGGCATAACTTCCCGGAAGCCACCACTTAAAGGCATAAGCGACGTTGCAGAGCCTATGTCTTCAAGTTTCTAAGTCAATAGGTCGTGACCAAGAAGTTCTCCCAAGCTTTCTTCGACACAGGCTTCAAGACTTGAAGTCTTGCAGGAGGTGCCCCAGAACGGGCCGGGCAGCGGTCAGTGCAGCCGCTGGCTGATGACCTTGGAGACGCCGTCGCCCTGCATGGACACGCCGTACAGCGCGTCCGCGACCTCCATCGTCCGCTTCTGGTGCGTGATCACGATGAGCTGCGAGCTCTCCTGGAGCTCCGCCATGATCCCGATCAGCCGCTGCAGGTTGGTGTCGTCCAGGGCCGCCTCGACCTCGTCCATCACATAGAACGGGCTCGGCCGCGCCTTGAAGATCGACACCAGCAGCGCCACCGCCGTCAGCGACCGCTCGCCCCCGGACAGCAGCGACAGCCGCTTGACCTTCTTCCCCGGCGGGCGCGCCTCCACGTCCACGCCGGTGCTGAGCATGTCGTTCGGATCGGTCAGCACCAGCCGCCCCTCGCCGCCCGGGAACAACCGCGCGAAGACGCCCTCGAACTCCCGCGCCGTGTCCCGGTACGCCTCGGTGAAGACCTGCTCCACGCGCACATCGACCTCCTTGATCACTTGAAGGAGGTCCGTCCGGGTCTTCTTCAAGTCTTCAAGCTGCTCGCTCAGGAACTTGTGCCTCTCCTCCAGAGCCGCAAACTCCTCCAGGGCGAGCGGATTCACCTTGCCCAGTTGCTGATACGCCCGTTCGGCGGCCTTCAGCCGCTTCTCCTGCTCGGCCCGTACAAAGGGCGCCGGCTGGTTGCGCGGGTGCTCCGGGTCCTCGGGCAGTTCCTCGCCGTCGGCCGCCGGCGAGGGCGGTACGGGCTGGTCGGGGCCGTACTCGCCGACCAGCGCGGCGGGCTCCACGCCCAGCTCCTCCAGCGCCTTCGCCTCCAACTGCTCGATGCGCAGCCGCTTCTCCGCGCCCAGCACCTCGCCCCGGTGCACCGAGTCCGTGAGCTTGTCCAGTTCGGAGGAGAGTTCACGCCCCCGGTTGCGCTCGGCGATCAGCTCCTGCTCGTGCCCGGCCTTCGCCTCCTCGGCGGCGCGCCGCTCCTCGTCGGCCCGTACGAGCGACACCTCGACGTGCGCCAGCAACTGGCGGGCGCCGGCCGCGACGGCCGCCGCCACCGTCGCCTCGTGCCGCAGCCGCGCCCGGCGCTGCTCCGCGCGCGCCCGCGCCTCGCGCTCGGCGCGCGCGCCCCGGTCCAGCGCGTCCGCCCGCCCCGCGAGCCCCTTCACGCGCTCCTCATGCGTACGGACCTGAAGCCGCGCCTCCATCTCGGTCTGCCGGGCGTTGGCCCCGTCCGCGGCGAGCCGGTCCCGTACGGACGTGTCGGGCTCCTCGGCACCGCCGTCCCCGGACGCGGCGGCCTCCTCCGCCACGGCCAGCCGCTCGGCGAGCTCCTCGGCCTCGGCCATCGCCCCGGCGAGCGCCTCCTCGGCCTTCGCCGTCGACGCCGCGAGCCGCTCGGCCTCCCCCACGGCCGCCCGCGCCTGCCCGCCGAGCCGCCCGAGCGCCTGCGCGACGTGCGACTTCTCCCGGTCCGCGGCGCTGCGCCGGGCGCCCAACTCCTCGGCCCGCGCCGCCCAGCGGGCCCGCCGCTCGCCCGCCTCCCGCTCCGCGCCGGCCAGCTCCTCGCACCGTACGGCCAGCTCCGTGAGGCGCGCGGCGGCCTCGTCCACCGACGCTTGCACCTCCAGCAGGCTCGGCGCACCGGCGGAGCCGCCCTGCGCGAAGTGCGCCGCGAGCACATCGCCGTCGCCGGTCACGGCCGTCAGCTCGGGGCGCGCCGCGATCAGCTTCTCGGCGTCGTCGAGCGAGCCCACCACGACGACGTCCCGCAGCAGCCGCCGCACAGCGGGCAGCAGCCCGTCGGGCGCTTCGACGAGCCGCACGGCGGGCACCGGCCCCGCACCGCCGGGCTCCGCTTCCGTATCGACGGGCTCGACGCCGGACGCGGAGCCACCGGCTTCGGCCCCGCCGCCCACCACCAGCGCCGCGCGCCCCGCGTCCTGCTCGCGCAGCAGGCGCAGCGCGTCGGCGGCGGTGTCCGGACCGTGTACGGCGAGGGCGTCGGCGGCCGCGCCCAGGGCGGCGGCGACGGGGATCTCGAAGCCGGGGGCCACCGTCAGCAGTTCGGCGGCGGGCCCGAGGAGGCCGGTCAGGCGGTCGCCGGCGGCGAGGAGCGTGCCCGTACCGTCCTTTCGGCGCAGACCCAGCGCCAGCGCCTCGTGCCGGGCGGCGGTCGCGGCGCGGTCGCGCTCCACCGCCACCGCCGCCCCGCGCGCCTCGGTCAGCGCCGCCTCGGCGTCGGCCAGTTCGCGCTTGGCGCGCTCGTGCTCGTCGGCCAGCTCCGCGTCGCCCGCCTCCAGCCCGCCGACCTCGGCCGCCCGCTGCTCGTACTCCTCCTCGGCCGCGGCCGCCCGCTCCCGTGCCTCGTCGCGGGCCGCCGCCAGCCGGTCGATCTCGGCCCGCGCCGAGGCGGCCCGGCCGCGGGCCGCGTTGACCTGGCCGTGCAGCCGGGCGAGCCCCTCCCGGCGGTCGGCGATGGCGCGTGCGACATCCCGCAGCCGCCGTTCCTCCTGCGCCAGCCGGCTCTCCAGCTCGGCGCGGTGCTCCATGGTGTCGTCGAGGGCCCGGCTCGCCGCCTCCAGCGCGGCCTCCAGCTCGGCCTCCGTCTCCCGGATCCGGGCCGCCTCGCGCTCCATGTCCTCGGGGTCGCGGCCGTGCCGCTCCTCGCCGGGGGCGGCGGTCGCGCTCTTGATCCGGGCGTCTGCCAGCCCGATCGTCCCGCGGACCCGCTCGGCGAGCTGCGACAGCTCGTGCCAGGTCTGCTGCGCGCGCTGGAGCCGCGGCGTGAGCGTACGCACCCGCTCCTCCAGCGCGGCCTCGCGCTGGAGCGCGGCCTTCAGTTCGGCGTCGGCGGCGTCCTTGCGCGCCTTGAGCGCCGCCTCGTCCTCGATCTCGGTGCGCAGCCCCTCCCGCAGGGTCACGAGGTCGTCGGCGAGCAGCCGCAGCCGGGTGTCGCGCAGATCGGCCTGGATAACGGCCGCCCGGCGTGCGACGGCGGCTTGTCGCCCGAGCGGTTTGAGCTGCCTGCGCAACTCATCGGTCAGATCCTGTACGCGCGAGAGATTGGCCTGCATCGCGTCCAGTTTCCGCAGCGCCTTCTCCTTGCGCTTGCGGTGCTTGAGAACTCCGGACGCCTCTTCGATGAAGGCGCGCCGCCCCATCGGATCGGCGTGCAGAACGGAGTCCAGCTGGCCCTGGCCGACGATGACGTGCATTTCGCGGCCGATACCGGAGTCGAAGAGCAGTTCCTGGATGTCGAGCAGCCGGCACGTATCGCCGTTGAGCTGATATTCGCTGCCGCCATTGCGGAACATGATCCGCGTGATGGTGACTTCCGTGTAGTCGATGGGCAGCGCGCCGTCGGAGTTGTCGATGGTCAGCGACACTTCCGCGCGGCCCAGCGGGGGCCGCCCGGTGGTACCGGCGAAGATGACGTCTTCCATCTTGCCGCCGCGCAGCGACTTGGCTCCTTGTTCGCCCATGACCCAGGAAAGGGCGTCCACGACATTGGACTTGCCGGAGCCGTTGGGACCTACGACGCACGTGATACCCGGCTCGAAGCGGAGCGTCGTAGCCGAGGCGAAGGATTTGAAACCTCGGAGGGCCAGGGACTTGAGATGCACGCCGTGGGACTCTACCGCCCGCCCCCGGCCGACCCCGGTCCCGGCGCGGGCCCCGGGGCGGCTCGCTTGTTTTTCGGTTTCACCGGTTATGGTGCAGGGCACATCTGACGGTGAGGAGGCGGTGGGCGACAGCCGGAAAAAACGAAGGGACGCCGAAGCGTCCCTTGCGGATTCTCAAACGGCTGACATTGCAGCCGGACCGGCCCTGGGGTAAGGGTTGAGGTCAGGCCAGCGCAGGCTCTGCCTGCGGTACGTCAATGCTGTCAAGCAGCGAGTCGCCGTGGTGCGCGGCGGCGTACAGCGCGTCGTTTTCGGCCTGAATCCGGATGAGCTCGGATTCGAGGTCCTGGACACGCTGCTGAAGCCGTCGCATCTCGGAGAGAACTCGGGGGTCGGAGCCGCCGACGTAACCGAGAAGCGCCTTTGCCATGATGGATGGTCCTCCACACTGAGTGACCGACCGAAGCGGTGTGGGTCGTGAGGGATTCGCACCCGCGGTGTCTGCCATCACTACTGTGTTCAATGCCAAACAGCTAAGGTGCGCGGGGCTTCCAGCGTCTCACCAAAAAGTTTGACGGTCAACACGATCACGCCCCGTATCAAGGGGCAACCCAGGGGCGCGCGGCAGCTCAATGCGCGGCGCTTCCTCTTCCCTGGCCCGCTGGGAGCGTGGAGATCATCCGTCGGGGGCAGCCTTGCACGGGCGGGCGCGCTTGGCAACCATCAGGCCATTCCCGCCCTTCGCATATGCCCGAGACGCTCGGGCCTCACGCACGGAGCGGGGTCGCCGGCCCATCGGCCGCCCCTCGATCCATCCGCGCGCCCCCGCGTTCAGCGGATCTCGAACCCCTCATATCCGCCGCGCGGTGTGTCCCAGATCTCCGTCACGCCGTCGACCCGTCCGGGCGTGTCCCCCGTGCGCAACCATTCGAGCAATTGTTCGCACCCCATCCGCGGGCCTTCGGCGACCACCTGCACCCGGCCGTCGGAGAGATTGGAGGCGAATCCGATGAGGTCCCCGATACGGAGCGCGTTGGCGCGCGTGAACCACCGGAAGCCGACCTCTTGCACATGGCCACGGACCCAGGCGGTCAGACGGACATTCTCGTTCATGTGTGCACGCTAACCGGCCAATTGCTTTCGGAGCACTTCGGCCCCGATGACCATGGCGTACAGTCGCCGCTCGATACGATTACTCACCCGTACGAGTGACGCATGTCGATGCCTGGCAACGCGCAGCGCACGTAAGGAAGGCAGCACATGGGCCGCCATGGACGCCCCACTTCGCCACCAGCGGCGACGGCTCCCCCGTCCGCCGCCGACCCCGCCGCCGGACGGCACCGCGAGGGCCGCCGCGGCCGGGCCAGAGCCAAGGCTCCGGTACGGACCGGGCTGCTGAGCGCGTCCGCCGCGATGGCCATCGGCGCGGTCGCCGTGACCTCCGGCCTGCTGCCGGGCGGCGAGAACTTCGGCTTCGGCGGGCACGACGGCCCGAGCGGCGATGTGCGCGCCGACGGCTCCCCGGACGGCGGCTCGCTCGGGTCCACGAACTCCGAGTCGGCGTCCCCGGCCGGCCGCGGCCCGACGCCCGCGAGCCGCGGCGGGGAGCGTGCGCACGCGCCGTCCCTGACGCCCTCGACGCCGCCCGCCTCGCCGTCCGCCAGCCCCTCCCCCGCGCGGACCGGGGAGAGCGCCGCGAAGGGGACGGGGGCCGGGGCCGACCCACGCCCGGACCACGGCGCCACGGACCGCGCCGCCGCGCCGCCCCGTGCCAGCGACGCCGCACCCGCCCCGGCCGCGCCCGAGAAGTCCGCGGGCGCTCCGGCGTCCGCCGGCCGCGTGGCCGCCGCCCGCGGCCAGGTCCTCGCCCTGGTCAACCAGGAGCGGGCGAAGGCCGGTTGCAGCCCGGTCACCGCGAGCCGGCCGCTCGACTCGCTCGCCGGCGCGTTCAGCGAGGACATGGCCGAGCGCGGCTTCTTCGCCCACACCGACCCGGACGGCAAGAGCCCCTGGGACCGGGCCGCGAAGCGCGGCATCAAGAACCTGGGCGGCGAGAACATCGCGCGCGGCCAGGCGGACGCCAAAGCCGTCATGGACACCTGGATGCACAGCCCCGGGCACAAGGCGAACATCCTCAACTGCGACTACAAGACGCTGGGCGTCGGCGTGCACTACGGCCCCGGCGGCCCCTGGTGGACCCAGGACTTCGGCTTCTGACGGCCATTTCCTGAAGGCGGGCCGGCCGGCCCGCCCGTCGGCGCCGGTCAGAGGCCGGCGGCCACCGGACGCGGCGGGCGCTGGCAGCGCGGGCAGAAGTAGCTGGAGCGGTTCATCCAGGGGCGGCGGCGCATGGCGGTCCCGCAGCGGCGGCAGGGCTCGTCCTCGCGCCCGTACGCGTCCAGGGAGCGGTCGAAGTAGCCCGACTCGCCGTTCACGTTGACGTAGAGGCTGTCGAAGCTGGTGCCGCCCACCGCGAGGGCCGCGTTCATCACCTCGCGCACATGGCCGAGGAGTTCGGCGCTGCGCGGGCGGGTGAGGGTCGCGGTGGGGCGGTCGTAGTGCAGGCGCGAGCGCCACAGCGCCTCGTCGGCGTAGATGTTGCCCACGCCGCTGATCAGCGACTGGTCGAGCAGCGCGCGCTTGACGGTCGTACGGCGGCGGCGCAGCGCGGCGTGGAAGGCGGCCTCGTCGAAGGCTGGGTCCAGCGGGTCGCGGGCGATGTGCGCGATGACGTCCGGGAGGCCGTCCGGGTCGCCGGGGACGGCGTCGTGCAGGGAGAGTCCGCCGAAGGTGCGCTGGTCGACGAAGCGCAGTTCGGTCCCGTCCGCGTCGGCGAAGCGGACGCGGACGCGCAGGTGCTTCTCGTCCGGGGCGTCGTGCGGCTGGACGAGGAGCTGGCCGCTCATGCCGAGGTGCGCGAGGACGGAGAGGGCGTCGGCGCTCTCCATCGGCAGCCAGAGGTATTTGCCGCGGCGGCGCGGTTCGCCGATGCGGTGGCCGGTCAGCCGGGCGGCGAAGTCGACGGGGCCGGCGACGTGGCGGCGGATGGCGCGCGGGTGCAGCACCTCGACGGCGCCGACGGTGCGGCCGCGGACCCACCGGTCCAGCCCGCGCCGGACGACCTCTACCTCGGGCAGCTCGGGCACGCTCTCTCCTGGGTAAAAGAACTGCGGAATGGTGCGGGATGCGGCTCCGCCCACCCTTCCCCTTGCGGGGACGGGTGGGCGGTCGGCCTTCGTACTGCGCGCGGAAGGGTCAGGCGGGCCGGCTGCCTTCTGCGGCGGGCGGTGCGCTGTCGGCGGACGCGCCGTCCGTCGTTTCCGCGGCGGCTTCCTTGGCGGTGTCCGCGGCACGGGCCTCGGACGCCTCCTGGATCGCGCGCCAGGCGGCCTCGGCCGCCTGCTGCTCCGCTTCCTTCTTGCTGCGGCCGGTGCCGGTGCCGTACGTGACACCACCGACGCGGGCAGCAGCCGTGAAGACCTTCTCGTGGTCGGGGCCGGTCTCGGAGACGAGGTACTCGGGGACGCCGAGCCCTTCCGTCGCCGTGAGTTCCTGGAGACTGGTCTTCCAGTCCAGGCCGGCGCCGAGGTTCGAGGAGCGGGCGATCAACGGGTCGAAGAGCCGGTGCACCAGCTCGCCGGCGGCGTCGAGGCCCTGGTCGAGGTAGACCGCGCCGATGACGGCCTCAAGGGTGTCGGCGAGGATCGACGCCTTGTCCCTGCCGCCCGTTCCTTCTTCACCGCGGCCGAGCCGGATGAAGGCGCCGAGATCGAGGCCACGGCTGACCTCGGCGAGCGCACGCGAATTGACCACCGCGGCCCGCAGCTTGGCCAGCTGGCCTTCTGGGAGGTCGGGGTGGATGCGGTACAGCGTGTCGGTGACCACCAGTCCGAGCACCGAATCCCCGAGGAATTCGAGCCGTTCGTTGGTGGGCAGCCCGCCGTTCTCGTACGCGAAGGAGCGGTGCGTCAGCGCACGCACCAGAAGGGCGGACTCAAGGTGATACCCGAGCCGCCCTTCCAGAAGCGTGTGGGACGAGGCTGTGTCCGCCGACGTCTTTTTCGAGGAGGTGTTCCTCGACGAATCAGCGTCTGACATGGAGCCTGTCACCCGCCGTTCAGACCTCTAGGACCTGGCGGCGGTTGTAGGTGCCGCAGCTCGGGCACGCGATGTGCTGCAGCTTCGGCTCGTGGCAGCGCTCGCACGCCACCAGGGTGGGGACCGCAGCCTTCCACTGCGACCGGCGGTGGCGCGTGTTGCTGCGCGACATCTTCCGCTTCGGAACAGCCACGGCTACTTCTCCTGAGGTTCATCCCCGCTGGCGCGGGGGGCGTTGTCCTTCTCGCCGTCCTGGATGGTCCCGGCGAGTCCCTGCAAAGCCGCCCAACGGATGTCGACGGCCTCATGGTGGTGGTCCGGGTCGTCCGCCAGCCGCGCCCCGCACTCGGGGCACAGGCCGGGGCAGTCTTCCCGGCACACCGGCTGCAGCGGCAGTGCGAGCACCACCGCGTCGCGCAGCACGGGTTCGAGGTCGAACATGTCGTCCTCGATGAAGAGAGTGTCCTCATCTTCCTCGGCGTCGTCGCCGGTGTCCGCGGTGCGGCTCCGGACGTCGGCGTCGGGGTAGGAGAACATCTCCTGGAAGTCCGCGTCGAGCTTTCGCTCCAGCGGCTCCAGACACCTTACGCACTCCCCTGTCAGCGGCGCACGGGCGGTGCCTGTGACAAGCACCCCTTCCATGACCGACTCCAGTCGGAGGTCCAGCTCCACGGTCGCGCCTTCCGCCACCCGGATGACCTCGATGCCGAGGTCGGCGGGGGCGGCGACAGTGCGGGAGACCCGCTTCAGCGCACCGGGACGCCGACCCAGCTCGCGTGTGTCGAACACGAGAGGGGCACGGTGGTCGAGGTGGGCGTTCAGGGCTTCCTGCTTTCTACGCTGCGGTGACGGCCGCCCGGTGCGGATGTGCTGGGGCAGCCGTGATCGCGGACGTACACGCGACCGAAGAGCCAGGATACTGGACCTGTCGCTGTACACCCAATCCGCGCCCCGAGGGGCCCGCCCGGCGCGGCAGCGGCGGGGTCAGCGGCCCTGTTCGTACGCGCGCAGCTGGTCGAGATTGATCATGCTGGTGTCGAAGAGACTGGTCTCGTCGAGGGCCGCGGCCTGCTGCTGGTGGCCCTCATGGACCTGGTGCTGGAGGTGCGGATCGGCGACGTACCCGGCGTTCGGGTCGTACGCCTGCTGCCCCTGCCAGCCGTAGGCGTCCTGCTGGTAGCCGCCCTGCGCCGCGTACGGGTCCGGCTGCTGCGCGTACTGCTGCTGATAGCCGTACGCGTCCTGCTGCTGGTACCCCGCGGTCGCCCCGTAGTAATCGGGCTGGGCCTGGCCGTGGTCCTGGTGCTGGACCTCCTGGACCTGCGGCTGCGGGGGCTGGATCGGGGCGGCCGGGACGCCGGCGCGGTCGGGCTGCTCCTGCGGGAGGGCGAGCCCGGCGAGGAAGTCCGCGTCGGTGGTGTGCCCGCCGGAGCCGAAGCCGTCCTGGGCGTCCGCGAGCGCGCCCAGCTCGTCCGTGGGGCGCACGCCGAGCAGCTTCTGCCGGCCGCGCCCGACGGCCTCCAGGGTCTTGGCGAGCACGGCCGACACCGCGCCCAGCTTGGTGTCCACGTACTCGTCGGCGCGGTGGCGCTGGGTCTGCGGGTCGGCGCTGCGCTCGGGCCCCTCGTCGAACTGGCCGTCCGCGTCCGCGAAGCCGTCGGGGCCCCCGTCGCGGCCCAGCAGCTTGTCCCGGCCCCGGTCGACGGAGCCGATGGTCTTGGTGAGGACGACCTCGAAGTTGGCGAGCTTGCTGTCGACGTAGTCGTCCGCCTCGGCGCGGATCTCCTCGGCCTCCCGGCGGGCCTCCGAGAGGATGCGGTCGGCCTCGTCCTGGGACTGCCGGGCGACCGCGGTGTCGGAGATCAGCGAGCCGCGCTGGGCGTGCGCGGACTCGATGATCCGCTCGGCCTCCTGGCGGGCGTCCTCGACCATCTGCTCCCGGCCGCCGATGAGCTCCTGCGCCTGGGCGAGCGAGCCGGGCAGCGCGGCCCGCACCTCTTCCAGCTGGGCGAGCAGCTCGGCCCGGTTGATCACGCACGAGGCCGACATGGGCATGGACCGGGCGCCGCCGACGGTCGCGACGATGTCGTCGAGCTTCTTCTGCACGTCCACCTGGGTGCTCGCCACTTTCTACGGCCGAAGGGTCGGGACGGGACCGACTGTACGGCCAGTGGGCCCCCGCCCGACACCTGCTGACGCGCCGTCAGCCCGTCAGCGCTTCGCGAGCCGTTCGGTGAGGGACTCCAGCACCAGCGGCGGCACCAGGTGCGCGACGTCGCCGCCCCAGGCCGCGACCTCCTTCACCAGGCTGGAGGAGAGGAAACTGTAGGTGGGATTGGTGGGGACGAACAGCGTCTCCACGCCCGACAGCCCGTTGTTCATCTGGGCCATCTGGAGTTCGTAGTCGAAGTCGCTGACGGCCCGCAGCCCCTTGACGATGGCGGGGATGTCGCGCTCCTTGCAGAAGTCGACGAGCAGGCCGTGGAAGGACTCCACCTGCACATTGCCGTACTCGACGGTGACCTGGCGGAGCAGGTCGATCCGCTCGTCGACCGTGAACAGCCCCTGCTTGGACTGGTTGATCATCACGGCGACATGGACGACGTCGTACAGCCTGGAAGCGCGGGCGATGATGTCGAGGTGTCCATTGGTGACGGGGTCGAAGGACCCCGGACAGACTGCGCGGCGCAAGAGTGGTTCCTCGCTCTCCGATCCGGTCATGACGCGGCTGTGCGACATGAGGCGGCGCGACCGTACCAAAGCGTCCCCTCGCCGTAGCGACGGGCCCTGAGCCCCTCGAACCGCTCCGGCCACCGGAACTCGCCGCCTCTGGTGCTGCGCTCCACGGTGACGAGCGCCTCACCCGCGAGCCAGCCCTGGGCCAGGAGTGTGAGGAGTATCTCCCGCAGCTCGTCGTCCCCCACCGCGTACGGCGGATCGAGAAAGACGACGTCATACGGGCGGTCCGGCGGGGGCGCGGCGGCGACCTGCTCGGCCCGGCCCGCGCGGACCTCGGCCCCGGGCAGGCCGAGGGCGCGGACGTTCTCCCGGATGGTGCGGGCCGCGCGGGCGTCGGCCTCGACGAGCAGGACGTGTTCCGCGCCGCGGGACAGCGCCTCCAGGCCGACCGCGCCGGACCCGCCGTACAGGTCCAGGACCCGCGCCCCGGCCAGCGGCCCGTCCAGCGACTCCCAGGTGGAGAAGAGGCCCTCGCGCGCCCGGTCGGAGGTGGGGCGGGTGCCGCCGCCGGGCGGCACCGCGAGGCGCCGCCCTCCGGCCGCACCGGCGATAACGCGGGTCATGGTGGTGGCTCACCCTTCCGTTCGACGTGCACACGCTGCCGTCTCATTATTGGCGCCGCCGCCGGATGCGGCCCGCCCGGGCCTTACGGGACAGGCCGGGCGGGGATCAGACGCCGGGAGCGTCGCCGGGGGCCTCGCCCGCTCCGAGGAGCGCCGGCGAGACGTAGCGCGACCAGGAGAGGCAGCCGTCGGGCGGGCAGTACTCGGGGCGGCGCGGGTCGTGGCCGAGCTCGCGGAGCTTTGTACGCACCGAGTCCGGCGTACGTCCGAAGCGCGCGGCTATCCGGGCTATGGTCTCGCCGCCGTGGAAGCGGTGCGCGAGGTCCTCCTCGTGCTGGGGCACCCAGGGGGCGCCGTGGCCGGGGAACAGCTCGCGCAGCACGTCCCGGTCCGGGATCGGCTCGGCGACGTCGGCGACGAGCGCGAGGGCGCGCAGCGCGCGGTTGAGCGCGATGCGCAGCGGCGGGACTTCGGTCAGCGGCAGCGTCAGGGCGCCGGAGGCCAGCAGCGCCTCCGGGGCGTCCTCCTGCCAGCCGGTGAGGGTCAGGGTGACGGTGGCGTCGTCGTCGCTGGCGAGCTCGATCCGGAAGATCTTGTCGCCGAGCGGCAGCTCGTTGATGTGGCGGAACGACATGAAAGCAGCCCCCTATGGCCCAACTCAGCCGATCCTGGAGCGGATCGGTTCGGACTGTGTCCATTCTCTCAGGGGGGTCTGACAATTCCTCTGCTCGTTCGGGCCTCTCCGCGCCCCCGCGCGACCGGGCGCACAGGCCCGTCATCCCCTGTCAGCCCTTGTCGAGATACTGCTCCCGCTCGTCGTCGAGGAGCGCGTCCAACGCGGTGCGCAGCGCGGGGAATCCGTCGAGTTCCGGGTCGGCGGCGACGACGGCGACGGCCTCCTCGCGGGCCGCCGCGATGACCTCCTCGTCGTCGATGACGGCGAGCATCCGCAGCGACGAGCGGACGCCGGACTGCGCCTGCCCGAGCACGTCGCCCTCGCGTCGCTGCTCCAGGTCGATCCGGGACAGCTCGAAGCCGTCGAGGGTGTTGGCGACAGCGTTGAGCCGGGCGCGCGCCGGGCTCGCCTCGGGCGCCTCGCTCACCAGCAGGCAGAGCCCCGCCGCCGAGCCGCGGCCCACCCGGCCGCGCAGCTGGTGGAGCTGGGAGACGCCGAACCGGTCCGCGTCCATGATCACCATGACCGTGGCGTTGGGGACGTTGACGCCGACCTCGATGACGGTCGTCGCGACGAGCACGTCCACCTCGCCCGCGGCGAAGCGCCGCATCACGTCGTCCTTCGCGTCCGGCTGCATCCGCCCGTGCAGCACCTCCACGCGCAGCCCGCTCAGCGCCCCCGCGGACAGCTGCTCGGCGATGTCGAGGACGGCGAGCGGCGGCCGGCGCTCGCCGTCCGGCCCGTCGTCCTCGGCCTCTTCCTTCTTCGCCCCTGTCTTCTTCTTCGTCTCCTCCGGCTCGTCGCCGATGCGCGGGCAGACCACGTACGCCTGGTGGCCGCCCTCGGCCTCCTCGCGCACCCGCTCCCAGGTGCGCGCCAGGAAGTGCGGCTTGTCCTTGGCCGGCACCACATGGGAGGCGATCGGCGAGCGCCCGGCCGGGAGTTGGTCGAGCACGGACGTCTCCAGGTCGCCGAAGACGGTCATGGCGACGGTCCGCGGAATCGGCGTCGCCGTCATCACCAGCAGGTGCGGCGGCTGGCTGCCCTTGGCCCGCAGCGCGTCCCGCTGCTCGACCCCGAAGCGGTGCTGCTCGTCCACCACGACCAGCCCGAGGTCGTGGAACCGCACCTTGTCCTCGATCAGCGCGTGCGTGCCGATGACGATCCCGGCCTCGCCGGTCACCAGGTCCAGCAGCGCCTGCCGCCTGGCCGGCATCCCCATGGACCCGGTGAGCAGCACCACCTTGGTGCCCTGCTCGGCCCCGCCGAGCATGCCGCCCTCGGCGAGCTCGCCCATCATCTCGGTGATGGACCGGTGGTGCTGCTGCGCGAGCACCTCGGTCGGCGCGAGCATCGCGGCCTGCCCGCCGGTGTCCACGACCCCGAGCATGGCGCGCAGCGCCACCATCGTGTTGTGCGTCACCGTGAAGTGATCCGTCACGTAGGCGTGGCTCGGGTGCGCGACGCTGATGCACTGAACCGGCTTCCGGCCGACGTAGTCGACTTCCCGGATACCCCGTCGGAAGGTCTTGTACTTCGGGCGGGGACGCGTGCGGTTCACCTTTCTGCTCAGCCTGAAGGGCACATAGGCGTCGGGCAGCCCCACCGCGACGATGTAAGCGGCCTTCTTCGTGAAGACCCGCGCCCGGCCTCCGAGCGAACGCACGAGCCAGGCCACATCATCCGCCAATCGGCGGGAGGCCGAGCAGAAGGAAACATCCAGTCCGTCCGCCCCCACCGTGCCGTCCGTGTCCATGAGTCCCTGGAGCAGAGCGAGGCGGTTCTTGACCGTCGTGTGCTTGTAAGCGCGGGGGATGAACTTCCCATGCGACGTCAGGCCCCACAGCCCGAGATCGCGCAGCTCCTGGATCACCGGATTTCGCCGCGCACCGCTCCTGGGCCCTGCGAGCCGGATGGTGTAGTCACACGTGGACCCGATCACAGGTACGAGCGTGCAATCGGGGCTCACGGCTCCTCTCACCGCCTCCAGGATCTCCTCGTCGACACTGGACAGCCGCAGGTTGTGCCGGAACGAACCGTCCCCCAGGAGAAGACCGAAGAAATAGGGATCGAAGGCGAGGTCCGCCTCATCCTCAAGATCGACCGGTTTCGCGACGGGGAGATACCACTTGGACGATCCATTCGCTTTGCAGAGGTCCGACCGGATCTCACGTGTCGTCATCACCTTGGGCTCCTGACCCCGGGCCCAGGCACAACTGGTGCCTACGATCCATAGGTGCTCGTCGTCGCACTCCACCGTCGTTCCGTCGGACAGGGACATGCGCCACACGTCGCGCTCACCTTGTGGGAAGACGCCGTCGATGACAGCGCGCTCGCCACTGGGCACCACGACTTCGTCGCCGACCGCCATCTCTCCCATGGGCCGGAAACCCTGTGGAGTGAGCACCAGGGAATCGAGGGGCTGCGCTTTCCCGGATCCGACCTCTCCCTGGAGGAGCCGGTGCATGGGGTGGTCGGTGGCGAGGTCGTCGAAGATCTCGGCGGAGACCTTGCGCTGGCCGTCGGTGAGGGTGAAGGGGAGCCGGGCGTCGAAGGCGTCGAGCAGGCCGCCTGGTACGGGCCGCCGGGGCACGGCCGGGAGCTGGGCGTCGGCGTGCCGCCGCCGGGCCAGGGCGACTTGGAGGACGAACGCCTCGTCCCACTTGAGCCGGTCCCGGGCGAAGGCGATGTCGGCCTTGGTGCGCGGGCGGTGGACCTTGCGGAAGGCGTCGGGCAGTTCGGCCAGGCCGCGGTTCTCGCGCAGCGCCGTCGGCAGCGGGTCGACGACGTGCTCCCAGTTCTCCGCCTCGAAGAGGTCCAGGAGGGTGGAGACGGCCTTGGTGAGCTTCCACGCCTGGAACTGCTTGCACGCCGGGTAGATCGGCACCATCTGGTTGGCGAAGGACTCGGCGGCCTCGCTGCCGCTCTCCCGGTCCAGGAGCTCGTAATCGGGGTGCAGGAGCTGCCGGGTGCGGTTGAAGACGGAGACCTTGCCCGCGAACATGCCCCGCCGCCCCGGCAGCAGCTCCTTCTCGCGCGCGTACGCGCCCCTGCCGAAGAAGACCAGGGTCAGCGATCCGCTGCCGTCCGTCACCACGACCTCCAGGCGGACGCCCTTGCCGTGGTTGAAGGTCTTCATGGCCGCCTTGGCGACCTGCGCGACGACCGTGACGTGCTCGTCGAGCGGCAGGTCGGCGAGGCGGGTCAGCTCGCCCCGCTCCGCGTACCGCCGCGGGTAGTGGTGCAGCAGGTCGCCGACCGTGTGCAGGTCGAGGTGTTCGGCCATCACCTTCGCGGTGTTGCCGCCGAGGATCTTCTTCAGTGGTTCATCGAGCGCGGGCACGCGGTCCATTGCACACCATGGGTGTGACAACGCCGCGCCACCGCCGCCGGAGCCGCCGCGGGCGGCGCTATTCGATGCCGATGAGCAGCGGCGCGGACTGCTGCTCGCCGCGGTAGACGACGGTGTCGACGGCGAGGTGGCCGTCGCGTACGTACCGCTCCAGGCGGTCCGCGACGGCGTTCGGCACCCCCGCGCCGAGCACCAGGGTGACCATCTCGCCGCCCGCGGCCAGCATCCGGTCCAGGACGGCCTCGGCGGTGGCCGGCAGCTCGGCGCCGATCACGGCGACGTCGCCGTCGATGAGGCCCAGTACGTCACCGGCCTGGCACACGCCGGCCATGGTCCAGGACTGCCGTTCGGCGACGGCGAGTTCCGCGGAGCGGGTGGCCCCGGCGGCGGATGTCATGGCGACGACGTCCTCGTCGAAGCGGCGGCCGGGCTCGTGCACGGCGAGCGCGGCGATGCCCTGCACCGCGGACCGGGTGGGGATCAGGGCGACCCGTACGCCCTCGGTGCGGGCCTGTTCGGCGGCAGCGGCGGCGGTGTGCCGCAGGTCGGCGGCGTTGGGCAGGAGGACGACCTCACGCGCGTGCGCGCGCCGGATCGCGTCGACGAGCTCGCCGCTGGCGGGCGGCTCCCCCGGCCGGGTCGCCACCACGGTCGCCCCGGCCTCCGCGCAGAGCCCGGCCAGCCCTTCCCCGGGCACCACGGCGACGACGGCCCGCGGGGCGCGCGGCCGGCGCTCCGGCGTCTCGGCGCGCTCCTCCGGGCGCCTCGCGGCGCGTGCCTGCGCGGCGTCCGCCCCGAAGTGCGTGATGCGGATGCGGTGCGGCCGTCCCGCCTGGATGCCCGCCTCGACGGCCGCCCCTGCGTCGTCCACGTGGACGTGGACGTTCCACAGCCCGTCGCCGCCGACGACGACCAGGGAGTCGCCCAGGGCGTCGAGCCGGGTCCGCAGCGCCGTGACGGCGTCGTCGTCCGCCTCAAGGAGGTAGATCACCTCGAAGGCGGGCCCGTCCGCGGCCGGGTGCGTGCCGCCGCCCGGGCAGTCGCACGACGCCCGCGCGACCGCTGCCGCCGGCATGCCGGGCGCAGGTGTACGGGCGTCCGGACGGGCCCCTGACAGGGTCCGTACGAGGGCTTCCAGGACCGCGACCAGCCCGCGGCCGCCCGCGTCCACGACGCCCGCGCGGCGGAGGTCGGGGAGTTGGTCCGGGGTGGCGTCGAGCGCGGTGCGCGCCCCCAGGCAGGCCGCCCGCGCCACGTCCGCGCCGTCTCCCTCGGCCTTCCCCGCGGCGTCGGCGGCGGCCGCGGCGACGGTGAGCACGGTGCCCTCGACGGGGTGCGCGACGGCGGTGTACGCGGAGTCGGCGGCCTGCCGGAGCGCGCGCCGGAGCGCATCGGCGCCCTCACGCGTCCCGATCGCCCTCACGCCCCCCTGAGCGCCGCCGTCGGGGCCGTCCTCCGCCAGCACCTGCGCCATGCCGCGCAGCAGCTGCGCCAGGATCGTGCCGGAGTTGCCGCGCGCCCCGATGAGGGCTCCGTGCGCCATGGCCCGTACGGCGTCGGCGAGGGTGGGCACGGCCTCCGTGGCGGCGTGCCCGTCGAAGGCGGCGTCGACGGCCCGGGCGGCGGATTCGACGGTGAGGTACAGGTTGGTGCCGGTGTCCCCGTCGGCGACCGGATAGACGTTGATCGCGTCGATCTCCTCGCGGGCCCGGCCGAGCTCGTCCAGCGCCAGGGCGCACCAGGTGCGTACCGCGGCGGCGTCCAGCGTGTGCGGCACCCGCGTCGTGTGCGGCACCTGTGTTCCTCCTCCTAGATCCGCCCGGGCCCGATGTGCGCCCCGGCTCGCC
Organism: Streptomyces sp. NPDC050610; assembly: GCF_040654875.1. Lineage (NCBI taxonomy): Bacteria > Bacillati > Actinomycetota > Actinomycetes > Kitasatosporales > Streptomycetaceae > Streptomyces > Streptomyces sp. NPDC050610. Next base: position 24,991 of record NZ_JBFAIV010000030.1, on the reverse strand, counting down.
GCCTCCGCGGCGTCCGCGGGCCACGGGCACAGGTCGGCACAGTAGTGCCGGGGCGGTGGGCCGCCCGGGGCGGGGGCCAGGGCCGTCATGGTAGTTTCGTTGTACGGGAGCGGTCGTTGTATGCTGCTCCGGTTGCCTGATGAGAATCAGGCCATTCCCCCTGGTACCGCCGGTCATCGATACGTTCTCGATGTCGGAGTGCCGGGAATTCACCGTAAGAGCATCTGAAGTCTTTGGAGTGACCCGTGGCTGCCAACTGCGACGTCTGCGGCAAGGGGCCGGGCTTCGGCAACGCTATTTCGCACTCGCACCGCCGTACCCCCCGCCGTTGGAACCCCAACATCCAGCGGGTGCGTGCAGTGGTCGGGAGCACGCCGAAGCGGCTCAACGTCTGCACCTCGTGCATCAAGGCCGGCAAGGTCTCGCGCTAGCGAGCGGTCCTCCCCGCACCAGCGGGGGTGAGCCGGTCTCGCACCGACGGTTACGTCGTGGCGCAGCCCCCTCCGGTTGCCTGACAGGCCGGTCCGTCCCGTACGGACCGGCCTTTCGCATGCCCGCGGGCATGCGGGAGAGGCCGCTCAGCGGCGCGTGCGCCACCCGTGATCCACCGGGCCGATGCCGCCGCCCAGCGGGAAGCCCGCCGCGATCGCCCCCGTGACGTACTCCTTCGCCCCGGCCACCGCCGCCGGGACCGTACGCCCCTTGGCCAGCTCCGAGGCGATGGCGCTGGCGAGCGTGCAGCCGGTGCCGTGGGTGTGCCGGTTGTCGAGCCGCTCTGACCGCAGCCAGTGCTCCTCGGCACCGTCCGTGAGCAGGTCCACGGCGTCGCCCGCGAGGTGCCCGCCCTTGATCAGCGCCCAGGTGGGCCCGTAGCCGAGCACCGCGTCCGCCGCCCGCCGCAGATCGTCCTCGGCCGTCACGTGTACGCCTGTGAGCTGCGCCACCTCGTCCAGGTTGGGGGTGGCGACGGTCGCCGCCGGCAGCAGCTTCGTACGGACCGCGTCGAGCGCGGTGGCGGCGAGCAGCGCGTCGCCGTGCTTGGAGATGCCCACCGGGTCGACGACCACCGGCGCTTCGACGCCCACGAGCAGGTCGGCGACGGTCTCGACCAGCTCCGCCGAGGCGAGCATGCCGGTCTTGACGGACTGCACGCCGATGTCGTCGACGACGCTGCGGAACTGCGCCCGGACGACCTCGGCGGGCAGCGGCCACGCGCCCTGCACACCGCGTGAGTTCTGCGCCGTGACGGCGGTGAGGACGCTCATGCCGTGCACGCCGAGCGCCAGCATCGTCTTGAGGTCGGCCTGGATGCCGGCGCCGCCGCCGGAGTCCGATCCGGCGACGGTGAGCACGCGTGGCGGTGTGGTTATCTCGCTTGGCATACGGGCGAATCTACCGTCACCGCCGCGCACCGGCCGGGCCCGCCGGCCCTACTCGTCCGTCTCCAGGTCGCCGAAGTGGTCCCAGCCGCCGGCCTGCTCCCAGGGCGCGCCGTCCACGGTCACCTGCGGCAGCGCGGACGGGTGGAGCACGTCGCCGATGACCTGCCAGCGGGCGGGCAGTTTCACGTCCGGCGGGAAGGTGGCCACGATCGCGTGGTCCTCTCCCCCGCCGAGCACCCAGTGCAGCGGGTCGACGCCGACGGCCTGCCCGATGTCGTGCATCTGGCTGGGCACGTCGATCGCCGCCGTGTGCAGGTCGATCCGGACCTTGCTGGAGTCGGCGATGTGGCCGAGGTCGGCGATGAGGCCGTCGCTGATGTCGGTCATGGCGGTGGCGCCGAGCCCGGCGGCCGCGGGGCCCGCGTGGTACGGCGGTTCGGGCCTGCGGTGCGCCTCGACGAAGGCGCGGGGGGAGCGGAAGCCGCGGGAGAGCACGGCGTGCCCGGCGGCGGACCAGCCGAGCCAGCCGGTGACGGCGACCACGTCGCCGGGCTGGGCGCCGGAGCGGGTGACGGGTTCGTGGTTGCGCAGGTCGCCCAGGGCGGTGATGGCCACGGTGATCGTCTCGCCGCGCACCACGTCGCCGCCGACCACGGCCGCGCCGGCGACCTGGCATTCGTCGCGGATGCCGTCCATCAGCTCGGTCGGCCAGGTGGCGGAGAGTTCGGCGGGGACGACGAGGCCGAGCAGGACGGCGGTGGGCACCGCGCCCATCGCGGCGATGTCGGCGAGGTTCTGCGCGGCGGCCTTACGCCCGACGTCGTAGGCGGTGGACCAGTCACGGCGGAAGTGCCGTCCCTCCAGCAGCAGGTCCGTACTGGCCACTACGCGCCGGTCGGGGGCCGCCACCACCGCCGCGTCGTCCCCCGGCCCGAGCCGTACCGCCGGGGTGGTGGTGAGCCGGGAAGTGAGCTCTCTGATGAGCCCGAATTCCCCCAACTCGCCCACGGTGCCCTTCATCCTGTTGCCCCTTCGCACTCGTGCTCCGCTGATCGCCGCGCCGCGCAGGCCGCGCGGGTCTCCCCGCGCCGTGCGGCGACGCGGTACCGTGGCGTCTCTTTCCCCCACATGATCCTCGTCGCCGCCCAGGAGGTTCCGTGGTACAGGCGTACATCCTGATCCAGACCGAGGTCGGCAAAGCGTCGACCGTGGCCGAAGTCATCGCGAAGATCGCAGGCGTGATACAGGCCGAGGACGTGACCGGTCCGTACGACGTGATCGTCCGCGCCCAGGCCGAGACCGTGGACGAACTCGGCCGCATGGTGGTCGCCAGAATCCAGCGAGTGGACGGCATCACCCGCACTCTGACCTGCCCGGTGGTCCATATCTAGTCCCCCCGTATGCTCGGCCGGTGAGATTTTCCATCCGCCCGCGCGGCTGGCTGCCCTTCGTCGCCGTACTGACCGCCGTCGGCTGCTCGTCCACGGGCGGCGGCGCGAACGTGAGCGCCCCCTCGCCGTCGGCGGCGGAGGCCGGGTACTGCCGGGCGTTGCACGCGAAGCTCCCCGATGCCGTGAACGGAATGCAGCGGCGGACGACGGTGCCTGCCTCGGACTACACCGCGGCCTGGGGCGATCCGGCCATCGAACTGCGCTGCGGGGGGCCGCGGCCGAAGATCCTCACGCCCGGCAACGAACACTACAACCCCAGCGCGGACGCCATGGAGCTCAACGGGGTCTCGTGGCTGCCCGAACGGCTCCCGGACGGCGGCGTCCGCGCCACGACGACGCTGCGCAAGGCGTTCGTCGAGATCGTCATCCCGGCCAAGTACACGGGCGAAGCCGGTGACGTGAGCGCGCTCACCGACTTCGCCGACGCCGTGCGGCGGACCGTCCCGACGGGGATCTGAAGGCGCTCGGCCGAGCGTCCTTCAGCGCAGCCCCGTGGTGCGGCGCAGCGCGGCCTGTACGAGGAGGTCCACGAGCTGCGGGTAGCTGACGCCGCTCTCCTGCCACATCCGCGGGTACATCGAGATGGGCGTGAAGCCGGGCAGCGTGTTGATCTCGTTGATGACGAACTCGCCGTCCTCGCAGAGGAAGAAGTCCGCGCGGACCAGGCCCTCGCAGGACGCCGCGTCGAAGGCCCGTACGGCCAGTTCCCGGACGCGCTCGGTCTGCTCGGCGGTGAGCGGCGCGGGTACCAGGCCGGGCGAGGAGTCGATGTACTTGGCCTCGAAGTCGTAGAAGTCGTGGCTGGAGACCGGCGGGATTTCGGCGGGCACGCTCGCGCGCGGCCCGTCCTCGAACTCCAGCACCCCGCACTCGATCTCGCGGCCGCGCAGCAGCGCCTCCACGATGATCTTCGGGTCGTGGCGGCGGGCCTCCTCGATGGCCTCGTCGAGGCCGTCGAAGCCGTCGACCTTGGTGATGCCCATGGAGGAGCCGCCGCGGGCGGGCTTGATGAACAGCGGCCAGCCGTGGTCCCCGGCGAAGTCCGCGATCTTCCGGCGGGCGGCGTCGCGGTCGTTCTCCCACTCGCGCGGCCGGATCACCTCGTACGGGCCGACGGCCAGTCCGAAGGAGGTGAAGACGCGCTTCATGTACTCCTTGTCCTGACCGACGGCGGACGCGAGGACGCCGGAGCCGACGTAGGGCACCCCGGCGAGCTCCAGCAGCCCCTGGAGGGTGCCGTCCTCGCCGTACGGGCCGTGCAGCACGGGGAAGACGACGTCGACGTCGCCCAGCGCCTTGGGCACGGCGCCCGGTTCGGTGTAGACGATCTCGCGCGAGGTGGGGTCGGCGGACAGCACCACCGTGCCGTCCGGGGAGTCGGCGAGCTGCGCGACGGACGGCAGCTCGCGGCCGGTGATCGCCATCCGCTCGGGGTCGTCGGCGGTCAGCGCCCAACGGCCGTCCGCGGCGATGCCGATCGGCAGCACGTCGTACTTGGTGCGGTCGATGGCGCGCAGCACGGCGCCGGCGGTGACGACGGAGATCGCGTGCTCGGAGCTGCGGCCGCCGAAGACGACGGCGACACGCGGCTTCCGGCTCTGCTCAGGGCTCTGGGGAGGGTTGTCGCTGCTCATATCGCGTCGAGACTACCTGTTGACGAACCGCTCGTCAGTGCCGCTCGGCCTTGGCGGAGCGGGACATCAGCTCCTTGAGCGCGACGAGCGGCGGCTTGCCCTCGTGGACGATGCCGACGACCGTTTCGGTGATCGGCATGTCGACGTCGTGGCGGCGGCCCAGATCCAGCACGGACTCGCAGGACTTGACGCCCTCCGCGGTCTGCTTGGTGACCGCGATGGTCTCCTCCAGCGTCATGCCGCGGCCGAGGTTGGTGCCGAAGGTGTGGTTGCGGGAGAGCGGGGAGGAGCAGGTGGCGACGAGGTCGCCCATGCCCGCGAGGCCGGCGAAGGTCTGCGCGTCGGCGCCCATCGCCAGTCCCAGCCGGGTGGTTTCGGCGAGGCCTCGGGTGATGAGGGACGCCTTGGCGTTGTCGCCGAGGCCCATGCCGTCGGCGATGCCCACGGCGAGGGCGATGACGTTCTTGACCGCGCCGCCGAGCTCGCAGCCGACCACGTCCGTGTTGGTGTACGGGCGGAAGTACGGGGTGTGGCAGGCGGCCTGGAGCCGCTGGGCGACCGACTCGTCGGGGCAGGCGACGACGGCGGCGGCGGGCTGCCGGGCGGCGATCTCCTTGGCGAGGTTGGGGCCGGTGATCACCGCGACCCGCTCCGGGGCGGCGTTGCCGACCTCCTGGATGACCTCGCTCATCCGCTTGGCGGTGCCGAGCTCCACGCCCTTCATCAGGGAGACGAGGACGGTGTCGGGGGCCAGCAGCGGGGACCACTGGGAGAGGTTCTCGCGCAGCGTCTGGGAGGGCACGGTGAGGACGGCGAACTCCGCGCCGCGGGCGGCGACCGCGGGGTCGGTGGTGGCCCGTACGGCATCCGGGAGCCGGACCCCGGGGAGGTAGTCGGGGTTGCTGCGGCCGGTGTTGACGGCCTCGACGACGTCGGCGCGGCGGGCCCACATCGTCACCTCGCAGCCCGCGTCGGCGAGCACCATGGCGAAGGCGGTGCCCCAGGATCCGGTGCCGTATACGGCGCAGCGCGTCACTCGTCGTTCTCCTTGGCATGCTGGGCCTTGCGGCGGGCTTCGGCGCGCGCCTGCTTGTGGTCGTACGGCTCCGCGGGCGCGGGCTCCTGGCGGAGCTCGGCGAGGAGTTCGGTGATGGCGGCCATGATGGTGTCGGTCGCCTGGCGCAGCACGTCGGCGGTCGGATCCTGCCCGTAGTACTCGGAGAGGTCCACGGGCGGGCCGGCCAGCACCTTGAGCGTCTTGCGGGGGAAGAACCGGAACTTCTTCTCCTTGGCGTACGGCGGCATGGCCTCGTGGGCGCCCCATTGCGCCACGGGGATGACGGGCGCCTTGGTCAGCAGCGCGACGCGGGCGGCGCCGGTCTTGCCCTGCATGGGCCACAGCTTCGGGTCGCGGGTCAGCGTGCCCTCGGGGTAGAAGGCCACGCACTCGCCGCTCTCGATGGCCGCGACGGCGGCGCGGAAGGCGACTGCGGCATCGGTCGACTGGCGGTAGACGGGAATCTGGCCGGTGCCGCGCAGCAGCGTGCCCACGAAGGTCGTCTTGAAGAGGCCCGACTTGGCGAGGAAGCGCGGCACGCGGCCGGTGTTGTACTGGAAGTGCGCATAGGACAGCGGGTCCAGATACGAGTTGTGGTTGACCGCGGTGATAAAGCCACCGTCCGCGGGAATGTGCTCCATTCCGCGCCAGTCCCGCTTGAACAGAACCACGAGCGGCGGTTTCGCCAACACCGCCGTAAAGCGGTACCAGAAGCCGATTCTGTGGCGGGACACTCGGACACCCTTCTCTTTGGACCTGGGATGGAGCGGGTCTGCTGCGATCCCGGGGGCCGCACAAGTGTGGCCCCAGGTACCCGGTCTGTCGAGAACACGGTAACCCCGCGCTCTCCGGGCGACTGCGGCAGCAGGTGACAATGAGGTCGATGCGAAGAGACGGAGCGGGTGTGGTCTGGACCGTAGTGGTGCCGCTGAAATCCCTGGCGCAGGCCAAAAGCCGCCTCTCCGGGGCCGCTGGGACAAGGGGAGACGGCCTCCGGCCCGCTCTCGCGCTCGCGTTCGCCCTCGACACGGTGGCCGCCGCGCTGGCCGCGCGGCCGGTGGCCGGTGTGGCGGTCGTCACGGACGATCCGCTGGCCGCCCCGAAACTGGCGGATCTCGGCGCGCGGATCGTGCCGGAGCCGCCGGGCGGCGGCCTGAACGCGGCCCTCGCCCATGGCGCGGACGCCGTACGGGCGTGGGCCCCGGAATCCGGGGTGGTGACGCTCAACGCGGATCTTCCCGCCTTGCGGCCGGATGAGCTGACCCGGGTACTGAACGCGGCCGCCGCGTTTCCGCGCGCATTTCTCGCGGATGCCGCGGGAATCGGGACCACATTGCTCTCGGCCGCTCCCGGAGTGTTGTTGGCGCCGGCTTTCGAAGGGCTCTCGCGGGCCCGGCACCGGGCGTCCGGGGCGAGAGAGATCCTGCTCGACGGAGTCGATTCGGTACGTCAGGACGTGGATACGCCGCAGGATTTGCGGGCCGCCCTGGCGCTGGGCGCGGGAGCCCGTACCACCGAGGCCGCGGCGGGCCTGCTGATTGCCGATTAGGGCGGGGCACACGCCGGTGTCGGCCCCAGGCTCTAAGCTTTGTCCTATGCAGGCCACCGCGTACACATACGACTTCGAGACCCGCAGCGGGAGCGTCCTCCTGGACGACGGCACGCCGCTGCCGTTCGACGCGGCGGCGTTCGACGCGGGCGGGCTGCGGCTGCTGCGTCCGGGGCAGCGGGTGCGGATCGAGGTCGCGTCCGCGGAATCGGAAGCGGCCCCGGAAAAGGGGTCCGCTGAGGGCGCCGCGAAGGGCTCCCCGGAAGGCCCTGGGACGGGTTCCGGGAAGGCGCCGGCCGCCGACGGGCGCCGGGTGACGTTGGTGACGCTCCAGACCTTCTGAGACGTAAGGCCTTCTGAGACGTACGTCCGTCAGGCCCGCGCGTCCCCGGGCCCTTTCGGGCGTGTCCGAGCGCACGCCGCGGGCCGGTCTCCCCGGAGGGAGACCGGCCCGGCGCGGGACGCTCTTGGCTGTCGCCGCCCTTACTTCTTCTTGGCAGTGGCCTTCTTGGCGGTGGTCTTGCGCGCGGTGGTCTTGCGCGCCGGAGCCTTGGTCGCCGTGGCCTTCTTGGCGGGCGCGGTCTTCTTCGCGGTCGCCTTCTTGACCGTCGCCGCCTTCTTCGCCGGCGTGGCCTTCTTGGCGGCGGCCTTGGTGGCCGTGGCCTTCTTGGCGGGCGCCGCCTTCTTCGCGGTCGCCTTGGTCGCCGCCTTCTTAGCGGTCGCCGTGGTCTTCTTGGCGGCCGTCGCGGTGGTCTTCTTCGCGGTGGTCTTCTTCGCCGTCGCCTTCTTGGCGGTGGCCTTCTTGGCCGCGGCCTTGGCGGTCGTACGGGTGGAAGAACCGCCCGAGAGGCTGCCCTTGGGGGCCTTCTTGACGGCCACGTCGTTCTTCGGGAGCTTCTTCGAGCCGCTCACGAGGTCCTTGAAGCCCTGACCCGCGCGGAAGCGGGGCACGGAGGTCTTCTTGACCCGCACCCGCTCACCCGTCTGCGGGTTACGGGCGTACCGGGCCGGACGGTCGACCTTCTCGAACGAGCCGAAACCGGTGACCGAGACCCGGTCGCCGGAGACAACTGCACGGACGATCGCGTCGAGTACCGCGTCGACAGCGTCTGCGGCCTGCTGGCGGCCGCCTACCTTGTCGGCAATCGCTTCAACGAGCTGCGCCTTGTTCACGTCTTCCCCTTCGGAGACATTGCTGGAACGAATGCGTTCCAGCCTTTTCGCACGTTAGGCAGATATATACCGCAAATCAAACACGAAACGGTCTAATCACCCTTGTGCCGCAACGAACTCGACCATCATCGAGTTCCGTCGGTGTCGCGTTCTGGGGGGAAACGGCCCTCGTCGAGGTCGTTCATCAACCGGTCCAGACGCTTTGCCGCGCCTGAGAGATCGTGCTTCGCCGCGGCCGTGATGGCCAGCAGCTTCCGGGACAGCGCCATCCGTACGCCCTCCGGGACTTGCAGTGTGCGCACCCTTGTGTGCGCTTCCTTTAGTTGGTCGGCAACGAGCCCGTAGAGCTTGAGTTGGCTGTCGCGTTCCATGCACCGATTGTGCCATCTGAGGCGAGTTGTCGCTTCACGGGGCCTCAACAAACCGATGCGCCCCCTGTCCGAAGACAGGGGGCGCATCATGTCAAACGCCGGGTGAACAGCGGAAATCGGGGTCCCGGCAAGGGCCTCAGACGACGGTCGTGGAGGGCTTGAAAGAGGGCCGCTTCCCTTCGTACGCCGCGATTTCGGCGCTCTGCCGCAGGGTCAGGCCGATGTCGTCCAGCCCCTCCAGCAGCCTCCAACGTGCGTTCTCGTCAAGCGCAAAATCAGCCGTGATGCCTTCGGCCCTCACCTGGCGGGCGACGAGGTCCACGGTGACCTCCGCGGCGGGGTCCTCCTCGATGAGCTTCCACAGCAGCTCGACCGTCTCCTGCGGGAGCACGACGGTCAGCAGACCGTTCTTCAGCGAGTTGCCGCGGAAGATGTCGGCGAAGCGGGAGGAGACGACGGCCTGGAAGCCGTAGTTCTGGAGCGCCCAGACGGCGTGCTCGCGGGAGGAGCCGGTGCCGAAGTCGGGGCCGGCCACCAGAACCGAGGCGCCCGCGCGCTCGGGCCGGTTGAGAATGAACTCCGGGTCCTTGCGCCAGGCCTCGAAGAGCCCGTCCTCGAAGCCGTCGCGGGTGACCTTCTTCAGCCAGTGCGCGGGAATGATCTGGTCGGTGTCCACGTTGCCGCGGCGCAGCGGCACGGCCCGGCCGGTGTGCGTGGTGAAAGCTTCCATGGTGCTCAGGCCTCCACGAGAGTCGGGACGTCGGACAGATCGGCGGGCGAGGCCAGATGGCCGAGCACCGCGGTGGCGGCGGCGACCCCCGGGGAGACCAGATGGGTGCGTCCGCCCTTGCCCTGCCTGCCCTCGAAGTTGCGGTTGGAGGTGGACGCGGAGCGCTCGCCGGGGGCGAGCTGGTCCGGGTTCATGCCCAGGCACATCGAGCATCCGGCGTGCCGCCATTCGGCCCCGGCGGCGGTGAACACCTTGTCCAGCCCCTCCGCCACGGCCTGCAGCGAGACCCGTACGGAGCCCGGCACGACCAGCATGCGGACGTCGTCGGCGATGCGGCGGCCGTCCAGCACGGCGGCCGCGGCGCGCAGGTCCTCGATCCGGCCGTTGGTGCATGAACCTACGAAGACGGTGTCCACGGTGATGTCCCGCAGCGCCTGACCAGCCGTCAAACCCATGTATTCCAGGGCCTTTTCGGCGGCGAACCGCTCCGAAGCGTCATCGTACGAACCGGGGTCGGGGACGCGGGCCGACAGCGGCGCGCCCTGCCCGGGGTTGGTCCCCCAGGTGACGAACGGCGCGAGTTCGGCGGCGTCGATGACCACCTCGTGGTCGAAGACTGCGTCGTCGTCGGTGCGCAGCGTCTTCCAGTACTCGACCGCCGCGTCCCAGTCGGCGCCCTGCGGGGCGTGCGCGCGGCCCTTCAGGTACGCGAAGGTGGTCGCGTCCGGGGCGATCATGCCGGCCCGGGCGCCCGCCTCGATCGACATGTTGCAGATCGTCATCCGGGACTCCATCGAGAGCTTCTCGATGGCGGGGCCGCGGTACTCGATGACATAGCCCTGGCCGCCGCCCGTGCCGATGCGGGCGATGACGGCGAGGATCAGGTCCTTGGCGGTGACGTCGTCGGGCAGCTCGCCCTCGACCGTGATCGCCATGGTCCGGAAGGGCGCCAGCGGCAGCGTCTGGGTGGCCAGCACGTGCTCGACCTGGCTGGTGCCGATGCCGAACGCGAGCGCGCCGAACGCGCCGTGCGTGGAGGTGTGGCTGTCGCCGCAGACCACGGTGGTGCCGGGCTGGGTGAGGCCGAGCTGGGGGCCCACCACGTGGACGACGCCCTGCTCGACGTCGCCGAGCGGGTGCAGCCGCACGCCGAACTCCGCGCAGTTCTTGCGCAGCGTCTCCAACTGGGTGCGGGAGACGGGGTCCGCGATCGGCTTGTCGATGTCGAGCGTGGGGGTGTTGTGGTCCTCCGTTGCGAGGGTGAGGTCCGTGCGGCGGACCGTGCGGCCCTCCTTGCGGAGGCCGTCGAACGCCTGCGGGCTGGTCACCTCGTGCAGCAGGTGGAGATCGATGAAGAGGAGGTCGGGCTCGCCCTCGGCGCGCGTGACGACATGGTCGTCCCATACCTTCTCCGCCAGTGTCCGTCCCATCGCTGTCCCTCCGGCCGACGTCGCCGCCGACCCAACTCGTATGTCTGCGGGGTGCTGTCGACCAGGTTCGCGCTTCTCCGAGAAAATTGAACTTGCGTTTCACAGTGTGAGACGCGAGTATCGTTTCATGGACAACTCTAGCGGCGTCGGCGTTCTCGACAAGGCGGCTCTGGTACTGAGCGCTCTGGAGTCGGGCCCGGCCACTCTTGCCGGACTGGTCGCGGCGACCGGCCTCGCGCGCCCCACGGCGCACCGCCTCGCGGTGGCCCTCGAACACCACCGGATGGTGGCCAGGGACATGCAGGGCCGGTTCATCCTCGGCCCGCGGCTGAGCGAACTCGCCGCGGCGGCGGGCGAGGACCGGTTGCTGGCGACGGCGGGCCCGGTCCTCACCCACCTGCGGGACGTGACGGGCGAGAGCGCCCAGCTCTACCGCCGGCAGGGCGAGATGCGGATCTGCGTGGCGGCCGCGGAACGGCTGTCCGGACTGCGGGACACGGTGCCGGTCGGCTCGACGCTGCCGATGAAGGCGGGTTCGGCGGCCCAGGTGCTCATGGCCTGGGAGGAGCCGGAGCGGCTGCACCGCGGGCTGCAGGGCGCGCGCTTCACGGCGACCGCGCTCTCGGGCGTACGCCGCCGGGGCTGGGCCCAGTCCATCGGCGAGCGCGAGCCGGGCGTCGCCTCGGTCTCCGCGCCGGTCCGCGGCCCGTCCAACCGCGTGGTCGCCGCCGTCTCGGTATCCGGACCCATCGAGCGCCTGACCCGCCACCCGGGCCGGATGCACGCCCAGGCCGTCATCGACGCGGCGGCCCGGCTCAGCGAGGCCCTTCGCCGCACGGGCTGAGCCCCGCACCGGCCGCGGCTACGGAGGCGGCGTGCCCCATGACTCCCGCCCCCGGGGCACGTCACAGGCGCTCGGCGTCCCGCGGACCCGCGATGTGCAGGGTGATACGGACCCACGGCCCGTCGCCCCGGATCTCCATGTACTCGCACAGGCTGCGCGCGAGCCAGAGGCCGTCCGCGGCGTCCGGGGCGGCGCCGGGCGGGTGGAAGCCCACGAAAACGGGCGGCGGCGCGCCGTCCGGTGCGCGCCGCAGCAGTTCGCAGGCCAGGGCGCCCGGTTCCGTCCACATCCGGAGCGAGACGCGGGCTCCTCGCGCGGCCAGCAGATAGCCCGCGGCCTCGTGGACGGCGAGTTCGGCGAGCGCGAGACGGGGGCCGGACAGTCCGGCCGCCGCCGCGCGTTCACGGGCGAACCGGCGGACGGCGGGGGCGTCGGAGGTCAGCGCGATCCCCGGCGCGCCGGCCGGCGGGGGCGGCAGATCGGGCGCGACGGACGCCGCGTACTCCTTGGGCGCGACGTATTCGGCGCACGGCAGCAGCCGTGCGCCGTCCATCAGCCCCGGGTGGGTGGCCCGCGCGGCCGACACCACCTGGTCCGGCACGGCTCGGGTGTCGTACGGGCAGATCATCCATACCGGCAGGTCCGCCAGCAGCACATTGAGCCCGGCCTCCATCCGCTGCCACTCGGCGACCTGGCGGGCGGACTTCCCGCTCCACACGGGCTCGGCGAGCATCCGCAGCCGGCGGCCCGGCACCGCGCGGCGCGCGTGGTAGCGGAGGAAGGCGGAGACCCGTTCCACTGGGCGGCGGCCGAAGAAGGCGGTCTCGGCGGTGTCCAGCGCGTACGCCCGTCCGCCGAGCGCGGCGCGCAGCGAGGCGAGGTTGGCGGCCGTGGTCGCGGCCAGCACCGGCTCCCCCGCCGCCAGTCCGCGCTCGGCGAACGGCACCGCCATCGCCAGGAATTCGTCGTCCGAGCCGTAGAGGCAGGCGTGGTGGGTGAAACCGTCGGCAGCGCCGAGGTCAGCAGGCATGGGTGGCCGCCAGTCTGAGGCCGGGGGTGCTGTCCCAGCCGATGAGCGTGATGACCTGGAGCAGGTGCGGCATCAGCCCCGTCAGCTCCACGCAGTAGTGGCGGGCGGCGCGGGCGCGCGCGAAGGCCATCAGCAGCCGCAGCCCGCCAAGGTCGAGGAACTCCACCCGGGACATCTCCAGCCGGACGTCGCCCCGTACGGCGGCGACCGTCTGCAGGGCCTCCCTGATGTGCCGGTGCGCGGCGGCGTCCACCACGCCCTCGATGCGCAGCCCTTGCGGGCGGTACGTACGGACGATGACCAACTCCGCGGTCTGTACGAGGGGGTCCACTTCGACGCTCCAGGGGTGGGCCGACTCGACGGCGTCCGCCGCCTCGTCGTCGCAGCGGCGCAGATCGTACTGGCACACGGTGAGCGTGTCCCTGGTCCGGAACTCCCCTGCCAGCAGCGCCTCGTAGCGCAGCAGCCGTCCGAGGTCGTACGCGTCATAGGGCGCACCGCCCGGGTCGCCCGCGATGCGCAGGGTGCGGTAGCCCTGCGAGCGGGCGCGGTCGCAGGCCTTGCGCAGCCGGCCGAGCATCATGTCGAGGTCCAACTGCCTGTCGTCCGGGCAGGGTTGGGCGGCGTCCACGATCTCTACCTGACCGCCGGCGCCGATCGCGGACTCGGAGATTTGGTGACGCCCCATCAGTTCGCCGGCGCTGTGCGGCCCGTCATGGCCGGCCAGGTAGAGGATCTTGTGGGTGGCGCGCAGTCCGCCGATCAGGAAACCCCGCAGGACGCAGGCCCGCTCCTCCTCCGAGGCGAAGAGCAGGCAGGCGTGATCGCCGGGGCGCAGCTTCCCCACGGGGACCCTGCGGCGCACACCGTCGGCTTGGGCCATGCGTGAATTATCGAGCGCGGCACACGCGCAGCGGAAGGTGCACGTGGAAAAGCCCCCCGCTTGCGCGGAGGGCGTCTCGATTGCGTACCCCCGACCGGATTCGAACCGGCGCTACCGCCTTGAGAGGGCGGCGTGCTAGGCCGCTACACAACGGGGGCTAGCGTGCGGACTCGCGTCCGCGTGTTTTCAGATGTCCGATTTCGACGCTCTGAAGCTGGGCTACCAGGACTCGAACCTAGACTAAGGGAACCAGAAACCCTCGTGCTGCCAATTACACCATAGCCCATGGTATAGACCAGTACCCCCGACCGGATTCGAACCGGCGCTACCGCCTTGAGAGGGCGGCGTGCTAGGCCGCTACACAACGGGGGCCCTAGCGATCCTCGCATCGTCACATCCGGGAGCGACCCGAAGGTGACGGAAAGAAAGGATCTGTACCCCCGACCGGATTCGAACCGGCGCTACCGCCTTGAGAGGGCGGCGTGCTAGGCCGCTACACAACGGGGGCTTGCACTGCTGAATCAAGAGACCCAATAATAACGATCTCTTGCTGGGCTACCAGGACTCGAACCTAGACTAACGGAACCAGAAACCGTCGTGCTGCCAATTACACCATAGCCCACCAAAACACAACCCCCTGAAGGGCCTTGCTTGGCTTGCGCTTTCCGCTCCGGCCTCTCGGCCCGCTCGGGCGGCGCAGGAAGAACATTACCCGATCGACGTCGGCGCTCCAAAACGGGTATCGCCCCGCAGGAGGCCGGAGAGCTGGTCGAGACCGGTGATGCGATGCACCCCGGTCACCCCGGCCGGCAGCCCGCCGGGGGCGGCACCGGGGGCGCCCCCGCGATCCAGCCAGATCCCGGTGAGCCCGGCGTCCCGGGCCCCGCACGCATCAATATCGATCTTGTCCCCCACGTACGCGACCTCCCCGGGCTCCAGCCCGAGCGCCTCGCACGCCGCGATGAACGCACCGGCCTCCGGTTTGCTGATCCCCAGGTCGTGGGCGCAGACCAGCACCTCGAACCGGTCGCGCACCCCGAGTACGCGCAGTTTGCGGTCCTGATTGCTGGCCCGGGAATTCGACAGCACGCCATGCCGATATCCGGGGGTGAGCCCGTCGAGCGCCGGCACGGCATCCGGAAACAGCGCCCACGCGGCCTCGTAATGCCTCAGATAACGCGCGAACCACGCATCCGCCTCGGCATCACTGGCCTCCTCCCCCAAAAACGCCCGCACCCGCCCCCTGCGCTGCCCCTCGAAATCCACTTCCTTGGCCGCGAGCCGCGCCCAGTAAATCTCGGTGACCTCCCACCACCGCCCCAACACCACTTCCTCCGCCTCGCCCCCGCCCAGCAGCCCCTCGGCCCGCAGGTGCTCCAGCACTCCGGTGCGGTCGGCCGTGGCGTAGTCGAAGATGGTGTCGTCGACGTCCCAGAGGACAGCACGAATCGGCATACCCCCGACGCTACCGGCCCCGCCCGTCCGCGCGACCGCCCAGCCGATCCTTCTTGACCGCGACGAAGAACCCTCGCAGAGCGTCGGGCGCTACGGACAGGACGGCATCGGGGGCGTCGCTCTCCCGGAGGCGGACGGTGCCGTCCGGGGCGGCGGCGATGTTGACGCAGTTGGCGCCTTGGTTGCTATAGGAGGACTTCTGCCAGGCCCAACTGTTCATCTCTGCTCCTCTTATCCAAGAGCTGGTCGAAGCGACCGCGCCCCGGCTGGGCCGGTCCGGTCGCGTACGCGAGTGGTCGCGTTGAGTGAACCATCGGGCGAGGGCGGTCGCGGGCGCTCACGCTCGTATCACCGCGCGTCCCGGGTGCGGCCGGGAGGCGCGCGCCTCTACGGTGGGCACCCCTGTCCCCTGCCCCTCATTCGCCGGAGGTCGCCGATCATGGCCCGCGAAGTCGACCCGGACTCTTGTGAGAGAACGCCGGAAGCCATCCGTACGGCGCTGGAGCGGCGGCCCGACTGGTTGCAGGGGTTCGAGCAGGAGTGGCTCAGTGCGGCCGCTGACTTCGACCAGGCGGCGCTGGACGATGTGCTGGACAAGTGGATTCCCTTTGCCTGCGCCTGTGCCACTCCGGGATATCTGGACGATGTGGAACAGACCGTCAAGCGCATGGCGGAGGGGGACACGGAAGGCATGGTCTTCCGGGACGCGGAGGGCAACGCCTACGACGCCGAGAACAACCCGATCGGCACGGGCAGGTGTCTGTGAGTGCGTATGAGATCAGGTACGCGGACCGGGCGGCTCAGCGCAAGGCGGCTCTGACCTCACCGCAGCGCTCCGCTTTGGAGGGGCTCGAAAAGCGTCTGAGCCGCAATCCGTTCGACCCGCCCGCGAGGAGCAACCGGGACAACAGCTGGTCGGCGGACTTCACCGGCGGCTTCATCACCTATGTGGTCTCCAACCGGCACGTCGTCATCAACGTCGTCGATCTGGTGGCGCTCTGATGCCAGTCCCCGTACGTACGTAGGGCCCGGAAGCCGGTTCGGCTTCCGGGCCCTACGTGCACGAGGTCAGGCCGTGAGCTTGGCCAGGGCCGCGTCGATGCGCGGGAGCGTGCGGTCGCGGCCGAGGATCTGGAGGGACTCGAAGAGGGGGAGGCCGACGGTGCGGCCGGTTACCGCTACGCGGACCGGGGCCTGGGCCTTGCCGAGCTTGAGGCCGTGCTCCTCGCCGGCGGCCAGGACGGCCTCCTTGAGGGCGTCCGCGCTGCTCCAGTCCGCGTCAGCGAGCTTGGCGCGGGCCGTGCGGAGCAGGGCGTCGGAGCCTTCCTTCATCGCCTTGTTCCAGGACGCCTCGTCCTCGACCGGGGTGTCCCGGAAGAGGAAGTCGACGTTGGCGGTGATGTCGGACAGGACTGTGACCCGCGTCTGCGCGTACGGCGCGATGGCTTCCCAGGCGGTCTGGTCGAAGTCCTCGGGCGCCCAGTTGGCGTGCGGGGCCTCCAGCCACGGGGCGCAGGCCGCGGCGAAGGCCGCCGGATCCAGCTGCCGGATGTGGTCGGCGTTGATCGCCTCCGCCTTCTTCAGGTCGAAGCGGGCCGGATTGGCGTTGACGTCCTCGATCTCGAACTTCGCCACCATCTCCTCGACCGAGAAGACGTCCTGGTCGGCGGAGAAGGACCAGCCGAGCAGGGAGAGGTAGTTGAGCAGCCCCTCCGGCAGGAAGCCGCGCTCGCGGTAGAGGTTCAGGGACGCCTGCGGGTCACGCTTGGAGAGCTTCTTGTTGCCCTCGCCCATGACGTACGGGAGGTGCCCGAACTCCGGCGTCGTCTTCGCGATGCCCAGCTCGGTCAGCGCCTTGTAGAGCGCGACCTGGCGTGGGGTCGAGGACAGCAGGTCCTCGCCGCGCAGCACGTGCGTGATCTCCATCAGCGCGTCGTCGACCGGGTTGACGAGGGTGTAGAGGGGCGCGCCGTTGGCCCTTACGATCCCGTAGTCCGGCACGTTCTCCGGGGTGAAGGTCAGCTCGCCGCGGACCAGGTCCGTGAAGGTGATCGTCTCGTCCGGCATCCGGAAGCGGACGATGTGGCTGCGGCCCTCGGCCTCGTACGCGGCCTTCTGCTCGGCGCTCAGGTCGCGGCACGCGCCGTCGTAACCGGACGGCCTGCCGGCGGCGCGGGCCGCCTCGCGGCGCGCGTCGAGCTCCTCGGTGGTGCAGTAGCAGTCGTAGGCGTGGCCGGCGTCCTTGAGCCGCTGCGCGACGTCGCGGTAGATGTCCATCCGCTGCGACTGGCGGTACGGCTCGTGCGGGCCGCCGACCTCGGGGCCCTCGTCCCAGTCGAAGCCCAGCCAGCGCATCGCGCCGAGCAACTGCTCGTACGACTCCTCGGAGTCGCGGGCCGCGTCGGTGTCCTCGATGCGGAAGACCAGGGTGCCCTTGTGGTGGCGCGCGAACGCCCAGTTGAACAGGGCGGTGCGGACCAGGCCCACGTGGGGGTTGCCGGTCGGCGAGGGACAGAAACGAACACGCACGGAAGAGGGGGTTGCGCTAACCACGCTTGATCACCTTATTGGTGAGAGTGCCGATGCCTTCGATGGTGACGGCGACCTCGTCGCCGACACCGATGGGTCCGACACCCGCCGGGGTGCCGGTGAGGACGACGTCGCCGGGGAGCAGCGTCATCGCCTCGGTGATGTTCACGATCAGGTCCTCGATGGAGTGGATCATCTCGCCCGTGCGGCCCAGCTGGCGCTGTTCGCCGTTGACGGTGCACATGATCCCGAGGTCCGACGGATCCAGTTCGGTCTCCACCCACGGGCCCAGCGGGCAGGAGGTGTCGAAGCCCTTGGCCCGCGCCCACTGCTTCTCGCGCTTCTGGACATCACGCGCGGTGATGTCGTTGGCGCAGGTGTAGCCGAGGATGACGTCCTTGACGCGCTCCCGCGGCACCTCGCGGCACATGCGGCCGATGACCACGGCCAGCTCGGCCTCGTGGTGCACCTCCTCGGAGAAGGAGGGGTACGCGATGGGGTCGCCGGGGCCGATCACCGAGGTGGACGGCTTGAAGAAGGCGAAGGGCGCGTCGGGGACGGCGTTGCCCAGCTCGGTCGCGTGCTCGGCGTAGTTGCGGCCGAACGCGACGACCTTGTTGGGGAGTACGGGCGGCAGCAGCCGGACCTTGCTCAGCGGGACCTTCTGGCCGGAGCGTTCGAACTCGGCGAAGGGGTGTCCCTTGATGATGTCGAGGACCGGGCCGCCGTCGGCGGTCCCTGCCTTGGCTTCTTCGACATCTCCTTCTACGACGCCGAAGGCGACGTTGCCGTCGATGGAGAACCTGGCGATGCGCACGGGAAGCCGCTACCCCTTCACTTTCACTGCACTGAATCCGCTGGCCATCCGCCGGCCGGAGACTGACGCTCCAGGCTAACGCGGGGCGCGGCGGGGCTCCGGCCACTTTCCGGTGGAGGGCCTCCGTGGCGGATGCGGCGAGGGGGCCGGATGCGACGACTAGGGCGCGTGCGGCGGGCGTGGCGGGTGCGAGTCGCGGCGGCTGCCCTCGTCGGCCCGGTATTCATACGCGCCCCGGTTCCCGGACTCCCCGGTTCCCGAACGCCTCAGCTCTTGAGCACCCCGGCCCTTGGACGCCCCGGCCTTCCGGCACCTCGGCCCTCGGACGACTCAGACCTTGGGCGCGTTCGCCAGCGTGGTGCGGCGCGGGTTGGCCGTCTGCGCGGGCAGTTCGACGGAGTGCTCCGGTGCCTCCGGCGCCGGCGTCAGCAGCTCCTCGGCGTCCTTGAGGTGCGCGAGGGTCGTGCGGCGCGGGTTGGCTATGTTCCGGAACATCATCGTCTTCTTCACTGGGGCCGCCTCGCGGTTGTCGTTTCCGTTGCCTGTGTAAACGTCAAGGCTAGGCACCCCTATCCCCACTGATCCGCGAGGAAAGTCACGCCGGGCGTGTGAGTTTCCTCACGAGCTCTATGACAAAAGCCCCATAAGTGGCAGCACTTCCACCCCCGCAAAACAGACATTGCACCACCGAACCAGACGTTCCGATCGTGATCGCCGGTACCGGGACACCCTTTACGTACGAGAGATTCGTACCCATAAGTCCGAAATCGCGGACGCGACTTTGCACACCTGGTGACATGCACCGCACATAGCGTTACTCACATCGCCTGCACGACTGCTGCTCTTGTTGGAGATCCTGCACTGTGCTGGAATTCCACGGACCGCCGTACGAATCATCCGGCGCGCGATGGGCGCAGAACAGCGCCGAAGCGGCGGTCGGAATGAGGGGTGGCGCGCCGGAACTCACGACCGCCATGGGGGGCCGCGCGGTCCCCCACGACTCGACACCGTTCCGCCGCTCGCGGAGGGACGCCTGGTCCAGAGGTTGCGACGCTAGTGCAGGGACGTTTCAAGAGAGATGGCAACGCCGCGGCGGAGCCGGAGCCACGCGGTTCGACCGACCGCGGAGCTGCCGGTGCGGCTGCCGACGCGCCCAGTGGCGGCGAGCCGTCCGAGCGGCCGAAGGCGAAGAAGCAGACCGGCCCCGGCCCACGCGTTGCCCTGCGCAACTGGCGCATCAGTACCCGTCTGGTCTCCCTGCTGGCCCTCCCCGTGGTCGCCGCGACGACCCTGGGCGCGCTGCGTATCCAGGACTCGCTGGAGAAGATCGACCAGCTCGACCACATGCAGCTGCTCACCGAGATGACGCAGCAGGCCACCCGGCTCGCCGGCGCGCTCCAGGAGGAGCGGGACAAGTCGGCCGGCCCGCTGACCGCCGGGGAGAAGAAGGACGACCAGGGCGTCATCTCGCCGCGGCTGAGCACCGACCGCGCCGTCCAGGCGTTCAAGCAGGCCACGGACAGCGTCAAGCCCGAAGACCCGTCGATGGTCGGTGTCCGGACCACGCTCGTCGATATCTCCAAGCAGCTCGACAAGATCAAGGACATCCGTGCGGACGCGTACGGCGACAAGGAGTACATCTCCCGGACCGTCGGCAACTACGACGCGCTGATCACCTCGCTGCTGTCGCTCTCCCAGGACATGGCGCAGGCGACCAGCAACCCCGAGATGATCACGAGCACCCGCGCGCTCGCCACGTTCTCCTCCGCCAAGGAGTACGCGTCCATCCAGCGCGCCGTGATCAGTGCCGCGCTCGCCAACCCCAAGCACCCGTTCCTCTCCGAGAACGACCGCCAGTACGGCAAGTCGGCCCTGGACAGCGAGGACGAGTCGCTGCGCCGCTTCACCGCGATCCAGTCCGGTGACATCGACGAACTGATGCGGGCGCTCAACGGCGGCCAGACCGAGATCACCTCCGCAAACGCCAACGCGGAGCGCTGGCTCACCAAGCAGGACGGCATCAAGTCCGAGAAGACGTCCTACCAGGACTGGTACGACCAGGACAGCGTCAAGCTCGAAGAGATGTCCAAGATCGAGCAGACGCTGCTGACGCAGATGGACCAGAAGGCGCGCGAGCTGCGCGCCGACGCGCAGCAGGACGCGATCCTCAACAGTGCGCTGATCGTGCTGGTGCTGGGCATCTCGCTGGTCGGCGCGTTCGTCGTGGCGCGCTCCATGGTGCGCTCGCTGCGCCGGCTCCAGGACACCGCGCAGACGGTCGCCCAGGAGCGGCTGCCCGAGTTGGTCAAGCAGCTCTCCGAGATCGACCCGCAGGACGTGGACACCTCCGTCGAGTCCGTCGGCGTGCACAGCCGCGACGAGATCGGCAAGGTGGCCGCGGCCTTCGACGACGTGCACCGCGAGGCCGTCCGCCTCGCCTCCGAGCAGGCCATGCTGCGGGGCAACGTCAACGCGATGTTCACCAACCTCTCGCGCCGCAGCCAGGGCCTCATCCAGCGCCAGCTCTCGCTCATCTCCGAGCTGGAGAGCCGCGAGGCCGACCCGGACCAGCTCTCCTCGCTCTTCAAGCTGGACCACCTCGCGACCCGTATGCGCCGGAACGGCGAAAACCTCCTCGTCCTCGCGGGCGAGGAGCCGGGCCGCCGCTGGACCCGGCCCGTCCCCCTCGTCGACGTGCTGCGCGCCGCCGCGTCCGAGGTGGAGCAGTACGAGCGCATCGAACTCAGCGGGGTGCCGCCGACCGAGGTCGCCGGCCGGGTCGTCAACGACCTCGTGCACCTCCTCGCCGAGCTGCTGGAGAACGCGACGTCGTTCTCGTCCCCGCAGACCAAGGTCAAGGTCACCGGTCACGCGCTGCCCGACGGGCGGGTGCTCGTCGAGATCCACGACACGGGCATCGGGCTCTCCCCCGAAGACCTCGCCGCGATCAACGAGCGGCTCGCCAGCCCGCCGACGGTGGACGTGTCCGTCTCCCGGCGCATGGGCCTCTTCGTGGTCGGCCGCCTCTCCCTGCGCCACGGCATCCGCATCCAGCTGCGGCCGTCCGACTCGGGCGGCACCACCGCGCTCGTCATGCTGCCGGTCGACGTCGCCCAGGGCGGCAAGAAGCCGGTGCCGAGCAACGCGCCCGGCGCTTCCACGCCCGGCGTCAGCGGCGGCAACGCGGCCCCCGGCCTCGTCGACTCCGCGCCGCCTCGCCGCCAGGTGCCGGGCCCGGGACCGCGTCCGGCACTGCCGGGCAAGGGCGGACCCGCCGGTCAGGGAGGCCAGGGCGGTCAGCCCGGCCGACCCGGCCAGGGTGGTCAGGGCGGCCAAGGAGCCGGCCCCGGCGACCAGTCCGGCCGTCCCAGCACTACCGAGAGCGGTCTGCCGACCCGTCCCGTCGGCGCGGGCCTGGCCCCGGCCGCGCCCCCGTCGGGCGGCGCCAGCCTCTTCGACAACGGCGCCCCGCGCCCCTCCGGTACGGACCGGATGAGCACCCGCCCCGACGGGCGCCCGGCGATCCAGCCGCGCGGCAAGGCCCCCGGCCCCTCGGTCGCCCCGCCGACCGGCGCCCCCTCTTCGGGCGACCGCGCGCGTCGGCCGCAGCTCCCGCCCCGCGGCCCCGCGGGCGAGCTGTCCGGCGGCCCCGCCGAGGGCCTCACCGGCCGCGGCTCCCGGCAGCCCGCGACGAGTTGGGGCAGCGACAGCGGCCAGGGCTCCGGCTCGTCCCCCGTGGACGACTGGCCCCTCGGCGAAGACGGCTCCCCGCGCGGCCGGCAGGACAGCCCGCGCGGCCATGAGGACGTGGACTCCCCGTCCGCCTTCGGCCGTCCGGGCAACCGCGCGCCGGGCGGTACGGACGGCGCCGGCGCCCCGCCGGCAGGCCGCGGCGACACGGGCGAGTTCGCCCAGCCCGGGCGCGGTGGCTCCGGTGACACCGGCCAGTTCGCCCAGCCCAACCAGGGCGGACGCAACGCCACCGGCCAGTTCGCGCAGCCAGGTCCGGGCGGTCAGCCCGGTCAGGGCGGAAACGGTCCCGGCGACACGGCACAGTTCCCGCGCATCGGCGGCCCCGCCGACACCGGCGAATACGGCCGGCCCGGCCGCGACGGGCGCAACGACACGGGCCAGTTCGCCCAGCCCGAACAAGGCGGACGCGGCGACACGGGCCAGTTCGCGCAGCCCGACCAGGGCGGGCGCGGCGACACCGGTCAGTTCGCGCAGCCCGGTCAGTTCGCCAACGGCCCCGGCGAGACCTCGCAGTTCCCGCGCGTCGGCGGCCCCGCCGACACCGGCGAGTACTCGCGGCCCGGTCAGGGCGGCCGTAACGACACCGGTGAATACACCCAGCCCGGCCACGACGGGCGCGGCGACACGGGCCAGTTCGCCCAGCCCGAGCAGGGCGGGCGCGGCGACACCGGTCAGTTCGCGCAGCCCGGTCAGTTCGCCAACGGCCCCGGCGAGACCTCGCAGTTCCCGCGCGTCGGCGGCCC
>NZ_JBFAIV010000030.1:0-2061 GCF_040654875.1 Streptomyces sp. NPDC050610 | reverse complement strand
CCGCCGACACCGGCGAATACGCCCAGCCGGGACAGCAGGGACAGCCGGATCAGCAGGGGCGGCAAAGCCGGCCCGGCCTCGGCGGGCCCGGTGATCCGTCCGAGACCGGCCAGTTCCCGCAAGGACCGCTCCCCACTCGCGGTGGGCAGCCGGGCGGTGCGCAGCACAACCGGCACAGCGGCGAGTTCCCCGTTCCCTCCCAGGAAGGCGCGCTGCCTCCCGCCGGGCCCGGGGACGGCCGGACGCCTCTGTTCGAGGCGCTGGAGACGGACTGGTTCAGCGGTCCCCGCGAGGACGCCGCCGGTTCCGTACCGTCGCAGCCCACGCCGCAGGCGCCGGCGCCTGTTCAGGGTCTGCCGCGGCGTGAGCCGCAGGACCCGTTCCAGCAGCCGATGCCGGGGCAGGACCAGGGACAGGGACAGACTCAGGGCCAGGACCAGGACCAGGGCCCGGGTCTGGAACCGGTGGCTCCCAACGACAGCTGGCGCAGCTCGCCCAACGACGAGCGCTGGCGGCGGGCCGAGCAGATACGCGAACCGGCCGCGGGCGGCATCACGTCGTCCGGGCTGCCGCGGCGCGTGCCGCGGGCGAATCTGGTGGAGGGGACCGCGCAGCAGCAGTCCCATCCGACCGGCCCGCAGGTCTCCCGCGCGCCGGACGACGTGCGCGGGCGGCTGACCAATCTTCGCCGCGGTATTCAGCAAGGGCGTCAGGCCGGCAACGGCCAGACGACCGGCAACCACGGCATTGACCCCACTTACCAGCAGGAGCGTTAGTTGAGTCCGATGAGCCAGGCGGCGCAGAATCTGAACTGGTTGATCACCAACTTCGTGGACAACACCCCGGGGGTGTCGCACACGGTGGTGGTCTCCGCCGACGGACTGCTACTGGCGATGTCCGAGGGGTTCCCGCGCGACCGCGCCGACCAGTTGGCCGCGGTCGCCTCCGGCCTGACCTCCCTCACCGCCGGGGCCTCCCGGATCTTCGAGGGCGGCAGCGTCAACCAGACCGTGGTGGAGATGGAGCGCGGCTTCCTCTTCATCATGTCCGTGTCCGACGGTTCTTCGCTGGCCGTACTCGCCCACCCTGAGTGCGACATCGGCCTCGTCGGCTACGAAATGGCCCTGCTCGTCGACCGGGCGGGCACTGTCCTGACGCCCGATCTCCGTGCCGAATTGCAGGGCAGCCTGCTCAATTGACCGTCCGCCAACCGTCCGTCCGTCCGACCGTACGGCCGAAAACCCCCCACCGGCCCCCGCTCGACGGCATTATTGCCATCCTGCTGTCCCGCCCGGAGGATCAATGACCCCGCCCGTCTCGCCCGGCCCGTACGGCGCCTCTCACCACGCGCCGTACGGGAACGAAGGCGACCAGCCGCTGGTCCGCCCCTACGCCATGACGGGAGGCCGGACCCGGCCGCGTTACCAGCTCGCCATCGAGGCGCTGGTCAGCTCCACCGCCGACCCGGTCCACCTGCAGGGCCTGCTCCCCGAGCACCAGCGGATCTGCCACCTGTGCCGGGAGGTCAAGTCGGTGGCGGAGATCTCCGCGCTGCTGAGCATGCCGCTCGGCGTGGCCCGGATTCTGGTCGCGGACCTGGCAGAGGCCGGAATGGTGGCGATCCACCAGCCGGGCGGCAGCGGCGAGTCCGGCGGGACGCCGGATGTGACACTGCTCGAAAGGGTGCTCAGTGGACTTCGGAAGCTCTAGCGGCGGGTCGCCCGCGCCCGCCCGCTCCACCACCTCCGCGAAGATCGTGGTGGCGGGAGGCTTCGGCGTGGGCAAGACGACCTTCGTCGGCGCGGTCTCGGAGATCAATCCGCTGCGCACCGAGGCCGTGATGACCTCCGCCTCGGCCGGGATCGACGATCTCAGCCACGTACAGGACAAGACGACCACCACGGTCGCGATGGATTTCGGCCGCATCACTCTCGATGACGACTTGATCCTTTACCTGTTCGGCACGCCCGGCCAGGACCGCTTCTGGTTCATGTGGGACGACCTGGTACGCGGCGCCATCGGCGCCGTCGTCCTCGTCGACACCCGCCGCCTCGCCGACTG
>NZ_JBFAIV010000029.1:0-119317 GCF_040654875.1 Streptomyces sp. NPDC050610 | reverse complement strand
CCCGGTTTCGCACACCAGCCGACATCGCAGCATTCCTCGCTTCCGGCCCCAACCAAAGCAAGATCAAGATGGTGAGTTAAAGATCTGCACGCCCTAAAGGGCGGGGATTCCTACCACGGTCGGCTGACCGTCTCGGTGGGTTCCTGCTTCTTCGCGCTGTGCCGGGACGAGTCCCGGTCTTACCCGCGCTCGACAGGCTGACACCGCCAGTCCGGCGGCCTTGGCGACGTTGACCGCCGCGTTGATGTCCCGGTCCAGGAGCGTCCCGCACGCCCCGCACTCCCATACGCGGATGTTCAGGGGCTTGGGTCCGTCCTTGACGCCGCACTGCGAGCAGACCTGAGAGGTGGGCTCGAAGCGCCCGATGCGGTGGAAGGCGCGCCCGTACCGGGCGGCCTTGTACTCCAGCATGGTGACGAACGCCGACCATCCGGCGTCGTGGACGGACTTGGCCAGGCGCGTACGCGCGAGGCCCTTCACGCACAGGTCTTCCACTGCGACCGCTTGGTTTTCGCGGATCAGTGTGGTGGAGAGCTGGTGATGGAACTCGCGGCGTGCATCCGCCACCCGTGCGTGAGCCCGAGCGACCTGGAGGCGGGCCTTGCCGCGGTTGCTGGAGCCCTTCTGCTTGCGGGACAGGTCCCGCTGGGTCTTCTTCAGCTTCTTCTCGGCCCGGCGCAGGAAGCGCGGACTGGCGATCTTCGTGCCATCCGAGAGGACCGCGAAGTGCGACAGGCCGAGGTCGATACCGATCTGCCCGTCCGCCTCCGGCAGCGGGGTCTCGTCGCCGGTAGCGACGACGAAGCTCGCGAAGTACCGACCTGCCGCGTCCTTGACCACGGTCACCGTGGAGGGAACCGACGCAAGAGAGCGGGACCACGTGACCCGCACGTCGCCGATCTTCGGCAATGACAGGTCCCCGCCGGCCGTGATCTTCCACCGGGCGTTCGCGGTGAACCGCACAGCCTGCCGACTGTCCTTGCTCGACTTGAACCGGGGTGCGCCCATGCGTGGGCGCTTGCCCTTCAAGCCGTCGAAGAAGTTCCGGTATGCGGTGTCGAGATCCCGGAGGGACTGCTGGAGCACGACGGCGGACACGTCGGCGAGCCACGCCCGTTGCGGGGTGTTCTTCGCGGCCGTCACGGCCTTCGACAGGTCCGCCGAGGAAACGAACGGCAGGCCCTTGGCGCGGGCGTCCTCGCGGGTGCGCAGCGCGTCGTTGTACACCACTCGCGCACACCCGAACGCGCGGGCCAGCGCTGAACGCTGAGGACCGTTCGGGTAGAGACGGAAGGAGTACCGAAGCTGCACGCCAATGACCCTACAACAGTTGGTATACGGCTGAGTATCAGGACATTCGTACAGGCAGGCACTGCGTGTTCATCACGCATGCCCACTTGATTCTGTTGACGAAATACCGGCACGACGTCTTCGGTGACCGGCACCTCACGCGGATGGAGGAGATCATGCGAGACGTCTGCGCCGACTTCGAGACCGAACTGGTCGAGTTCAACGGCGAGGCCGACCACGTGCACCTGCTGGTGAACTTCCCACCGAAGGTCGCCGTCTCCAAGCTGGTCAACAGCCTCAAGGGCGTCAGCTCCCGCAGACTCCGACAGGAGTTTCCCGACCCGGTACGCCACTACTGGCGCGCCAACAAGCTGTGGTCGGGGTCCTACTTCGCCGGATCCGCCGACGGGGCGCCACTGTCGACCGTCCACCAGTACATCGAACAGCAGAATCATCCACTGTGACCTACGGGCCAGAGCAGTGCTGAGAATCGCTTCACCACCAGGCTAAAAGCCCGATGCACTGCGATTAGCCCCGGTAGCCGAACAGGAACGAGAACAGCAGGAAGAACTTCGCCTCGAAGAGCACCGCCACCACCCAGTGGGCGGCCTCGCTCAGCGGGCCGCCAAGGCCCGGGTCCTCCAGGCCGGTGCCGTGGTAGGCGGAGGCCATGTAGGTGATGTTGACCATGAGGATGCCGAACAGCGCGAAGCCGC
Source organism: Streptomyces sp. NPDC050610 (assembly GCF_040654875.1). Taxonomy (NCBI): domain Bacteria; kingdom Bacillati; phylum Actinomycetota; class Actinomycetes; order Kitasatosporales; family Streptomycetaceae; genus Streptomyces; species Streptomyces sp. NPDC050610. The sequence continues at coordinate 117,311 of NZ_JBFAIV010000029.1, read as the reverse complement.
GCAGCGCGTCCACCTGCGCCAGCCGGGCCCCACCGCCCCGTCCCCGCCCCCCTGGCCCTGGCCCTGGCCCTGGCCCTGACGTTGCCGCCGCCTCGGGGAGCGGCGGCGCATGACTCTCCACATATGGTCGGCCACTCACAATGAACCCCCTTAACTATCACTTTTAACACGATCGTTTTCAATACGAGCGTACTATGGTCGTTGATGAGAGGCGATCCGGCGACCCGAGCCGAGCGCCCCGCGATGAGAGGCAGCAGCGTGAGCGACAGCGACACCCCCCGACCGCACCGGGGAGTCCCCGAAGGAGCCGAACGCCAGGTGGCCGCCCTGTACTGGGAGGCATTCGGCCGCAAGCTCGGCGGCGCGCTCGGCCCGCCCGCCAAGGGCCGGGCGTTCCTCGCCGCCCATCTGCACCGCGACCGCGGCGTCACGGCGCTCGACGGCGCGGGCCGCGTGGTGGGCGTCGCCGGTTACCAGCTCGCGGGCCGCGCCCTGATGGGCGGCTCGGCCCGTGACGTGCTGTCCGCGTACGGCCCGCTGCGGGGCGTCCCCCGGCTCGCCCTCCTCGCCCTGCTCGCCCGCAGGCCCGCCGAGGGCGAGCTGGTGATGGACGGGATCTGCGTGGCGGCGGCGCACCGCGGCGCGGGGATCGGGAGCCTGCTGCTGCGCGAGATCGCCGCCGTGGCCGCCGAGAACGACTGCTCCCGGATCCGGCTCGACGTCGTCGACGTCAATCCGCGCGCCCAGGCCCTGTACGAGCGCCACGGGTACCGCGTCACACACACCCAGCAGACGCCGTTCCTCCGGTCGTTGATGGGCTTCGGCGCCGCCGACACCATGCACCGGCCCGTGACTCCCGACGACCGGGGAACGGCCGTAGCGCGCCCGCTCGCCGGCCGCTGACGACCGGGATACCGCGCGGCTCTTGAGGAGGAGGCCGGACCCGCCTACCGTTTGAGGCCAAACAATGAGCCTCGACCGCAGCCGGGAGCCCGGATGACCAAGCCCCACCCCCGTATGACGCTCGTACTGACCGAGAACTGGACCATGACCGGCGGCCGTTGCGACCTGGACGCCCTGGTGCGCTGGGCCCGCGAAGCGGAGGACGCCGGGTTCGACTCGGTCATGCTCAGCGAGCACATCGTGCTCGGCTCCGACGCGGGAGCCAAGGGCCCGATGCCCAACCCGCGCGAGTACGCCATGCCGGGCAACCAGTCCCCGGACACACCGTGGCCCAGCTCCGTCGTCCTGCTCGCCGCCATGGCCGCCGTCACCGAGCGGGTCCGGCTCGCCGCCGCGGCCGTACTGGCGCCGCTGCGCCACCCGCTGCTGCTGGCCAAGGAGTTGGCCACGCTCGACCTGCTGAGCAAGGGGCGGCTCGTCGTCCTGCCGAGCGTGAGCTGGAGCGAGGACGAGTACGCCGCGCTCCAGGTCCCCTTCACCCGGCGCGGCAGGCTGCTCGACGAGCACCTCGCCGCCTGGAAGCTGCTCTGGGAGCCCGGCCCCGCCTCCTTCGCGGGCGAGCACTACCGCTTCGACGACGCCTGGCTGGAGCCGAAGCCGTACCGGCCGGGCGGCCCCGAGCTGTGGTTCGGCGGCTCGACGCTGCACGCCGCGGTGCTGCGGCGGCTCGTGGCGTACGGGCACGGCTTCAACCCGCTGGGCCGTCCCGCGCCGGGCGAGCTGGAGAAGCTGCGCGCGGCGATGGCGGAGGCCGGGCGCGACATGTCCGGGCTGGAGATGATCGGCGGCACGCGCGCCGTCTTCCCCGACGGGACGTCGGTGGCCGGTCTCGAACAGGCGCTGGAGGCCGTGCCGGAGCAGATGGAGCAGGGCTTCACGACGTTCTGCATCAAGCCGTCGCAGTTCACGGACGACCCGGACGGGGTCGGTGGCTTCTGCCGCGAGGTGATGCGGCGGGTGGAGCGGCTCGCCGGGTGACGCGGTAGCGGCACGGGACGCGGTGACGCCGGTGCGGGAGCCGGGAATTCGTGCAGCACCCTTGCGCCGGGGACAGCCCCCGGGCATATGTTTGGGCCCAAACGAACTGGAGGGAGGTCATCCATGCCCCAAGCTGCCGACCTCGTGCTGGTCAACGGCACGGTGCTGACCGTCGACGCCGCGTTCCGCGCCACGCAGGCCCTCGCCGTGCGCGACGGCCTGATCGCGGCGACCGGGAGCGACAGCGAGATCCGCGCGCTCGTCGGACCCGGCACCGAGGTCATCGACCTCGAAGGGCGCACCGCGCTCCCCGGGATCAACGACTCGCACCTGCACGCCGCCGCCTTCGGCGCCACCCGGCCGCCGCTCGCCCTCGACGTGGCCTCGCCCGCCGTGTCCTCCATCGCCGACGTCCGCGAGGCCGTACGCCGCAAGGCCGGACAACTCCCGCCCGGCGGCTGGATATTCGGCAACGGATGGGACGTCGGCTATCTCAAGGAGTGCCTGGCCGAGCCGGGCCGCACCCCGCGCCGCCAGGATCTGGACGAGGTGTCGCGGGACCACCCGGTGCTCCTCTACGAGTTCTCCGGGCACACCGCCTGGCTCAACTCCCGTGCCCTGGAGGCCGCGGGCATCACCGGCGCCACCGAGCCGCCGCCCGGCGGCATCGTCGAGACCGACGCCGACGGCGCTCCCACGGGCCTCCTGCGCGAGGGCGCGCTGGACCTGGTGAACGCCGTCGTCCCGCTGATGGACGACGCCGCCCGCGAGGCCGCCATCCGCTCCGCCGTCGCGGTCTGCCACGCCGAGGGCATCACCAGCTTCACCGAGCCGGGCCTCGGCCCCGGCGGCACCTCGCTCTTCCTCGGGGTCGCCGACACCGGAACGCTCCAGATGTACGCGCGCCTGGAGGCGGCCGGCGAACTCCGGGCGCGGGTGAACGTACTGCTGCTCCCCCTGGAGATGGGCGGCGCGGCCCGGCATCTGCCCGAGCGGATGGACCGGCTCGAAGAGGTGTGCGCCCGGGCCGACCCGCGGCGGCTGCGCGTACTCGGCGTCAAGCTGTTCGCCGACGGCATCCCGCCGAGCCGCACCGCCTGGATGCACGAGGAGTACGTGGGCGGCGGGTACGGCAGCCTCTGCCTGCACGGTCACAATCACGCGCAGCGCGTCGAGGAGCTGGACGCGATCGTGCGGTACGCGCATACGGCCGGCCACCAGCTCGGCGTGCACATCACCGGGGACCACGGCATCGACGCGGTCGTCGACGCCTTCGAGGCGGCGCAAGCCGACACTCCGCGCCCGGACGCGCGCCACTACGTCATCCACGGCGACTTCGCGTCGGCCCGCTCGCTCGCCACGCTCTCCCGGCACGGCTGGGGCATCAACATGAACCCCGGGGTCAAGGACGCCATCGCCGATCTGATGGACGGGATCGTGGGGCCCGAGCGCTCCGCCTACCAGTGGCCCGTACGCAGCGCCGCGGAGGCCGGGATCCCGGTCACCGCGAGTTCGGACGCGCCCATCACCTACCCCGACTGGCGCCGGGGCGTGGCGTCGATGATGCTGCGGGAGTCGAAGGCGAGCGGCCGGCGCAGCGGCCCGGAGCAGTGCGTCGATCTGGAGACCGCGGTCCGCGCGTACACCTCGAACGCCGCGTGGCAGGACTTCGCGGAGAGCTGGAAGGGGTCGCTGGAGCCCGGCAAGGTCGCCGACATCTGCGTGGTGGACGGCGATCTCGCGCACGCGGACCCGCACGAGATCGCCGCGATGCCGGTGGCGATGACGGTCTTCGACGGGGAGACCGTCCATGACGCCCGGTGACATGACGCCCGACGGCGCGGCTACCGACGGCTCGGCGCCCGGTGCGCGGCCGCCCCGGCCGTCCCGGAACGGCGCGCTCTCCCGGCGGTTCGCCCGGTGGGCCGTCGCCCTCTCGCCGCGGCGGAAGTGGGCGATCTTCGGCTCCTGGTTCGCGTTCGACGCCGTGGTGGCGCTGGCGCCGCCGGTGTACTGGGTCGCGGGCGACCCCGCGTTCCAGGGCGGAATCCCACTGTCCTTCCTCTACTTCCTCGCCATCGGCGCCCACGTCTCGGCCGGCGTCATCGCGCTGTACTGCGTCGAAGCGGCCCGCGGCGAGATCGACTGACCCGCGGCCCCGACCGACACCTCCTCGGACCTGAGAGGGGTTCGCCCCCAGTGAATGTGTTCCTCGGCTACAGCATGGTGGTGCTCTTCTTCGCCGGAGTGCTCCTCACGCTGTACATGCACCGCCGGCGCGACGCCGACTTCACCGACTACGCCGTGGGCGGGCGCAGCTTCGGCAGCGGCTACCAGACCATGTCGGTGCTCAACACCTGGTTTCCCGGCTCGGTCTTCATCGCCGACGCCGGCCTGGCCGCGCGCAGCGGCGTGATCGGCTTCCATCTGCTGATCTACGGGCTGTTCGCCTATCTGCTGATGTATCTGATGTCCCGGCGGGTGTGGATGTGGGGCGAGCGGAACGGACTGCGCACCCAGTCCGACCTGTTCGGGCTGCGCTACGGCGGAACGGCGTCGCGCACCGTGCCCGCGCTCATCCAGGTCCTGGTCAACTTCCCGATGACCGTGCTCGGGATGCAGGCCATGGGGCTGATCTTCTACTACATCTCGTTCGGGCACCTCAGCTATTCGCAGTCGGTGCTCGCGGGCGTGCTGGTCCTCGTGGCGCGCCAGTTCTGGACGGTGCGCATGGGCATGCGCGGCGTGGTCGTCACGGACTTCTACCAGGGCATGATCGCGTACGTCTTCGGCTCGGCGCTCCTCGTGGGGCTCATCGTCTATCTGGTCGTCAAGGGCCACGGGTTCGCCCGGCTGCCCGTCGAGCGGCTGTCGCTGCCGATGGACGGCGGTGGCAGCGGCGGGCTGTACCTCTTCGCGCTGACCTTCACCGGCGCGGTGGGCGGCTGGTGCCTCTCGGGGATGTTCGTCCGGCTGTTCACCGCGGACGGGGTGCGGAGCGTCAAGCGTTCGGCGATGTTCGTCATGCCCAGCTCGCTCGTCTTCGCCGGGCTGCTGCTGACCGTCGCGCTGCTGTCCGGGACGCTGCCCGGCGTCTCCGACAACCCCGACCGCGCGCTGTTCACCCTGGCCCAGCGGATCGGCGGGCCGTGGATCATCATCGCGATCGCCCTGTGCGTCCTGGCGGCGCAGATCGGCATGGCCGACGGGGTGCTCCAGTCCGTGGGGACGCTCATCTCCAACGACCTGGTGGCGGTGGTCCGGCCGATGAACGACAAGGGGCGGCTGCTGGCGGCGAAGATCTCCATCGCCGTCTACACGGTGGCCTCCGCGCTGGTCGCCAACATCGGGCTCAGCAACCTCATCACGCTGTCGATCATGGCGTACCAGGGGGTGGTGCAGCTCGCCGTGCCGCAGTTCCTCGGCCTGTTCTGGAAGCGCGGCAACCGGATCGGCGCGGTCGCCGGAACCGTGGCGGGCTTCTGCACCGCGGCCGGGCTCTCGGCGGCGTACCCCACGTCCATCCCGTGGCTGGACGGCCTCACCTCGGGGGTCGTGGGCATGGCCCTGAACCTCGCGATCTACGTCGCCTGCGCGTATCTCTTCCCGCAGAGCGCGGCGGAGGGGAAGCGGGTCTCCGAGCTGTTCGCCGCCACGTCCGTCGTCAAGGCGCCGGCCGCGCCCGGCAGGGCCGCGGCCGCCCCGCCCGGGCCGGCGCGGACCTGAGCCACGGGTACGCCCCTGCCCGACCGCTCCGGGCGGTTGGCGGGGGCGTACCCGAAGGGGCTCAGTCCCGGCGGGGCGGGCGGATGCCGCGGTACTCCCAGTCGCCGCCGAAGGCCGTGGAGCGGACCTCCTCGGAGGCGGTCGGCTGCGCCCCGCAGTCGTCCCGTACGGGCGTGGGGCCCGTCACGATGTGGTTGGTCAGCCGGCCCAGGCCCTCCGCCTCGACCTCCACGACGTCGCCCGGCTCCACGGGGCGCGAGTTCGCGGGCGTGCCCGTGAGGAGGACGTCGCCGGGGACGAGGGTGATGGTCCGGGCGATGTCGGCGACGAGGTAGTCCATGTCCCAGGTCATTTCGTCGGTCGAGCCGTCCTGCACCAGCTCCCCGTTGACGTACGTGCGCAGGTACTTGCCGTGGAAGTCCCACCCGGTCACCAGCCCGGGGCCGAGCGGGCAGAGGGTGTCGGAGCCCTTGACGCGGAGCATCGACCCGGCGTCCGTGTCGCGGAAGTCGTGCAGGCCGTAGTCGTTCGCGACGGTGTACCCGGCGATGTACTCCCCCGCGTCGCGCGGCGCGATGTTGCGGCACACGCGGCCGATGACGAGCGCGATCTCGCCCTCGTAGTTGAGGTACCGGCAGCCTTCGGGGCGCACCACCGCGCCGCCGTGCGCGTTGAGGGCGGAGACGGGCTTGTGGAAGTACGTGGGCGCGGGCGGCAGCGCGGTCCGGAACTCCTCGACCCTGCTGCGGTGGTTGAGGTGCACCGCGATGACCTTCGAGGGCTGTACGGGCGGCAGGTGGCGGGCGTCGGCCGCCTTGACTCGGCGGCCGTCGCCCGCGACGAGTTCCTCGCCCTCCCTGACGGCCTGGACGGCGGCGCCGTCCAGCAGGATGCGGCGGTGTTCACGTGTGTCGCTCATTTCGGTTGGTCCTCCTCGGGGGTGCGGGGGGGGCTCAAGGGGGCGCCCCGCAGGGCGCCCCCGGGACGACGCGCGATCCGCCGCTATGCGGTCCAGCCGCCCGCCGGGCGGTCGAACCACAGGTGGACCTGGCCCGTGCCGATCGAGTTCTCGTACGCGCTGTAGGCGCGTCCGGGCGCGGTCAGGCGCTCCTCGCCGAGGGCGCCGGCCATCATCAGGTAGTGCCCGAAGCCCGCCTCGGGCTTGTGGGCGGCGAACTCCGGCATGGTGCGCAGCACGCGCGCGTGGTCGCCGCGCGACAGCCAGTCGATCCGCTCCTCGTCGGCGGCGCGCGCCTCGGGGGTGCGCAGGTGCACGGGGTCGCTCGCCTCGTGGTCGCGCAGTTCGCGCAGGGGCCAGAAGGTGTGGGAGAGCGCGCCGGAGGCGATCAGCAGCACCTTGCGGCCGGGCAGTGCGGCGATGCCGTCGGCGAGCGCGCGGCCGAGCCGGAGATGGTCCTCGGCGTCGCCGGTCTGGCAGACCCCGACGGACATCCACCGCTTGTCGGGCAGCCCCTGTCCCAGGTACGTCCACAGGTTGACGGTGGCGTAGTGGATCGGCAGGTACGGGTCGTCGATCGGGGTGATCCAGGTGCCGTGCCGCGCGGCGAACGCGGCGGTGGAGCGGGCGAGTTCGGGGTCGCCGGGGAAGTCGTAGGGCATCCGGGACATGCCGCGCGGCAGTTCCTCGGAGGTGAACAGTCCGGCCCTGCGGGACTGCGCGGCGACGACGAACTCGACGGTGGTCGCCCAGTGCGAGTCCAGGACGACGACGGTGTCGTAGTCGAGTTCCTCGAAGACGTCCCGGCGCAGTCTGCGCAGCCCCGGCACCAGGCTGACCTCGCGGCCCGCGTTCAGCTCCCGGCGGCCCGCTTCGGGCAGGACGATGGTGGGGACGTGGGCGAGGAGGCCGGCTCCGACGATCTCACCCATGGCGCTGCCAGCCCTTCGGCGCGGTGACGGTGTTCTTGAGGTCGCAGTAGAAGTCGAAGCTCCAGTCGCCGCCCTCGCGGCCCATGCCGGATGCGCGGGAGCCGCCGAAGGGCGCGGCGAGGTCGCGTACGAAGAAGCAGTTGGTCCAGACCGTGCCGGCGACGAGCCGTGCGGCGACGCGGGCCGCGCGTTCGCGGTCCCCGGTGGCGAGGGTGGCGGCGAGTCCGAAGCGGGTGTCGTCGGCGAGGGCCACGGCCTCGTCCTCGGTGGTGAAGGTCTGGAGGGTGAGCACGGGTCCGAAGACCTCTTCCTGCACGATCTCCGAGTCCTGCGCGACATCGGTCAGCAGCGTCGGCCGGTAGTAGGCGCCGCCGGTCCGTTCGGTCAGCTCGGTGTGCGGGCCGCCGCCGAGGAGCGCGGTGGCGCCGGCCGCCAGCGCCCGCCGTACGAAGCCGTCGACGCGCTCCAGGTGCCGGGGGTGGATGGTGGGACCGATGCCGGTGGCGTCCTCGCGCGGGTCCCCTTGGACGAGGGCGCGGGCCCGGTGCAGGAAGCGCTCCAGGAAGGCGTCGCGCACGGAGTCCTCGACGAGCAGCCGGGTGGCGGCGAGGCAGACCTGGCCGGCGTTGTCGTACTGCTCGACGGCGAGGTCCGCGGCGAGGTCGAGGTCGGCGTCCGCGAAGACGAGCAGCGGGGACTTGCCGCCGAGTTCGAAGCTGGTGGGCGTCAGGTGCCCGGCCGCCGCCCGGGCGATCCGCCGCGCCGTGGGCACGGACCCCGTGAAGCTGATGCGGCGGATGCCGGCGTCGGAGACGAGGGGTTCTCCGGCCTCGTCCCCGTACCCCTGGAGGACGTTGAGGACGCCCGGGGGCAGCCCCGCGTCGGCGGCGATGTCGGCGAGGAGCGAGGCGGTGAGCGGGGTCCACTCGGCGGGCTTGAGTACGACCGGGTCGCCGGCGGCGAGCGCGGGGCCGATCTTCCAGGTGGCGAGCATCAGCGGCGCGTTCCACGGGGTGATGAGCGCGGCGGGGCCGGCCGGGTCCCAGGTCACGTGGTTGGTGTGGCCGCGGGTCGCGAAGTCGTCGTGGCCGAGGGCGAGCAGGCGGTCGGCGAAGAAGCGGAGGTTGTGGGCGGCGCGGGGCATGACGCCGCGCCGGTGGGAGCGGAGCAGCGCGCCGTTGTCGGCCGTCTCGACGGCGGCGAGGTCTTCGAGGCGGGCCTCGATACCGTCCGCGACGGCGTGCAGCAGCCGGGCGCGTTCGCGCGGCGGTGTCGCGGCCCAGCCGGGGAAGGCGGCGCGGGCGGCGGCGACGGCGGCCCGCGCCTCCTCGGCGCCGCCGCGGGCGATCTCGGCGAGCGGCGTCCCGTCGATGGGCGAGCGGTCGGTGAACGTGGCGGCGGAGTCGAGGCGTTCGCCGCCGATCCAGTGGCGGGTGTCGACGGTGACCCCGGCCACCGTGGCGGTGGGCGGGCGGTCCCGGTGCTCCGACGGCGCCGGGGCCGCCTGCTGCGCCGGGGGCCCTGGGGCGGGGGCGGGGAGGGCCATCGCGGCCTCCAATTCGTTTGAGTCCAAACAAAATAGGCGACCTCGTTCCGGGCGGTCAACCCTCTTCCCCGGTGGTGGCTCGCGGCTATCATTTGGCCCCAAACATCATGCCGGAGACGCACGCGCCGACACAGCGACCACAGCGGACACGGGAGAGACGCCCATGCCGGACAGCCAGCAGGACAGCGCGAAGAGCCGCGACGACGGCCGCGACAGCCACCGCGCCGACGACCACGACGCGTGGCTGCGCCGGGCGGAACGGTGGACGCCGCCCACCCGCCACCGCGTCGCGGGCAAGGACGAGGACGGCTCCGGCGCGTCCTTCCGCGTCCGCTCCCCGCGCGACGGCCGCGAACTGGCGGTCGTCGCCGACGCCGGCGAACAGGAGGTCGGCCGCGCGGTGCACGCCGCCCGCCGCGCCTTCGACGCCGGCCCCTGGCCCCGCCTCTCCCCCGCCGAGCGCGGCCGGGCCCTGATCCGCCTCGCCGACCTCCTCGAAGAGCACCGCACAGAACTCGCCCTGGCCGTCAGCCTGGAGAACGGCAAGCCGGTCGGCGAGGCGTACGGCGTCGAACTGCGCGCGACCATCGCCACGTTCCGCTGGTACGGGCAGCTCGCGGACAAGCTGCGCGACGAGTCCCCGCACACGGATCCCGGCGCGCTCGCCCTCGTCACCCGCGAGCCCTCCGGCGTGGTCGGCGCCGTCGTCCCCTGGAACTTCCCGCTCTCCCTCGCCGCCTGGAAGCTGGCCCCCGCGCTCGCCACCGGCTGCACGGCCGTGCTCAAGCCCTCCGAGCTGACGCCGCTGTCCGCGCTGCTCCTCGGCCGGCTCGCCGACGAGTCGGGGCTGCCGCCGGGCGTGCTCAACGTGGTCGCGGGCGACGGCCCGACAGCGGGGCGCGCCCTCGGCCTCCATCCGGACGTGGACGTCCTCGCCTTCACCGGCTCGACGGCCGTGGGACGCCGCTTCCTGCGCTACGCCGCCGACTCCAACCTCAAACGCGTCTGGCTCGAACTGGGCGGCAAATCCCCCAACATCGTGCTGCCCGACGCTCCCGACCTGCGCGCCGCGGCCGCCACGGCGGCCTGGGGGATCTTCTTCAACCAGGGCGAGATGTGCACGGCGCCCTCCCGGCTGCTGGTGCACTCCTCGATCGCGGAGCAGGTCGTGGACACGGTGGTCGAGCGCGCCCGCGCGCTGCGCGTCGGGGACCCGCTGGACCCGGCGACGGAGATGGGCGCCGTGGCGGGCGAGGCCCGCGCCGACGCGGTGCTCGGCCACGTACGGGCGGGGCGGGAGGCGGGCGCCAGGCTGCGCACCGGCGGCGCCCGCCTGGAGCGCGTACCGGGCGGCAGCTACCTGGCGCCGACGGTCTTCGACCGGGTGACGCCGGACATGCGGCTCGCGCGGGAGGAGATCTTCGGCCCCGTGCTGTCCGTCCTCGCCTTCGACACGGAGGAGGAGGCGGTGGCGCTGGCCGACGACACCGAGTACGGCCTCGCCGCGGGGGTGTGGACCGCCGACCTCGGCACCGCCCACCGCATCTCGCGCGCCTTGCGCGCGGGCACCGTCTGGGTCAACTGCTACGAGGAGGGCGACCTCTCCGTACCCTTCGGCGGCTACAAGCAGTCGGGCAACGGGCGCGACAAGTCCGTGCACGCGCTGGAGAAGTACACCGAGCTCAAGACCGTCTGGATGCGGTGGTGACCGCCGCGCGCAACGGCGCCCCCCAGCGCGCCCGCCCCCTCATCGCCCTCCCCCAGCGCTTCTCCGCCACGGCCTCGGCGCTGCGCTACGGCGCCGTGGTGACCGCGCGGGCGCTCTCGGCGGCCGTACTGCGCGCGGGCGGCGAGCCGTTCATGATGCATCCGGGCCCGCCGGAGGAGGCGGCCGGGCGGCTGGCCCGCTGCGACGGGGTGCTGCTGCCGGGCGGCGGCGACGTGGCGCCGCACCTCTACGACACGGGCGCCGAGGTCCACGACCGGGTCTACGACGTCGACGCGGAGCAGGACGCGTTCGACCTCGCGGTCGCGCGGCACGCGCTGGCGGGCGGGCTGCCGCTGCTGGCCGTCTGCCGCGGGCTCCAGGTCGTCAACGTCGCCCTGGGCGGGACGCTCCGCCAGGACATGGGCGGCGAGCGGGCCGACCACCGGCACCGCGTGCACCGCGTCGCGCTCACGGCGGGCTCGGTGGTCGCCGCCGCGATGGACCCGGCGGCGGCCGGGGTCTCGGCAGCGGCCGGGAGCGGCCGGGAAGTGGAGGTGTCGTGCTACCACCACCAGTGCGCGGACCGGCTCGGCGAGGGGCTCGCGGTCACCGGGCGCGCCGAGGACGGCACCGTAGAGGCCCTCGAACTGCCGGGCCGCCGCGCCTGGTTCGCGGCGGTCCAGTGGCACCCCGAGGACACGGCGCTCTCGGACCCCGCCCAGCAGGGCCTGTTCGACGCCCTGGTCGAGGCGTGCCGCGAACGGCTGCCGCTCACCGCCGGCCGCGGGCGGCTCCCCTGACGAGCGGGCCGGAGCCCGGCGGCGGGCCGGGCTCCAGCGGCAGGCCGGATGCGGAACGGGGCGGGGAGCCGGGCGGCTCAGCTCCGGGAGGGGCGGCGGCCGCTGCGCCGCGGGCGGGGGTCGGCGCCGTCGAGGAGGGCGAGCCGCCGCTCCTCCCCGTGCTCCTCCGTCTGCGTCACGATCTTGCGCAGCAGATCGGCCAGCGTCCCGCACTCCTTGGCGGTCAGCCGCTCGGCGACGAAGACCTCCTCCGCGTTGAAGGCGGGGAAGACCTCGGCCATCAGCTCCTCGCCCTTGTCCGTCAGCCGCAGCAGCACCAGCCGCCCGTCGGAGGGGTGGGAGCCGCGTTCGAGCAGGCCGCGGTTCTGGAGCGTGCGGGCCACCCCGGTCAGGGTGCCCTTGGAGATGCCCGCCTCCTCCGCCACGTGGCGGGTCTCCATCTCGCCCCAGATCCATACGACCCACAGCACGACGAACGAGGTCCAGGTCAGCTCGGCCCCCCGCAGCACGGAGTTCTCGAAGTGCTGGCGCACCGCCGCGGCGGCGCGGTAGATGTTCGCCACCGCGACCATCTGCTCGTGCCGGATCGGCGTGTCGCCCAGCTTGGCCTGTACGGCCTTCTCGGTCTCCCGGATGGAACGGTCCGCCGTCACGTCGTGTTCTCCCGCATCTCTAGCCGCCTCCCGCGGGCCCTGCCGGGCCCCTGGCACCTCACCGCCGGGTCGCGACCGCTCCTGTACGACCGTTGCCGTTCGCGACCCTTACGGACTCAAACGATAACCCGCCACGCGCCGGCCGCCCCGTTCTCCCCCCTCTGCCCGAAACCGCCCGCTTCACCCCCGCCCGGCGCACTCGCCGGACCCTGCCCGAACCACCGCCTCGCGAAAGGGAGTTCCCCATGAACCAGCCCATCGAGCCCCGGCCGCCCGTCCTGCTCGTGGCCGGGGCCAGCAGCGGGATCGGCGCGGCCGTCGCCGCGGGCGGCGCGGACGACGGGGCCCGCGTCGCCGTGTGCGCCCGGCGCGCCGACGCGCTCCGCGAGGTCGCGGACGCGTGCGGCGCGACGCCCTACGTCGCCGACGTGACCGTACGGAGCGAGGTCGACCAGCTGATCGCGGCGGTGGTGCGCGACCACGGCCGGCTGGACGGCGTGGTCGCCAACGCCGGGGTCATCCGCCCCGGCGGCCTGCTCGAACTCAGCGACGAGGACTGGGACGCCACGCTGCGCACCAACCTCACCGCCGTCTTCCTGCTCGCCCGTGCGGCGCTCCCCCATCTCGCCGCCGCGCGCGGCGCGTTCGTCACGGTGGGCTCCGTCGCCGGGCTGCGCGCCGCCACGGGCGCGGGCGCGTACGCCGCGTCCAAGGCGGGCGCAGCCATGCTGACGAGCGTCATCGCCGCGGAGTTCGGCCCGCGCGGAGTACGCGCCAACACGGTCTGTCCGGGCTGGACGCGGACGGAGATGGCCGACGAGGAGATGCGGGAGTTCGGCGGCGAGGCCGCCCCCTTGGACGCGGCGTACGCACAGGCCACGGCGCTGGTGCCGCAGCGGCGCGCGGCGCTGGCCGAGGAGGTCGCGGACGCCGTGCTGTGGCTCCTCGGACCGCGGTCGTCGTACGTCAACGGGGCGACGCTGACGGTGGACGGCGGCCTGACCATGGTCGACGCGGGGCGCGTGCCGTTCGACTTCACGCTCGCGCCGCGGTGACGGAGCGGGGCCGAGCACCGAGGACCGAGCGGGTACGGACGTACGGGCACCCGCATTCCTGGGGGGCGCGGGCGTGCGGGTACGGGCGCACGGACGCCCCGGCACCCCGGCGAGGCGGGCACCCCTCCGCCTCCCCGCCCGCACCCCGCCGATCGCCGCTACCCGCCCGTACCCCGCTCCAGCAGCGTCCCGCCTTCCCAGCACACCCCCACCTGGCGGTAGTAGGCCCCGATCGGCTCCTCGACGGTGAGGACGGCCAGTTCTTCCGTGGGCGACTCGAAGAGTTCGAGGTCGGCGTCGGCCGCCCACGCCTGGCCGGCTTCGAAGGACGCGGCCCCGCTCTCGACGAGTTCGTCGAGAGCGAGCCCCGACCCGTCTATCGAGGGCATCCAGCGGTGGTGGGCCATCGGGTGGCCGTTGACGAAGCCGCCCGTCCCGGACGGCTCGCGCAGCGTGGCGACCGTCTGCGCGAGCCGCCGGTCGCCCGCGGCGAGCGTCGCGCCGAAGACGGCTCCGGGTTCGATGCGGGGCGCGGGCCCGTACGGATGGGGTCTGGTCAGGTGAATGGAGCCGAGCTTCTTCGGGTAGCCCTGGTGGATTCCGCGGGCGAGGGCGAAGTCCTTGTCGACCCAGATGTGGACGCAGCGGGAGTACGTATGGCCGCGGTAGCCGCAGCGCACGACCGCGAAGCACTCCTTGTACTGGCTGCGCACGGGGTCGAGCAGTTCCTCCCGCCCGGCGCCGCAGGACTGCCAGTCGGCCCAGATCAGCGCGACGGCGCCGGGGTCCTCGGCCGCGGGGGTGAGCGGCGCGGGCAGGAGTTCGCGGACCCGCGCGGGGTCGGTGCGGTATTCGACGGTGAGCAGGTCGCCCGAGTAGTACCAGGGCGGGGCGGGGATCAGCGACGCCCGCCCGGTGGCGGTCTTGGGCGGGAAGAAGCCTCGGACGGTCGGCACGGTGGGCACAGCGGACTCCTCGGGTTCCTCGCCGGACTAATCGTTTGGGCCCATACGTTATGACCTCGGCCGCGAGTTGTCACGGGCGCGCCGGGATCGCCGCCGATTCGCCGCGACCCCTTGCGCGGCCCTCGCCCCCTTCATATTGTTCGACCCCAAACGACTTACCGAGTGAGCCCGCGAACAAGCCCCGCAGGAAGGCTGGACAGGGTGAACGAAGAGAGCCCCGCCGCCCACGGCGACCAGGCCCGTCAGACCGTCACGACGCTGCGAGCGCGGAACATCGACGTGGTGCGCGTCCTCTACCCCGATCTGCTGGGCGCCGACCGTGCCCGCGACATCCTCGTCGACCACCTGCCGGCCGCCGTCCGCCACGGCCTGACGTTCTGCCGCGCCGTCTACCACACCAGCCCCCAGAGCGACGTCGTCCCCATGCCCGGGGGCCTGTCGGCCGGCATGCCGGACATCTCGGTCCGCCCCGACCTGGACACCCTGCGCGCCCTCCCCTGGGAGCCCGGTGTCGCCTGGTGCCTGGGCGACGCCCTGGACCCGGCGACCGGCGAGGCGGCCACCGAATCCCCGCGCGACCTGCTGCGCGGCGTCCTGGAGCGGACCGGCGAGGAGCCGCGCGCGGTGATCGGCCCCGAGCTGGAGTACTACCTGTGCGAACGGGACGAGGGATCGGTCACCGGCTGGTCGCCGTACGGGCGGGCCCCCGGCAACGTCTACAGCGCGGGGCTGCGCGGCGACCCCGACGGCCATCTGCTGCGCACCCTGCGGCACTTGAGGAAACTGGAGATCGGCGCGACGGCCGGGAACCGCGAGTTCGGCAGCGGCCAGTTCGAGATCAACCTCGACCACTCGGCGGCGCTCGACGCCGCCGACCGCGCGTTCCGCTTCAAGTCGGCCGTCAAGGAGATCGCGCGTACGGAGGGGCGGCTGGCGACCTTCATGGCCCGGCCCTTCAACGAGGAGGGCGGTTCCGGCTTCCATCTGCACCTGTCGATGGTGGACGCGGACGGCCGCAACGTCTTCGAAGGCCGTGCCGATGACGGCGCGAACGCACACGGCCTGTCCGCCACCGCGCGGCACGCCATCGCCGGCGTCCTGACCCACGCCCCCGCCCTCACCGCGCTGCTGAACCCGACCGTCAACTCCTACAAACGCTTCGGCCCCGACACCCTCGCCCCGTGGCTGATCGACTGGGGGCTGGACAACCGCAGCGCGATGGTGCGCATACCGCCCGAGCGCGGCCCCGGCACCCGGCTGGAACTGCGCCTCGGCGACGCCACCGCCAACCCCTACCTCGCCGTCGCGGGCGTGATCGCCGCCGTGGGGCTCGGCCTGCGGGAGAAGCGGGAACCGCCCGAGCCACTGCGCGGCTACGGCTACCAGGAGGGCGCCGCCGCCCGGCTGCCGGACACGCTCGGCGCGGCGCTGGACGCACTGGAGGACGACACGGACCTGACCGAGGTGCTGGGGGCCGGCTTCACCCGCTCGTTCCTCGCCTACAAACGCAACGAGATCGAGCGGTTCCGGCAGTACGTCACCGACTGGGAGTTCAAGGAGTACGCCTTCCTCACGTGACGGCCGATCAGCACCCCGCGCCCCGCCGCCAGCCGCCCGCCGCCCGCCGCCCGCTTCGAAGGACAGCCCCATGACCGTCACGTCCACCGCACCCGAACCGCTCCCCCTCGACGCGGTCGACCTCGCCGACCACGACAACTTCACCGACGGCGAGCTGCCCTGGCGGATGTTCGACACGCTGCGCCGCGAGGCCCCCGTCCACTGGCAGCCGGAGTCCGCGCCCAACAGCGGCTTCTGGGCCGTCACCCGGCACGCCGACATCGTGCGCGCCGGCAGCGACCCCGAGACGTTCACGTCCACGCGGTTCACCAACCTCGAAGAGGTCGACGAGGACCACCGCGAGCTGCGCCGCTCCCTCCTGGAGACCGACGGTCCGCGCCACCGGGCCATGCGCCGGCTGCTCCAGCGGCAGTTCACGCCGCGCGCCGTCGCCGGGTACGAGGTGTTCCTGCGCGGGCTGACCGCGCGGACCCTCGACGCGGCGCTCGCCAAGGGCCGCTTCGACTTCGTCCGGGAGATCGCGGCCGACTTCCCCATCAACGTCCTCGCCCGCATGCTCGACGTCCCCGAGCACGACACCCAGCGGCTCATCGACTGGGGCAACCGCATCATCGGCAACACCGACCCCGACTACGCGGACGTCCTGCTCGGCACGGAGGAGAGCGAGCGCTACCGCGACCTGCCGTTCCGCAGCCCGGCGGCGCTGGAGGTCTTCGCGTACGGCCGGGAGCTGGCGGCGCGGCGCAGGGGCGCCGGCGGCGACGACCTGGTGAGCCGGCTCGTCAACGAACCGCCGTCGGACGGGGCGGCCCTGTCGGCGCGGGACTTCGACAACTACTTCCTGCTGCTGGTCGTGGCAGGCAACGAGACCACCCGGCACGCCATTTCGCTCGCCACGCTCGCGCTGATCCACCACCCGGAGCAGCGGGAGAGGCTGCGCCGGGACCCGTCCCTGATGCCGGGCGCGGTGGAGGAGTTCCTGCGCTGGTCGTCCCCCGTCCACCACTTCCGGCGCACCGCGACCCGCGACACCGAGCTGGGCGGCAGGCGGATAGCCGAGGGCGAGAAGGTCGTCCTCTGGTTCTCCTCCGGCAACCGGGACGAGGCGGTCTTCGAGGCGCCCCACCGCTTCGACGTCACCCGCACCCCCAACGACCACCTCACCTTCGGCAAGGGCGGGCCGCACTTCTGCCTGGGCGCCTCGCTGGCCCGCCTGGAACTGCGCGTGCTGTTCGAGGAGCTGCTCCCCCGCCTCGCCGACATCCGCCTCACGGCCGAGCCCCGCCGCGTCCGCTCCAACTTCGTCAACGGCCTCAAGGAACTGCCGGTCGAGATCACGGCGGCCTAGTACTCCAACACCATCTCCGCGTCGTCCCCCGCCAGTTCCTTCGTCGACAGCCACCACGTCGGCGACATCCCCGGCGTCTCCTACGCGGCACCAGGGCGGCGACGCCGGCCGCATCGGGTACTCGGGCCACCAGCGCTGAGCGCGGAACCGGCCCGCCTGTCCCTCACCGGCCACCGGCCTCCTGGTCGACGGCTTCGTTGGCGCGGTCGATCTCGGTCATATGCTCCTCCGCCCAGGTCCGCAGCCCCGCGAGCGCGACCTCCAGAGACAGCCCGAGTCCGGTGAGCCGGTAGAAGACCTGCGGCGGCACGGTCGGTTCGACCCGGCGCGCCACCAGCCCGTCGCGGGTCAGGCTTCGCAGCGTCACGGACAGCATCTTCTGCGAGACGCCGGGCATCCGACGCCTCAGCTCCGCGAAGCGCACCTCGTCCGGTGCGGCATCAGCGAGCGTCTTGACGGCCATGGAGGTCCACTTCGTACCAATGCGGTCCAGCAACTGCCGCGTCGGGCACTGGGGATCGAACAGATCGCCGCGCGCACCGCGACCGGCGGTCCGGGCTTCTCGGGTGGTCACCTGCGACTCACCACCTTCCCTGAAAGTGCCGTCTGGGCACCGGTCGGACAGTTACCTATCGTTTTGTAGTCACCAATGGTAACCGCGAAGGGACCGTCATGCCCACCCCCGCACACCGACTGCACCGCATCACGACGAACGGCGTCCAGCTCAACGTCGCCATCGCCGGAGACGGACCCGCGGTCCTCCTGCTGCACGGCTTCCCGCACACCTGGCAACTCTGGAGCGGCATCATGGGCCGGCTGGCCGGGCAGTACCGGGTCATCGCCCCGGACCTGCGAGGCTTCGGCGCCAGTACACGAGCCGTCGAGGGCTACGACGCGGGGACCCTCGCCACCGACGCCGAAGGGCTGCTCGACGCACTCGGCGAACCCTCGGCAGCGGTGGTGGGCATCGACGCCGGAACCGCCCCTGCCGTCCTGCTCGCGCTGCGCCGCCCCGGCCTCGTCCGCCGCCTGGTCGTGATGGAGGCACTGCTCGGCCCCCTTCCCGGAGCAGAACACGTCTTCGCGGGCGGCGCCCCGTGGTGGTTCGGCTTCCACGCCGTCCCCGGCCTCGCCGAGACCGTCCTGGCCGGCAACGAGGCCCCGTACATCGACTGGTTCCTCGACTCGGGGACGCTCGGGCGGGGAGTACCCGACGACATCCGTGCGACCTTCGTCCACGCGTACACCGGAAGCGAGGCCCTGCGCTGCGCGTTCTCCTACTACCGGGCCCTGCCCACCAGCGCCCAGCAGATACAGGACGCCGTCGCGACGGCCCGGCTGACGATGCCCACCATGGCCATCGGCTCTCACCCCATCGGCGCCGGGCTCGAACGCCAACTCCGCCCCATCGCCGACGACCTGGTCGGACACCAGCTCCAGGACTGCGGCCACATCATCCCCCTCGACCGCCCCGACGCGTTGTTCGCGCTCCTTGCTCCCTTCCTCTCGACGACGAGGCCGACGGGGCCGACGGGGCCGGCGATCCGGTCGTAAGGCTCCAGTGCGAGCTGCTTGAGCCGGGCGAAAACGCCCAGTCGTATCCACTCGTCGCGGCGGTTGCGGATTGCGGTCCCCAGTGATCAAGGAGCGCGTACCTGTCCGCGCGATCTCCTAGTCGTTCGGCCTCGGCTCGTTCGGACTGGGCACGTTCCGTCCCGGCTCGTTCCATCCCGGCAGCCGGTGGATGTGGCGCAGGCCCAACGGCGGGGGCGGGGACAGGGGTTCGGCGCGGTCGGCCCGGAAGGACTGGAGGAAGTAGCCGACCAGCCGCCGGGAGGCGGCCGATGCGTCCTGCTGGGTTCCCTCGACGACGCCGCAGTTGGCCAGGAACAGGAGCGTGAGGTCGGCGGGGTCGAAGTCCTGGCGCAGCCGCCCCGCGTCCTTGGCGCGCCGCACCAGCCGGTCGAGGCCGGCCTCCGCGCGGGTGCGCTCGCGCTCGTACTCGACCGCGTCGGGGGACCGGGAGAGGAAGGCCGCCGTGAAGCCCCGGTCGACAGTCTGCATGGCGCACACCTTCTCGATGACGGAGCAGAATCCGCGCCAGGGGTCGGGGTCCTCCAGCGCCTCGTCGAGGATGGCGACGCAGCGGGCCAGTTGTTCGGCGAACGCCTCGGCGACGAGGGAGGCGCGGGTGGGGAAGTGCCGGTAGAGGGTGGCGGCGCCGACTCCGGCCCGGCGGGCGATCGTGGTGAGGGGCACGTCGATGCCCCGGCTCATGAACGCCTCGCGGGCGGCTTCGAGGATGCGCTCGCGGTTGTGCCGGGCGTCGGCGCGCAGCCCCGCCGCACCGGTCGGCCGGTCGCGCTTCCGAGGGGTCTGAGCAGGCATGTCTCTCACTTTACGGTAAGTGGAAGGTGTCGCCCGGTTATGGCGCTAGCTTGGGCGAGCAGGCGTAGAGCCCCCTCTCGTCGGCGAATCCCCGGCAGACGACAGAGACAGGACGGTCATGCCGTGAACGAGATGCGCGCTGCCCTCTACGACCGGTACGGCCCTCCGGAGGTGCTGTACGAGGGCAGGGTGCCCGTGCCGGACGTCAACCCCGGCGAGGTGCTGGTCCGCGTCCGCGCGATCAGCGTCAACGGCGGCGAACTGGCGGGCCGGGCCGGAAAGGTGCGTCTGGTGACGGGGCGCCGCTTCCCGCAGCGCACCGGCATCGACTTCGTCGGCGAGATCGCCGAGGTCGGCGCCTCGGTGACCGGCGTCCGGGAGGGTGAGCGGGTGTGGGGAGTCCTGGGTCGGATGACGAGCGGCAGCGCGGCGGAGTACGTCACGGTCCGCCCCCGGCAGATAGCCCCCGCCCCGGGCAACCTCACTCCGGTGGAGGCTATTTCCTTGCCCGCGGGCGGTACGACCTCGATCACCGCCCTGCGCGACAAGGCTCGTCTCAGACCGGGCGAACGCCTTCTGGTGCGCGGCGCCAGCGGCGGTGTCGGCAGCGTCGCCGTCCAGCTCGGCAAGGCCTTCGGCGCCCACGTCACCGCCCTCGCGGGCCCCAACAACCTCGACTTCGTCCGCGGCCTGGGCGCGGACGAGGTCTTCGACCACCGGACCACCGGCCCGTCCGAACTGGGCTCCTTCGACGTCATCATGGACACCGCGGGCACCGAACACCCTGCCTTCCGCCGGCTGCTGGCTCCGGGCGGCCGCATGGTGGCCATCGCCTTCGACATGGCGAACCCTCTCCCCAGCATCGCCTATCTCCTCGCGTCCGCCCTCCACGGCTCCCGCCGGGTCCGCTTCTTCAGCGGCAACCCCCGCCACGAGCTGTTCGCCGAACTGACCCGGTACGCGGAGAACGGCGATGTCCGCCCCGTCGTGGACACCGTCCACCCCCTCGCCTCGATCGCCGCCGCGCACCGGGCGCTGGAGGCCGGCGGCGTGCGCGGAAAGCACATCATCGAGATCGCGTGAGGCACGGCCGTTCCGGATCGGCGCCCGGCCCCGCCCCGCCCGGCGCCTCCTCCCGGACCGCGGCCGCGGTGACGCTCGTACCAGGCGTCAGGCCGCCAACCGGCGCACGTTCAGCACAGCGGTGGCCGTGAGGCCGACCGCGACCACGCAGCCACGCAGTCCCGCAGGACAGCGGTGGACATGCGACGGGCGGAGAGCGCACCGCCGCCGGGAATGGCACGGCCGCCGGGAATCGCACGGCCGCCGGGAATCGCACGGCCGCCAAAGACCGTACGGCTCAGGGCCGATGGCCGTTCCCGAACCGGCTCAGCACCCGCTCGGCGCGGTCCATCATCTCCCGGACGATCTCCCCGGCGGACCCGATGTCGCGGATGAGGCCCACGCCCTGCCCCATCAGCCAGGGCATCTCCTCCCAGTCGGCCACGGTCTCCGGCACCGGCGGCAGCACGTTGAACTTGCGCAGCACGGTCTCCTCCCCCTGGAAGACCGTCGTGCCGACCTCGGCGAGCGAGTCACGGTCCGCGGGCACCTGATCCAGCCGGTCGTCCCACTCGGACACCACGCGGTCGCGCTGTACCCGCATCGGATTGAAGTCCGGCCACTCGGGGCCGAAGACCGCTGTACGCACCGTGTCCTCCCCTCGGGAGGCGAGCAGCCGACGGTGGTGCTCGGGATGCACCCGGGCCTCCCGTGAGGCGGCCAGCCGGGTTCCCACCCATACGCCGTCGGCGCCCAGGCACAGGGCCGCCGCGACCTGACGGCCGTCGGTGATCCCGCCCGCGGCGAGGACCAGCGCGCGGTCCCCCACGGCGTCCACGACGGCGGGGACGCCGACCATGGTGGGCAGTCCGCCGTAGTTGTGCCCGCCGGCCTCCCAGCCCTGCGAGACGACGACCTCCACGCCGTCGTCGACGGCCGGTTCGGCCGCCGCCGCGGAGCCGACCTGTTCCCACACCGACACACCGGCGTCGCGCAGCAGCCCGATCTGACCGGCCGGCGGGTGGCCCCAGTGGAAGGAGACGATCGGCACCCGCTCCTCGGCGCAGACGCGGACGTGGTCGGCGGTGTCGAAGTAGGTGACCAGGTTGATGTTGAAGGGCGCTCCGCCCACGCCGGCCCGGACCTCATGGATGATCCGCCGCAGCCCGTCCGGGGTGGTGAGCGCGGCCCCCACCGCCCCGATACCGCCCGCCTTGGTGACGGCGACCGCCAGATCGGGGGTCCCGCCGGCGATGGCCATCCCGGCGCCGGCGAACGGGTACGGTACAGCGAATCTCTCGGTCATCCTGGTGGCAAGCGCGTTCATGACGGCTCCCTCCCGGTTCCTGGAAGACGTTGTGTTGTACGGGTATGGGGGCCGAGCCGGCGGCGCGGGCAGCCGAAAGGCGTGTCCTGCTCCCTCACCGCGTCCGGGACGGTCACTCGCCGATGACGATGTCCGCCGCCTTGCCGTACTCGCGCAGCCCGCCGCGCGCCGTGGCCAGGTCGTCCAGCGTCAGGCCGGGCATGACCGCGTCCACATGCGGTGAAGACCGGCTCGGGCCGCTGCGGCACGGAGACGACCGTCCCGTCCGCCCACACCGCGATGCCGGAGTAGGCGGCCGGTTCCCGCAACCGCCCGAGGCTCAGGTCGGCGATGAGGGCGCGGAAGGGGCCGACGACCTCGTTGCCGCGGAACCCGAAGTCGACGCAGGAGTGGTGGTTGGCCAGGCACTGTTCGGTCAGCGCGGTGAAGCGGTCGTTGCCGACCACTGTCCAGATCCGCGGACGTACCGCCTTCGCGTGGGCCAGGGCACGACCGTGCCGTCGATGTACACCGGGGCCACGTCGGGGATGTCCGCCAGAGCCGAGGCGAGGGTCAGGGCGCCCAGGCTGGGGAAGTTGGACCAGTCGGTGTGGTCCTCGGGGCGCGTGACGGTGCAGACGGAGCCGTCGAGGACGGTGTTGGAGTTGGGCGGGTTGACGATGATCACCTGGGCCATACGCCCGACTCCCCGTCTGGGAGGGCTCATTCATGGCTCTCGGCTCATGGGCCTCGGCTCACGATCTGTTGGGCCCTTGGGCCCTTGTCTCTTGGTTCTGCGAGACGCCGCCGGCAGAGGAAACGACGGGCCGAGAGGGCGTGGGAGAACAACGGTAAGCACGCGGACGTCGAGGGATGGCCGAAACGACCGGTCTGGCGTGTTCGATTACGAACATGACCTGATGCCGCGTAGACACGGCTGACCTGTCACCGCTCCGGACAGGTACGGACACGTGCAGACAGATACGGGCAGACACGAACAGGTACGAGCAGGCACGACGTCAGGCGTCAGGCGCCAGGCGTGAGACGTCGCGACATGCCACGGAGAGGGCTCAAGTGGCACTACTACTCGGGCTGTTGTCGAGCGTCCTGTGGGGTGCGGCGGATTTCGCCGGAGGGCGGCTGTCGCGGGCGCGGTCCGCGTACTCGGTGATCTTCGTGGCCCAGACGGCGGCCCTGGGCGGCACGGTCCTCCTGCTCCTCGCCCCTGTCGCCGCCCGAGCGGAACCGGCGGTGGACGCACCTGCCCTGGCCTGGGGCGTGGCCCGCCGGCTCGACCACGAGCGCCTCCGGCCGCTCCAGCTGGCCGGCATCACGGTGACTTTCCTCGGCGTCGCCTGCATCGCGGCCGGCTGATCGCGCTCGCGCGCTCCGAACAGTGGCACGATCTGGCCATGAGCCCGCCCATCCCCGTGCCGGTTCGCCACGGCCGCCCCGGACCGTCGGCTCCCCCGATCGAACACCGACGCCTCGATGCGGCTCGATGCGGCTCGATGCGGCGGAGGCGGCCCGCCGCGTCCGCACCCGGCCCGGTGCCGGTACCGCTGAAGCGAGGTGTAAAAAGTTCGGCCGGCGATGTCGAGAATCCGCGACCGGCTCCGTCCCCGCAGTGAACGTGACAGCGAATCTGACAGCGAACGCGGCCGCGAGAGGCCGCACCAGCGACGAGGAGACCCACCATGGCCAAGTACTTGCTGCTCAAGCACTACCGCGGCGCCCCGGCCCCGGCGAACGACGTGCCCATGGACCAGTGGACGCCGGACGAGATCTCGGCCCACATGCAGTACATGCGCGACTTCGCGGACCGGCTGGAGGAGACCGGCGAGTTCGTCGACGGGCAGGCGCTCGCTCCTGAGGGGACGTTCGTCCGGTACGACGGCGAGGGCCGGCCGCCCGTCACCGACGGGCCGTTCGCCGAGACCAAGGACCTCATCGCCGGCTGGATGGTGATCGACGTCGACAGTTACGAGCGCGCCGTCGAGCTGGCCGGGGAGCTGTCGGCCGCGCCCGGGGCGGGCGGCGAGCCGATCCACGAGTGGCTGGAGCTGCGCCCGTTCCTCACCGCGCCGCCCACCGTCACGGAGTGACCTCCGAAGTGGACGAAACCCTGCTCAGGAGCCTCTCGCCGGGCGTGCTCGGCATTCTCGTCCGCCGCGGAGCCGACTTCGCGGCGGCCGAGGACGCCGTGCAGGAGGCGCTCATCGAGGCGGTCCGCGTCTGGCCGGCCGACCCTCCGCGGGACGCGAAGGGCTGGCTGGTCACCGTGGCCTGGCGGCGGTTCCTCGACGCGGCGCGGGCGGACACCGCCCGCCGGCGGCGCGAGGGCCTCGCCGACGAGGAGCCGCCGCCCGGTCCCGCCCCCTCGGCGGACGACACGCTCCAGCTCTACTTCCTGTGCGCCCACCCGTCGCTCACGCCGTCGTCCGCCGTCGCGCTCACCCTGCGCGCCGTCGGCGGGCTGACCACCCGCCAGATCGCCCAGGCGTATCTGGTGCCCGAGGCGACCATGGCCCAGCGCATCAGCCGGGCCAAGCGCACCGTCTCCGGCGTGCGGTTCGACCGGCCCGGCGACGTCGCCACCGTGCTGCGCGTCCTCTACCTGGTCTTCAACGAGGGCTACTCGGGCGACGTCGACCTCGCCGCCGAGGCCATCCGGCTCACCCGGCAGCTCGCGGCCGCGATCGACCACCCCGAGGCGGCGGGGCTGCTCGCCCTCATGCTGCTGCACCACGCCCGGCGTACGGCCCGAACCGCGCCGGACGGCGGCCTGGTGCCGCTCGCCGAGCAGGACCGCGGCCGGTGGGACACCGCCGCGATCGCCGAGGGCATCGGAATCCTGCAAGCGGCCCTGGCCCGCGACCGGCTGGGCGAGTACCAGGCCCAGGCGGCCATCGCGGCGCTCCACGCCGACGCGCCCACCACGGCGGAGACCGACTGGGTGCAGATCGTCGAGTGGTACGACGAGCTGGCGGGCCTGACCAACAGCCCCCTCGTCCGGCTCAACCGCGCGGTGGCCGTCGGCGAGGCCGACGGCCCGCGCGCCGGCCTCGCGGCGCTCGCCCTCCTGGACGACTCCCTCCCCCGCTACGCCGCGGTGGCCGCCTACCTCCACGAGCGCGAGGGCGACCTGTCGACGGCCGCGCGGTTGTACGCGCGGGCCGCCGCGAAGGCTCCCAACCTCGCCGAGCGCGACCACCTGACGCGCCAGGCCGCCCGGCTCAACGCCGGCCGTCGCCGCTGACGTCGCTGACCTCGCTGCCGCCGCTGACGCCGCTGACGCCGCTGACGTCTCTCACGTGGCGGCCCGCGCCCGGCACCGCGTGCACAAGCTCACAAGCGTTCAACGCGTTCACGCTCACGCGCCCTCGCCCGCCTTCCACACCTGGGATGGATGGTGCTTGATGGAGAGGAAGCCCCTCCAGAACCCGGTCTGCCGGCCGGACAGCCACGGTGCGGGAAGGGACAAGGAGGTTTCTCACCGGTGTACAAGAGCATGTGCAAACGCGAAACGCCGCCGCTGTCGGCCCCTGTGACGGCGAACGGCGGGCGGCTCGCCGGCCGACTACTGAGCGTCCTGAAAGCCGTCCGGGCGTGCGGCGAATCCGCCACGCTCACCCAGGTCGTTCAGCTCACCGGACTGGCCAAGACCACCGCCCACCGCCTGCTGGCGGATTTGCAGGACCTGGACATGGTGAGCCGGGACGGCGAGTGCTACCGGCTGGGGAACGCGGTGCACGAACTGGCCGCGTCCAGGGAGGAACAGCACATCAAATTCCTCAGACTCGCGCTCAAGCCACTGCTGCTCCCCCTGTATGAGAAGACGCGCTACGTAGTCGGTCTCGGCGTGCAGCACGGGGATTCCGTGCGGTTCATCGAGCTGATCTACAGCGAGCAGTACAGCCCCGTGATCGGTCGGCTCGAAAAGCCGACACCGTTGTGCCAGAGCGCCGCCGGAAAGGCCCTGCTCGCTTATCCTCCGGCGCGGTTCGCGCCGGGCCGCGGCCGGCAGAGCCGTCTGGAGACGCTCGCCGCGCAGTCGAGCCTCGGCCCGGAGCTGGCGCGGATACGGACCCGCGGCATCGCCCTCGACGAACGCGAATCCCAGCCGGGCATATCCGCCGCGGCCACCCCGGTGTTCGGGCCGCGCGGGCAGCCGTTGGCCGCGCTGAGCATCGGCGCCTTCCCCGAGGTGTTCGACCTCGCGAGGGGGTGTGCGCTGCTGCGGCACTCCAGCCGCCACGCCCGCCGGATCCTGCAACGGACAGCCGTTGCCGCCGAGTACCCGCGGGCGGCCAACGGCTGAACCGGGCGCGGCGGAAGGCGCGCGTACGAGGCCCGCGACCGTACGAGCCGTACGTACGAGAGGCGGGGGCATCTGGCCGGCCACCACCAGCACGGCGTTCGACGTCTCCTGCTTCGAGATCTTCGGCGCCCTGCTGAACGGCGCCCGCCTGGTGCTGCTGGACCGGGACGCCCTGCTCTCGCCCGACGCGCTGGCTGCCCGGATCCAGGACGTACGGGCCACCGTGATGGTGCTCAGCGCGGGGCTCTTCCACGAAGTCGCCGCCTGGTGGCCGGAGATGTTCGCGCCGCTGCGCTGCCTGTACGTCACCGTCGACGTGCCGCAACGCCTCGGCGGTCCGCGAGGTGCTGCGGCACGGGGCGCCGCGGCGGCTGATCAACGCGTACGGCCCGACGGAGAACGGGATCTTCTGCACCAGACGCGAGCGCGTCATCACGGGGCCGGCTGCTCACCAGTGCGCTCCCCGCGTACGGGCGGGACAATTTCGAGCAGGCCATGGAGGCCTCGGGCATCAGCTGCCCGCCCGTCGACGACGCCCTCATCGACCACTACCTGGACCACTTCGAGGACATCGGCTTCCTGGCCCCCGGGCGGCCCGGCGCTCCGTGACGGATACGTGCGCGGCCGCTGGGGACGGCGCCGAGTAGGGAGCCGGCCCGGACCGCCCTACTTCTTCGGGCTGCGGAAGCGGCCGAACGCTTTCGTGAGGGCGGTCAGCGGCGAGCCGTCCGGCTTGCTCTGCCCCAGTACGGACGGCCGGGGCGCACCGTCGCCGCCGCTGGTCCGGGCCAGCTCGGCCTGTGCCTCCTCGGCCGCCTCCCGGTACAGGTCGCGGGAGTTCGTCATGGCGTCGAGCGCTTCGGCGTACTTGGCGACGAGGCCCTGGGCATGGACCAGTTCCTCTTCCGGGGTGAGCAGGTGCCAGCCCTGGCGCAGCCGCGTCAGGGCCCGTTCGGCGCCGGCCGGCAGCGGTCGCGGCAGCGCGGCGAACTCCTTGATCCTGTCGAGGAGTTCGGTCGGTTCCGAACCGTCCAGGAAGACGTTGCGCACCGTGTACCGCTCGGCGTCGTACTCCGGGTCCCGCGGTTCCGTGGGCAGGACGACGGCGCCGCCGCGCGGGATGCGCACGCTCAGCTCGCGCTTCATCGCGAAGTCGACGATCTGCGCCTGCTCCGGCGTGCCGCGGTGCTCGACCACCCGGTGCCGCAGGCTCGGCGGCAGGAACGTGGAGACCGGCTGCTGCCCGCGCGCGTCCGGCGTCATCGCCTCGTGGATCACGACGTGGACGTACCAGCTCTGCCGGGTGCAGTCCCGCAGCCGGCGGCGCAGCTCGTCGTCGTCCTTCGGCAGGTGGTTCGCCGTCCGCAGGCGCACGTCCGGCACCGTGTCGTAGTCCCAGGCGACCCGGTCGCTGTCGGGCCAGAACATGGTGGCGGGCGAGGGCCAGTGCTCCTCCCAGGCCCGTTCCGCCTCGGCGGCGAGCGTCCAGGCGACGCCCTCGCCCTTCTTGCGGCGGGCCTCGGGGTCGTACGTGGTCAGCTGTGCGCGTACGGTCACGTCGTCGCCGACGCGCCAACGGGCCTCGAAGAGGCGACGGGCCGTGGGGCCGGGGTCGGCGGACTCGTCCCGCGGGTGCAGGACGGTGGACCGGGCGGCCTCGGCGGGTTCGAGCTCCAGGAAGTCGTCGAGCACCCCGGCCGCCTTGAGGGCGATCAGGTTGCGCCGGGCGTCCTGTTCGGGCTCGGGCCCGAGGTGGCGACCGCACGCGAGCCACGCGGAGTCGGGGGCGGGGGTCGAGGGGGTGCTGTTCTTGGCCATGGAGTAGTTCTGTGGGGGTTCGGGGCCCGACCAATGTGGTCTGCGGACCTGGCGGTCATGGTCTGTGAACCTGTCGTACGGTCTTCGAGCCTGGCGTACGGTCGTGGACGTGGGCGATGGAAGCGGTACCCCGTCCACGGCTTCACCACGCCCGCGGGCGGTGCGTGGATTGGACGAGGACGAGCCGAACCGGATCCTATAGCGGCGGCCTCGACGGACGAGGGACCTCGGCTCCGACACCCGCGGGCCCGGGACCTCGGTCTATGCACCAGGAGGGGACTCGGCCGGGTTCGCGGGGTTTTGGCGCCGGGGCCGCGTCGAGTCTCGGCCTGGGATCGCTGAGGACGGCCCTGGACGGCCGGGGCCGTTCAGTCGGCCGGGGGCGGCCCGGCGGCGATGACGGTGTCGAGCATCGTGCGGGAAGCCCGCAACGCGTCGATGCTGCGGGTGATCCGCTCACTCTCGTCCTTCAGCTGGGCGACGAGGTCCGGGCAGGTGGGCACGAGGTGGTCGTCGTCCGCGCGAATGCAGGGCAGGACCTGGGCGATCAGTGCGGTCGGGAGCCCCGCGGCGAGCAGGCAGCGGATACGGCGCACGGTCTCCACGTCCGGCTCGCCGTAGACGCGGTAGCCGCTCGGCAGCCGCTCCGGTTCCAGCAGCCCTTGCTGCTCGTAGTAGCGCAGCAGCCGCTCATGGACTCCCGTGCGCCGGACCATCTCCTGCATCCGCATGCGGCTCGCCTCCCGGCTCGCGACTTGACTCTGACATTGATGTCGGAGTTTAGCTTCGTCGGCATGACCACCACCGAGCACTCGCTCCCCACCTCCCGCCTTCCTCACCTTCCTCGCCTTCCTCACCTCGACACCCTCGTGCAGGGCAGCGGCCCCGCGCTGCTGCTGGCCCACGGCGCCGGCGGGGGCGTCCACGGCAACTTCGGCCTCGTACTGGACGACCTCGCCCGTGACCACACGGTCATCGGCCCCCACTACCCGGGGGCGGGCGGCACTCCGGTCGCCGCGGCCCCCCTGGACGTGGACGAACTCGCCGACCAACTCGTCGCCTCCGCCGTCGCGGCGGGGCAGGAGTCGTTCGCGGTGCTCGGCGAGTCGCTGGGCAGCGCCGTGGCCGTACGGGTCGCCGCCCGCCACCCCGAGCGCGTCACGGCGCTCGTCCTGACCGCCGGCTTCGCTGTCGCAGACCCGGTCCTGTCGCTGGCCGCCCAGCTCATCAAGGCGCTGGCCGCTGCGGACCGGTGGGACGAGGTGGCCCGGCTCGCCACCCTGTCCTGCATGTCCGCGACGGAGCTGGCGGCCATCGCCCCGGCCGACCTCGACGCCAAGGCGGCCCAGACCCTGGCCGGGCTGCCGCCCGGGACGGTGGACCACTTCGACCTGGTGTCCCGAGTCGACGTCCGACCGGACCTCGGCACGCTGTCCGCCCCCACCCTGGTGGTGGCCCCGACCGGCGACCGCCTGGTACTGCCCGAGAGCTCGTACCGCCTGGCGGCCGGCATCCCGGACGCCCGCCTCGTCGAACTCCCCGGCGCAGCCCACATGTTGAGCGAGCCCGACCGTATGGCGTGGCTGCGGCACGTACGCGCGTTCCTCGGCTCCCTCGCCGTGAAGTAGGCGTGGCCACGCCGCCGGGGCGGGTCGGAGACCGGCTCCGGTATCAGGCGCCGAGCTGCTCCAGGACGCGGTGGCGAAGCAGCTCGTACTCCTCACGGAGCCTGCGCCACTCGGTCACGGGCGGGCGGGGTATGACGACGCCTTCGGTGACGGTCTCCTCCGGCCCGAACTGCTCGCGGGTGAGGTCGACCTCCACGCCCGGACCCAGGCGGTTCCACCAGTGATAGTCCACACGCTCCCCACCGACGCGCACCTCTCCCCGCAGCAGCTCGCCTCCCAGCAGGTCGTTGAGGACCATGGCGGTCACCCCGCACTGGTCCCGAGCCGGATTGCCGGGACTCCAGCGCGACCGGAACTCAGGCGTGCACGTCTCGGCACTCCAGCTGCCGCGCACGGCGCGTTCGATGTCGGTGAGGAGCGATGTCGTCATGCCGGTGATCCTGCCAGGGGGCACTGACAATCGACGGTGGGCCGGACGGGCTGGGGCCGGTCGGCTGCTGCCTTCGAGGGCGTCGGGCCGGTCTCCTTCGACGGCTACGGACGTACGGTCCGGCCTTGTGCGGCGCCTTCCACCACGTTCACGTATGCCCGGGCCACCTCGGAGACAGGCGTTCCGTCGGCCCCGTCCGCGCCCATGCCTTCCAGGGTTTCCTTGATCCAGCCGGGGCTGATGAGATTGATGCGCAGCCTTCGCGGTAGTTCGCTCGCCGCATTGCGGACGAAGCCTTCCAGGCCGGAGTTGATGAGGGCGCCCAGCGAGCCGCCGGCCAGCGGAGCGGTGAAGGTCCCCCCGGTCAGCGTGATGGAACCGCCGTCGCGCACATGGCGCGCAGCTCGCTGGACCAGCGTGACCTGGCCGAGCAACTTGCCCTGAATCGCGGCCGCGATCTCTTCGTCCGCCGCCGATCCCAGATCTATCAGCGGGCCGCCGGCGGCGCAGCACACCACCGCGTCGAGATCCGTCACCTCGTCGAAGAGCGTGTCCAAAGAAGAGGCATCCGCCACATCCACCTTCGTCGGTCCGCTGCGGGAACCCTTGACCACCTGATGAGAAGCCTCTAACGCACTGGCGACAGCGCTGCCGATCGTTCCTGTCGCCCCGATCACAAGTACCTTCATGCCGCGGATCATGTCAGGGCCGGCGATACGCGGACATGCCATTTCCTGCCTCCGGCACTCAACGCGGTGCAGCCGGTACGCGCGTTCGGGCCCGGCCCGCGTGTGGGCGAGGTGGCCTGGAAACGGGCAGAAGTCGGAAGCAAGATCGCCTTACAACACCTCCCACAACACAGACCCCTCGCGCTAACTTCTGTGGTGACCTGTTTCTCGGGCTCTCGGCCCCCTGGCTCGTCGGTCAGGGGCCGAGCCCCCCACTTCGCCGAGGAGCGCCACTTCATGAGCATGCACATCAGCCGCAGGAAGTTGCTTGGAGGGGTAGCGGCCACCGTCGCCGCGGCCGGGACCGGCCTCACCCTCGCAAGCCCACGCGCCATCGGCGCCCAGCAGCGGGCCGGGTCTCTGCCTCTCTCGATCGTCAACAAGACGGGAAAGTACGGCAATTCGTCGATATGGGTCTACATAGTCGGCAATCAGGGCAACCAGCAGGTCCGGGTCACCCCGGACGGCAAGATCGCGCCCGTGCAGCTGTCCGACAACGGGCCCGACGGCTGGACCGACTACGCCATCCCGCTCACCGGCAGCGGCGACACCAAGCTGACGCTGCCTCAGATGTCCGGCCGGATCTACGTCGCCCTCGGCGACAAGCTCAAGCTCAAGGTCGTCGCGGACGGCGCGGGCAAGCCCGCGCTGCAGTACCCGGCCGGATGGGTCTCCGGCGATCCCAACTACAAGATCATGCACGACTGCGCCGAGTTCACCTTCAACGCGGACGGCATGTTCTGCAACACGACCATGGTGGACATGTTCAGCGTCCCGCTGGCCATCCGCCTCACCGGCGCCAAGGACCAGACGACCGGCACGCTGAAGGACGGCGCCCGCGCCAAGGTCTTCGCCGACCTCGCCGCCGTCGACGCGTTCGCACCGCTGATCGTCGAGGGTGACCTGCGCGTCATCGCCCCGGGTCACGGCCTGGACGTCGGCCTGTTCGCCAAGGACTACTTCGCCCCGTACATCGACGAGGTGTGGAACGCGTACGGGTCCAAGGACCTCAAGGTCACCACCGACGCGGGTACGTTCACCGGCCGGGTGAGCGGTGGAAAGTTCGCCTTCAACGGCCCCGCCGCCGTCTCCTTCGCCAAGCCCACCACCCGCGACGTGCTCTTCTGCGACGGCACCCTGGCCGCCCCCAACGACGGGCGGACCGGGCCGGTCGCCGCCGTCCTCGGCGCGGGCTTCAACCGCACCACGCTGCACGACACGCCCGCTCAGCCCACCACCGACCCGGCCGCGTTCTACAAGGCACGCACGACCAACCACTACGCCAAGGCCATGCACGCGGCCACCGCCGACGGCCACGCGTACGGCTTCGCCTTCGACGACGTCGCGGGCTTCGCCTCGTACATCCAGGACACGGCGCCGACAGGGATCACGCTCACCCTGACGCCCTTCTAGCCTCCGGCCCGGAGCGGCATACGGACACCGCGGGCCCCGGCCACCCCCACGTGGCCGGGGCCCGCCCGCGCGAGCGCCCCGGCTCAGCCGTGAGACTCCGCGGCCGCCGCCTCCCCGAGGACGCTGAACGAGATCCAGACGTCGGGAGTCAGTTCCGGCCGCCCCGGTATCGGCCTGCGTTGCTCGCTCCACGCGTCACCGGCGATCTGCGTGGCGACGCGACGCCAGAAGCGCACCGCGGCCACGTTGGCGTCCTGGAAGGCGACTTCCCACGCGCCCGGGTGTCTGGCCACGATCTCCTGAACGGCGCGCAGCCCGATCCCGGTCCGTCGCGCGCCGCGCGCCACGAAGAAGGTGTTCAGCACGCGCGTCGGCGCGTCGAGACTGCGGACGAACGCGAAACCGGCAGGGCTGCCGCCGCTCGTCAGGAGGTACGGCGCCCAGTCGGGATCGCAGAACGCCTTGTCGAGCCAGCCGTTGCGGGGGAAGGTCCCGTCAGCGCCGGGCAGCAGGCCGTCGAACTCCGACAGGTCATGACGGAACATCAGCCACAGCCGCTCCACTGCGGGCCGGTCGGCGACGCCCGCTCGGCGGATGGTTACGTCTGGCACGAGACTCCTTCACAGAGGTGGTCAACGGGCGACCAGCATCCGTCACTTGCCCGGTCGGCGGCGCCGGGGCAAGAAGGATCACACCCGACCGGGGCGTCGGCAACTGAGTACGCGGGCCTGCCGTTCCCGAGCCGCCCCCCTCAGCGCACAGTGATCACCAGCTTCCCCGTGGTGCGCCCCGTCTCCCCCAGGGTGTGGGCGCGGGCCCCGTCTGCGAGGGGGAAGACACCGGAGACGTGGGGACGGAGCCTGCCCCGCTCGGCGAGTTCGGCGATGGCGCGCATCCCGGCCTGGTCGTGCTCGACGACGAGGACGGCGGCTCGGACCCGTGCCTTCTCCGCCGCGGCCCGGGTGTGCTCGTCGCCGGGCAGCAGGGAGACGAGGACGCCGCCGGGGCGCACGACGCCCACGGAGCGGGTGGCGGTCGGTCCGCCGAGGGCGTCGAGGACCACGTCGTAGGGCTTCTCGGTGTCGGTGAAGTCCTCGTGGCGGTGGTCGACGCAGGCGTCCGCGCCGAGTTCGCGCAGGAAGTCGTGCTTGGGGGCGCTCGCCGTTCCGGTGACGTGCGCGCCGCGTTCCTTGGCGATCTGTACGGCGAGGTGGCCGACGCCGCCGGCCGCGGCGTGGATCAGCACTCGCTGCCCGGCCCGGAGGGCCGCGGTGTCGACGAGGGCCTGCCAGGCGGTGAGCGCGGCCAGCGGCAGCGCGGCCGCCTGGACGTGGTCGATCCCGGCGGGCTTGGCGGCGAAGGCGCGGGCGGGGCCCGTCACGTACTCGGCGTGGGAGCCGGCCCCGTACGGATAGGGCAGCATGCCGAACACCTCGTCACCGGGGCGGAAAAGGGTGACGCCGAAGCCGGTCTCCACCACGGTGCCGGAGACGTCCCAGCCGAGGGTCAGCGGCGGGGACGGCAGGAAGATGCTGAGGGCGCGGTGCTTGAAGTCCGTTGGGTTGAGCCCGGCAGCGTGCACGGCGACGAGGATCTCTCCGGTGCCGGGCGCGGGGCGCGGGAGTTCGGTCAGCCGCAGGACCTCGGGGCCGCCGAGGCGCGTCTGGTGCAGGGCGAGCATGACGGGGGCGCCGTCCGGGCCGGCCGCCGGGTTCGGGGAGTCGGGGTTCTCAGAGGTGTCGGTCGAGGTCATGCCTTGATCCTGGTCGTACGGTCCGCCCCGGCACGATGGCGAGAAGGTCATGCTCCGATACATTCCTGCCATGTCCGCACCCCCTGCCGCCCGCCGTGTCCCCGGCGTCCGCGGCGCCACCACCACCGCCCGCCCCGCGCCCGCCGCGCCGTTCCCCGGCCGCGACCTCGCCGAACGCGGGGCCGAGCTGGAACGCCGGATGCGCCCGGCCCCACGGCCCGGCGCCCACAAGGTCGTCGTACTCGCCCTCGACGGCGTCTACCCCTTCGAACTCGGCATCCCGCACCGGGTCCTGGGTTCCGCCGACGGCCGCTACGAGGTGGTCTCCGCGAGCGCGGACGGGCGCCCCGTACGGACCGACGCGGACCTGACCGTCACCCCCGGACACGGCCCCGAGGCGCTGGCCGGCGCGGACACCGTGATCATCCCTCCGTACGCGCTCTCCGCCGCCTCGGCCGCCGCCCCGGACCCGCGGGCCCTCGCCGCCCTGTCCCGCGTCCGCCCCGGCGCCCGTCTGGTGTCCATCTGCACCGGCGCCTTCCTGCTGGCCGCCGCCGGCCTCCTGGACGGACGCCGGGCCACCACCCACTGGGCGCTCACCGACTACTTCCAGGAACTCTTCCCCCGGGTCGAGCTCGACGCCGACGTGCTCTTCGTCGACCACGGCGACGTACTGACCTCCGCGGGCGCGGCCGGCGGCGTCGACGTCTGCCTGCACCTGGTGCGCCAGGACCACGGCAGCGAGGTGGCCAACCAGGTCGCCCGCTGCTGCGTCGTACCGCCCTACCGGGACGGCGGCCAGGCGCAGTACATCGAACGGCCGCTGCCGCCGCCGAGCGAGGCCGGCACCGGGCCGACCCGCGACTGGGCGCTGCGGCGCCTGCACCAGCCGCTGTCGCTGGACGAGCTCGCCGCCCACGCGGCGATGAGCACCCGCACCTTCGCCCGGCGCTTCCGCGAGGAGACCGGCCTGAGCCCCGGCCGCTGGCTGACCCGGCAACGGCTGCGGCACGCCCGCCGACTGCTGGAGTCCAGCGATCTCCCGGTGGAACGCGTCGCCCACGAAGTCGGCTTCGCCACCGCCACCTCCCTGCGGCGCCACCTGGCGGCTGAGGCAGGGGTCGCCCCGTCCGCGTACCGGCGCACCTTCCGCGCGGCAGCCCCGGCAGCGGACCCCGTCGAGGAGACCCCGAGGACGGATTCCGCTCACTGACGCGACGCCGCCGCGCCACCGGCTACCCGCCGCCGCCCGTCCCGGCCGGCCGGCGCGTACAGGCCGCGAGACGGCCGTCCCCGCGTCACCGGCGCGTGCGGGCCGCGAAACGGCCGTCCCCACGTCAATCGGCCGGCCTCACGCCGACGACGGCGGCTGGTCGTCCAGGGCCATGAAGTGGGCGGTCAGGTCGTCGGCGAAGCGGGCGAGGAGGCGGCCGAAGTCCCCGCGGACCGCCTGCCTGGGGCATCGACGCCCTGACGCTCTACGTCAACGCCTACACCCTTGAGACGTCCCTGCTCCGCCACTCCGGCGACGCATGGGTCCTCGGCCGGGACGAACTGCTGGGCCGGTTCGCCGACCTGCCCGACGCGTTCCCGCAGACCAGGCGCTATGCCGCCGAACTCACCTCGGGAGCCGGGCACGAACGGTTCGACTTCACCGTCGGGCTGATCCTCGACGGCCTGGCGCGCCGCTGAGGTTCAGCCACCGGCGGGCCGACGCGGTGCCTCCCCCCGCCGGCCCGCCGCGCTCAGGGGCCGGACACCCGCGCCGTGCCCAGCGCCTCCAGCTCCCGGAGCCACAGCCCCGGCAGGTCCGCCACGCCCCGGACCGACGCGTCGGCGGTGAATCCCACGCTCACCAGGCCGTTCAGGGTCACCAGCACCGCGGACAGCGGGTGTCCCGCCGGGAGGAAGTTCAGCGGGAGCACCTCGTGTACGGGCGCGCCCGCCAGCCGGAGAGGGTGGGCGGGGCCGCGGACGTTGCTGGCGAGGAGCGTGCTGCGGTCGGGGCGGAAGTAGCGCTCCATGCACCACGCGCCCAGGAAGCGGGGCAGCCCCCAGAACACGCCGTGCACCACGGGGTGGCGCAGGGCGCGCGCCAGTCCCCTGGTGCGTGCGGCGACCGCGGCCAGCCGCTCGCCCGGGGCGGCGAGATCCACGGGCAGGGTGACGCGTCCGGGGAGGTGGCGGTTGCGCAGGACGCCTTCGCGGTGGCGGCGGATGTTGACCGGGCACAGGGCCCGTACGGCGCGCAGCCCGTCGGCGGTCTCCTCCCCCGCCCACGCGCGCAACGCCCCGGCCAGCGCGGCGAGATAGACGTCGTTGACGGTCGCGCCGTGCCGGTGGCCGATGCGGCGCAGGACGTCCAGGCGGGTGTGGGCGAAGAGGTGGCGCAGCCGGGGCGGGGCGTCGGCCCGTACGGCGGCGAGCCGGTCGGCGGCGCCGCCGCGGTCCAGCAGCGGGCCGGTCACCGCCCGGCTCGCGCGGGCCAGGTCGGCGACGGCCCGGACGGCGGCCGCCCCGCCCCCTCGCGAAGGCGCGCGGCAGGCCGCGTACGAGAAGGCGGCGGCCTCGTCCGGGTCCTCGGGGCTGCAGAGCGTGGTGAGGACGGCGGCGGCGCCTCCCCCGTCGAGCAGGACGTGGTCCCCGCGCCACAGCAGCGCGAACCGGCCGTGCGGCAGCCCCGTCAGGACCGTGCAGTCCCAGCCCGCCTCCGGCAGCGGCCGGGCCGCCTCGGCGTCCAGCGTCCGGTGCCAGCGGCCCGCCGCGGCGTCGGCGGCGTCCACTGCCGCGTACCGCATCCCACCGGCCGTCGCCTCGGGGTCGCCGAGCGCGGGAAAGGCCGCCGCGGAGCGTTCCAGGACCGTCCGCAGGAGGGCGTCGTCGGGCACCGGTCCGGCGCACACCAGGGCCGCTCCGATCGCCAGGCTGGACCGGGGGTGGCAGGTCCGGTAGGCGGCCAGTCCCGCGTCGGAGAGCAGGACCGCTCCGGTGGCCGCCTGGGAGCCCTGCCGCTGCCGCGGCCAACGGACCTTCTCGCGCCGGGGCGTCACCCGCTGCTCCGGCCGGACGGTCTCCCGCCGGGGTGTTCGCGGTCCCTGGCCCGTCGTGGGCACGGCGCTACACCGCCGCCCGCTGACGCGCGCCGCTCCGGTCGAAGGCGCGGCTGAGGTACGCGGCGTCCACGTCCGGCGGTTCGGGCAGGTCGCCCACGTCCTCGCGCAGATGGGTCCGGTCGTACGTACGCCGCTGCACGCCGAAGTCGAGGAGGTGGCCGGCGTGTTCGATGACGAGGGCCTCGTGGCGGGAGGGGTTGCGTACGGTCGGGACGACGGTGAGGCGCAGGCCGGGGTAGAGCTCCCGCAGCGCCTCGCGGGCCGTGGGGAAGGCGACTTCGCGGGGGTGGGTGACGTGCACGGTGCGTACGCCGGCGCCGGCGCCGGCGCCGGTCCGGGCGCGGCCGGCGGCGGCCACCCGCAGCAGGGCCTCGGCGGCGTAGTCGGCCTGGAGGAGGTTCATGGTGCCGTGCGGGTCGCCCTGGAGCCGCATGGGCAGGACACCGCCGCGCATGGGGAGTCCGGGGTCCTGGTCCGCGCGGGGGCGGAGGGTGTCGTCGACGAGCCGGGCGACGTAGTCCAGCGGCTGCGCGGGCAGTCCGGCGGGGGCGGGGCGGTCGGACACGAGCAGGCTGGGGCGGACGATGGTGGCGCGGCGGCCCTTCGCCGCGGTCCAGGCGCGGATCATGCGCTCGGTGGTGTACTTCGTCTCCTCGTACCGGGTGTGGAAGCCGTCGGCGTCGCTGAGGTCGTCCTCCATGATGTGGCCCGCGTCTCGCCGGCCGGCGACGAAGGCGGTGCTCACGTACACGAGGTGGGCGTCCGGGGCCTGTTCGGCGAGGTCCAGTACGGCGCGGGTGCCGCGGACGTTGGTGCTGAACAGCTCCGACTGGTCGCCCGCCAGGTGCAGCCGGGCCGCGCAGTGCCACACCTGGGCGGCTCCGGCGGCGGCTTCGGCGAGCTCTCCGGGCGTCAGCCCCAGCGTCGGCCGGGTCAGGTCGGCGCCGACGCAGCGCACGCGCTGCCACGCGTCCGGTTCGACGGGCGGGCCGTCGAGCCAGGCCACGGCGGCCTCGACGCGCTCGCGCAGGGTGTCCGGGGACCCGCGGCCCAGCACCGTGACGGTTTCGCGCGTCTCCTCGGCGAGCAGGTGCCGCAGGACGCGGCTGCCCAGGAATCCGGTTGCTCCTGTGATGACGACTGACACAGCGCGCTCCTCTGCGAGTTCTTGCCTCGGGACCGCCGGGGGCGGCGTATACCGGTTGATCCGATCACCGCGGCGACGGTCCGCGCGCCGGTCGCGGGGCCCCGCGACGCCGTGTCCGGGAGTGCGGGCCGGGCGTGACGGGCCCGGCACGACGCCCCCGAAACCACCCCTATGAGTGAAGGTGAACGAACAAGCCCCTTTCACTCTCTTCAGCGTTTCTCGGGCGTCGTCCCTCGACGGGTGACTCCAGCCGCTCTCGGCGGCGTTCGACCACTACGGTGCGTCACCTGGCAGTGGCGTTACGTCGTCTGCCGGCGTCTGCCCCCGGCGAGAGTCCGGCAGGACTCCGATGAGGATTCGCTGAGTTTCCGACGAGATGCCGACGAGATACCGACGAGTTTCCGACGAGAAGAGGATCGATGCAGCAGAGCAACGCGGCGCCCCGCCGGCCCATCGCCGTGGTCGGCGCCGCCTGCCGACTGCCCGGCGGGGTCAACTCGCTCCGCGAGCTGTGGTCGGCACTCCAGGAGGGGCGCGACCTGGTCGGCGAGGCGCCGGCCGACCGGTTCGAGGCGGAGCGCTTCGTGGACACGGGCGTGCCCCGGCCGGGCAAGAGCTACACGGCCGCCGGCGGCTTCCTCGCGGACGTCGCGTCCTTCGACGCCTCCTATTTCGGGATCTCGCCCGCGGAGGCGGAGCAGATGGACCCGCAGCACCGGCTGCTGCTGGAGCTGGCCGCGGAGGCGCTGGACGACGCGGCCATCGCGCCCCACCGGCTCGCCGGTTCGGACACGGCCGTCTACGTCGGGATCTCCGACGCGTCCTACGGGGCGCTCCAGTTGATGGCGCAGCGGTCCATCAGCCCGTACACGATGTCCGGCGGCGCCTCGTCGCTGGCCGCCAACCGCCTCTCGTACGCCTTCGACCTGCGGGGCCCGAGCATGGCCGTGGACACGGCGTGCTCGTCGTCGCTCATCGCCCTGGACCGCGCGTGCCACACGCTGTGGGACGGCACCAGCCGGGTCGCCGTGTGCGGCGGCGCGAACCTGCTGATCTCCCCGTACCACTACGTGGGCTTCTCCCAGGCGTCGATGCTGTCGGTGCGGGGGGTCCCGGCGCCGTTCTCCGCGCGGGCCGACGGCTTCGTACGCGCCGAGGGCGGCGGCGTGGTGATCCTCAAGCCGCTGGACGCGGCGCTGGCCGACGGCGACCGGGTGCACGGGGTGATCCTGGGCACCGGCGCCAACAGCGACGGCCGGACCCTGGGCATCGCGCTGCCCAACGAGCGGGCCCAGGAGGACCTGCTGCGGCAGGTGTACGCGCGGTCCGGCGTGCACCCCGACGAGCTGGTGTACTTCGAGGCGCACGGCACCGGCACCCCGGCCGGCGACCCGCTGGAGGCGCTGGCCATCGGCCGGGCCCTGGGCACCCGTCGCATCTCCGGGGACCTGCCCTTCGGTTCGGTCAAGAGCAACCTCGGCCACCTGGAGCCGGCGTCCGGCATGGCCGGGCTGTGCAAGGCGCTGCTGGTCCTGCGGCACGGGGCGATCCCCGCCACCCTGCACGCCGACGAGCCCAGCCCGCATATCGACTTCGCAGGGCTCGGTCTGGAGCTCACCACCACGCCCCGGCCTGTCTCCGCCGCCGAGCGGCCCGTGGTGGGGGTCAACTCCTTCGGCTTCGGCGGCGCCAACGCGCACGCGATCGTCGCCGCCGCCCCCGTCCCCGCCCCTCGCCCGGCGGACTCCGGCGGTCCGCCGGACGCCCCACTTCCGGTGCTGGTGTCGGCGCGCGACGAGAAGGCCCTGGCCGAGGCCGCGACCGCGTTCGCGGAGCATCTCGCCGGCGTGCCGGCGGAGGAGTTCTACGACGTCGCCCACACCACGTGCCTGCGGCGCGGCCGGCACGAGCACCGGGCCCTCGTACTGGCCCGCACTCCGGGCGAGGCGTCCCGCGCCCTCGCCGAACTGGCCGACGCCGAGCGGACGGCGCCGCGCCCCGAGCCCGGCGGCCCCGTGGGCGCCTGTGCCCGGGGGGTGCGCGGCGGGCGGGTCGCGTTCGTGCTGTGCGGCAACGGCTCCCAGTGGGCCGGGATGGGCGCCGACCTGCTGGCCCGTGACGCGGCCTTCCGCGCCGCGGTCGAGGAGTTCGACGCGCACCTGACGCCCCGGCTCGGCTGGTCGGTGGCCGAATGTCTGGCCTCGCCCCCCGAGGGCTGGCGGCTCGCGGCCACCGAGGTCGCGCAGCCGCTGCTGTGCGCCGTGCAGTTGGGCATCGCCGCCGCGCTCCGCGCCAGGGGCGTCGAACCGGCGATGGTGGTGGGCCACAGCGTCGGCGAGGTCGCCGCCGCGCACCTCGCCGGGGCGTTCACCCTGGCCCAGACCGCGCGGGTCGTCGCGGAGCGCGGCGCGGCGCAGGCGCCCACCGCGGGGCAGGGCCGGATGGCGGCCGTAGGACTGGGCGAGGACGAGGCGCGGGCGCAGCTGGCCCCGTACGGCGGGCTGCTGGAGATCGCGGCGGTCGGCAGCGACCGGGATGTGACCGTGTCGGGCGAGGCCGAGGCGCTCGCCGCGCTCGGCGGGGAACTGGCCCGGCGGGAGGTGTTCTTCCGCGATCTCGGCCTGGACTACGCCTTCCACAGCAGGGCCATGGACGGGCGGCACGACGCCCTCACCGCGGCGCTGGACGGCCTGGAGCCGTCCGCTGCGACCCTGCCGATGTACTCCACCGTCACCGCCGGCCGCGTCCTGGGCCCGGAGCTGGACGCCGGGTACTGGTGGCACAACGTGCGCCGGCCGGTGCGGTTCGCCGCCGCGGTCGAACGCGCCCTGGACGACGGCGCCGACATCCTGCTGGAGGTCGGGCCGCACCCGGTGCTGCGCGGCTCGCTGCGGCGCGTCATCGCGGGCCGCCCCACCGAGCACATCCTGGTGGCGCCCACCCTGCGCCGCGAGGCGGACGCCGTCCACGCGCTCGACACCGCGTGCGCGGCGCTGCTGGCCGCCGGCGCGGAGTTCGACTGGTCGCGGCTGCTGCCCGCGCCCGGCCGGGTGGTGGACCTGCCCGCCTACCCGTGGCAGCGGCAGCGGCACTGGAAGGGCACCCCGCAGTCGTGGGTGCGCTCCAGCGGGGACGGCGTGCTGCGGCACCCGCTGCTCGGCGAGCGGCTGCCCGCCCCGCAGCCCGTATGGCAGGGGCCGATCGAGCCCGTGCTGACGCCGTGGCTCAGCGGTCACCGGGTGGGCGGCTCGGTCGTCATGCCCGCCACCGCCTATCTGGAGATGGCCCTGGCCGCGGGGCGGGCGGCGCTGGACACGGCCGTCGAGGTCCAGCACATGGACATCAGCAACGCGCTGGTGGTGCCCTGGCCGGACGCGGGCGGTACGAGCGTGCAGGCGTCGCTGAACCCCGACGACGGAACGTTCTGCCTCACCAGCACCACCGAGAACTCCGAGCAGTCACGGCCCCACGCCCGCGCGCGCGTCCGCGCCCAGCTCCGCCCGCGGCCCGAGCCCCTCGACGTCGGCCGGGCCCGCCGGGACTGCCCCGAGCCGCTGGCGGCGGAGCAGTTCTACGGGGCCTGCGACGCCGTCGGGCTGTGCTACGGACCGGCGTTCCGGGTGCTGGACGAGATGTGGTGCGGGCCGGGGACCGCGCTGGCCGCCTACCGGCACGACGTGCCCGGCGACCCCTACACGGTGCACCCCGCCCTGCTCGACGGCGCGCTCCAGACCGGGGTGGCCCTCCTGCTGGACCGGATCGCCGCCGGGCACCCCTACCTCCCGTCGACGATCGCCGCGCTCCGGGTGTGGAAGACCCCGGCGCCGCACGGCCTCATGTTCGTACGCGAACGCAGCCGGACCGACGAGGAGGTGTGCTGGGACATCCTCCTCACCGACGACGACGGCGCCGTCTCCGCCGAGCTGGAGGGCTGCCGGCTGCGGCGGCTCCAGATCGGCCGGCTCACCCAGGTCGGCGTGGTGGAGACCGTGCTGCGGGCGGCCCCGCACAAGGAACTGCCCCGCACGCCCGTACCGCTGCCCGCCCCCGCGGACCTCGTGGAACGGGCCGGCCACCGCATCGGGCAGCTGCGCGCCGCCTGGCACGAAGCGGGGCACGGCGCGGCCGTCGAGGGCATGCAGCGGTACACCGCCGCGCGCTACGGGGAGCTGATCGCCGCCCTGCTCGACGACGCGGACAAGCCCTTCGCCGTCGCGGACCTGATCGCCCGGGGCCTGCCGGCCCAGCACGAGCGGCTGTTCGCGCTGCTCGGCCCGTTCCTGGAGCGGCAGGGCGTCTGGCGGGCGGAGGACGACCGGTGGCGGCTGTGCGCACCGGCCGCGCCGGCCCACCAACTGCTGGCCGAATTCGTCAGCGGCCACCCGGCGTTCGCGTCCGTCGCCGCCCTCACCGCGCGGCAGTTGCAGACCCTGGCCGACTCCTGCCGCGACGGCGAGGGCACCGCGCAGGTGATGGTCTCCGACTCCACCGCGCGCATGCTGGAGCAGTACTACGACGTCTCGCCGCTCTGCCGGTTCCACAACCGGGTGGCGCAGGCGCTGGTGGCACAGTTGGCCGGGGCCTGGCCCGCGGACCGTACGCTGCGGGTGCTGGAGATCGGCGCCGGTACGGGCGGGACGACGGCGGCCCTGCTGCCCCTGCTGCCGGCCGACCGCACCCACTACACGTTCACCGACGTCTCCACCTACTTCCTCACCCGGGGCGAAACCCACTTCGCCGCGTACGACTTCGTCGAGTACGCCGCCTTCGACCTGGACCAGGACCCGGCCGAGCAGGGCCTGGCCCTCGGCGGCTTCGATCTGATCGTGGCCTCGAACGCGCTGCACACCGCCGCCGACCTGCGGGAGTCGCTGCGCCGGGTGCGCTCCCTGCTGGCCCCCGGCGGGCAGTTGCTGGCGTTCGAGACGCACGACGCGGAGGTGCTGGCCCCCGTGTTCGGCGCGCTGGACAGCTTCTACGCCCACACCGACCACGAACTGCGGCCCGGCTCCCTGCTGCTGCCCCGCGACGAGTGGCCGCG
The DNA here is from genome assembly GCF_040654875.1 of Streptomyces sp. NPDC050610. Taxonomy (NCBI): domain Bacteria; kingdom Bacillati; phylum Actinomycetota; class Actinomycetes; order Kitasatosporales; family Streptomycetaceae; genus Streptomyces; species Streptomyces sp. NPDC050610. The sequence continues at coordinate 73,953 of NZ_JBFAIV010000029.1, read as the reverse complement.
GCTGCTCATCGAGTGCGGCTTCGACTCGGTGGCGCGGACGGGGAACAACCGGCCGCCAGTGAGCGACGGTTGGTCCGTCCTCCTCGCCGCCGCCCCGGCCGCGACGGAGGCCCCGGAAGCGGCCCTGCCCGCGGCGGACGGCGCCGGTGCCTATCTCATCCTCGCTGAGCGGGAGAGCGAACTCCCCCTGGCCCAGGCGCTCGGCGAGACGCTGGCCGGGTGCGGCGCGGGAGCGGTCCGTACGGCGCCGCTGCCCGACCGGCCCGAGGAGTGGACGACGCTGCTCACGGAGGCGGTTACGGGCGCGAAGCCCGCGGAGACGGTCGTGGTCACCGTTCTTCTCGGGAGCGAGGGGGAAGGCGGGCCCGACGGCGGGCGGGAGGTCGAGTCCCGCTGCGGTCGGGAGGGCAGTCCCGGCGACGGGCAGGAGGCCGAGCCCCACTGCGGCCGGGAAGGCTCACCCGACGACGGACAGGAGGTCGAACCCCACTGCGGCCGGGAGGACGGTCCCGACGGTCCCGCCGAGACCGTCGCCGTAGCCGCTCGCCGCGCCGTGGCTCTCGGCGCCCTCGCCACCGCCTGCGAGGAGCTGCCCGACGGCGTCCGCGCCGAACTGTGGCTGGTCACCCGGCCCTGCGGGGCGCTGCCCGCGTTGGAGGAGATCACCCACCCCGAGGACGCGGCGGTCTGGGGCGTCGCCCGCACTCTGGCCAACGAGCACCCCGGCCTCGTGGGCCGGCGCGTGAGCCTGCGCCGCGGCGCCCCGGCGGCCGATGCCCCGCGGCTGGCCCGCGAACTGCTCGCGGCGGGCGACGAGGACGAGATCGTGCTCACCGCCTCCGACCGCTTCGTCCCCCGTGAGCGGCCCCGCCCCGAGCCGGCCCGGCCCGCCGGGGACACCCCGTTCGCGCTGCGCGTCCGCCGGCCGGGCCTCTCCTACCAGCTGGTGTGGGAGGAGACGCCCGTTCCGGCCCCGCCGGGACCGGGCGAGGTGCTGGTGGACGTCCGCGCGAGCGCCCTCAACTACCGCGACGTCATGAAGGCGGTCGGCCTGCTGCCCGCCGAGGTGTTCGAGAGCGCGGCGGACTCGGAGGGCATCGGCCTGGAGTGCGCGGGCGTGGTGCTGGCCTGCGGCCCCGGCGTGACCGGCTTCGCGCCCGGCGACCGCGTCGTGGGCATGACGTACTCCGCGTGCGCCAGCCACGCCGTGATGCAGTCGGTCAAGATGTGGCACCTCGCCGACTCGGTGTCCTTCGCGGAGGCGGCGGCCGCCCCCATCGCGGTCACCACCGTGCAGTACTCCCTGGGCGACCTCGCGCGCCTGCAACCCGGTGAGACCGTGCTGATCCACGGCGCGGCGGGCGGCGTGGGCCTGGCCGCGGTCGGGTACGCCACGCACAAGGGGGCGCGGGTGATCGCGACGGCGGGCAGCGACCTCAAGCGCACGTTCCTGCGGAGCCTGGGCGTCGAACACGTCCTGGACTCGCGGACCCTGGACTTCGCCGAGCAGGTCCGCGACCTCACCGGCGGACAGGGCGTGGACGTGGTGCTCAACTCCCTCGCCGGGGAGGCCATGGCCCGCAGCCTGGAACTCCTGCGTCCGGGCGGCCGCTTCGTGGAGCTGGGCAAGCGCGACTTCTACGAGAACAAGCCGCTGCTCCTGCGCCCGTTCACCAAGAACATCGCCTTCTTCGGCGCCGACGTCTCCCAGATCCCGGACCACTGCTTCCCCCGCATGCGCGCGGAGATGGGGGAACTGGCCAGTGACAGCGCACATGTCAAAGTGCCGCACACCGTCTTCCCCGCCGCCCGCGTATCCGAGGCTTTCGCGCTCCTCCAGCACTCCCGCCACCTGGGCAAGGTGGTCATCGCCTACGACCCGCTGGACGAGCCGCTGCTCATCGAGGAACGGCCGGCCCCGCCCCGCCTCGACCCCGAGGGCAGCTATTTGGTCACCGGCGGCACCGGCGGGTTCGGCGCGGCAACCGCGTGCTGGCTGGCCGAACTCGGCGCGCGGCACCTCGCCCTGGTGAGCCGGCGCGGCGAGCGGGCCCCGGAGGCGGCGGCCGCGGTCGCTCGCCTGACCGCACTCGGCGTGCAGGTCAGCGTGCACGCCGCGGACGTCACCGACCCGGAGGCCGTACGCGCCGTCCTGGCGGAACTGGCGGCAACGGGCCGCCCGCTGCGCGGGATCGCGCACGCGGCGATGCACCTCGACGACGCGTCGCTGAGCGAACTGAGCCCCGAGCGCGTCCGCGCCGCGTTCGCGCCCAAGATGGCGGGCGCCCAGGTCCTGGAGTCGGCGGCGAGGGAACACGGCGTGGAACTCGACCTGTTCCTGCTGCACTCCTCGGGCACCACCGTCATCGGCAACATCAAGCAGGCCCCCTACGTGGGCGCCAACCTCTACCTGGAGGCGCTGGCCCGCAGGCGCCGGCAGCGGGGCGAGACGGCGCTGGCCGTCGGCTGGGGGCCCGTATCCGACGCCGGGTACGTCGCCCGCAACGAACTGGGCGGCGCGATGGAGCAGATGGGCATCAAGCCGACGACCGCGGCCGACTCGTTCGCGGCGGCGGTACCGCTGCTCACCTCCGGGGCCGACGTCGCCTCGGTGCTGCGGGTCGACTGGGGGCGGCTGCCCGCTCTGATCCCCCAGATGGCCGCCCCGCGGCTGCGGGACCTCGCCCCCGCCGGGGCGGGCGACGCGCTGAGCCGGGAGGAACTGCTGGCCCGGCTCGCCGCCATGAACGCGGACGACGCGCTGGAATACCTGCGCACCACCCTCGCCGGTCTGCTGGCCGAGGTGCTGCGCATGGAGGTCGACCAGTTGGACCACTACCGCAGGCTCGACGACTACGGCATGGACTCGCTCATGGCCGCCCAGGTCCTGGTCACCGTCCACCAGCGGTACGGCGTCGACATCCCGCCGATGGAGCTGCTGCGCAGCAACGGCACCATCGACGACCTGTCGCGCATCCTGCACGTACGGCTCGGTCTGGCCGGCCAGTCGGCGCCGGCGGCGGCCCCGCCGCGGGTGGTGCCCCAGTCCCGTGCGGAGCAGGAGCCGGAGGTGGAACTGGAGCCGGTAGCGGATGCCGTTGAGCCGCGGCCGGAAGCGGAGTCGGAGACGGCATCGGCTGAGGCGCGGCCGATCGGCTGACGGGGCGGGTTTCCGCCGCATCGGGGGCGGGGCACGGTGAGTGAACCGTGCCGCGCCCGTGGGGCACTGCCCCGAGTCATCGGGTCACTCGCCGTCCGGGTCCACGCCGAGTCCGCGCAGGAACGCGGCGGCGGGCGGGGAGGGCCCCAGGCGGCTCCACACGAGTCGCTCGGTGCGCGCGGGCGCGCCCCATACGCGCAGGATGTGCAGTCCGGTGAGGTCGGAGGCGATGGCCTCGGGCACCATGCCCACCGCCAGCCCCGCGCGTACCAGTTTGGCGAGCATTTCCACGGTGGTCACCTCGAAGGCCACGTCGGTCCGCAGCCCGGCGGCGAGGAACGCCGCCTCGGTCTGGCGGCGGGCTGCCGAGCCCGCCGTGTAGTCCACGAAGGTCTCCCGCGCCAGCCGCCGCAGACCGACCCGCTCCTGTTCCGCGAGGGGGTGGCCCGGCGGGACGACGGCCACCAGCTCCCCGTGCGCCAGCACCTTTTCGCGTACGCCCTTGATGCGCTCGCTGGGCACCACGCCCACGAAGGCGACGTCCAGGGCGCCCTGCCGGACCTGTTCGATGAGCTCCTCGCTCATGTCGACGCGCATGCGGACGCGCACCTTGGGGTGCTGGGCGCGGAACTCCCCCAGGACCTTGGCGAGGTCGACGGCGGCGACGGTGGAGATCGCCCCGACCGCGAGCCGGCCGCGGACCTCGCCGACCGCCGCCTCCACCTCGGCGCGGGCGCGTTCGGCGGCCTCCAGGGTCTGCCGGGCGACGGGTACGAACGCCTCGCCCGCGGCCGTCAGCCGCACGCTGCGGCTCGTACGGTCGAAGAGCCGGGCGCCGAGCTCCTGCTCCAGGCGGGCGATCTGGTGGCTGAGCGCGGACTGCACCACGTGGCACCGCTCGGCGGCGCGGGTGAAGCCGCCGGTCTCGGCGACCGCGACGACGTAGCGCATCTGCTGGAGTTCCATGGCGGGCATCCTAGCGATCGATCGTGGAACGAGATCGATGAGATGACAATGATGTGTTGGACTCATCGGTGGGGACGGCTCACTCTGGAACGTACGCACCGGCCCCGCCACCACGGCGGGGCCGGTGACTGTTCGTGTGCGGGGTACCAGGGAGGACATATGGGAGCGACGGAGCACGGCCCGGAGGGGGCGCCGGGGCTGGGGCGCGGCATGCTGCTGCTGATGTCCGTTGCCACCGGCCTGTCCGTGGCGGGCAACTACTTCGCCCAGCCGCTGCTGGACGTCATCGGCCGCGACCTGGGGCTGAGCGCGTCGACCGCGGCGCTGGTGGTGACCGTCGCCCAGGTCGGGTACGGGCTGGGGCTGCTGCTGCTCGTACCGCTCGGGGACCTGGTGGACCGGCGACGGCTGGCGGTGGGGCTGTGCGCGGCCACCGCGGTCTTCCTGACCGTGACCGCGAGCGCCCCCAACGGCACGCTCCTGCTGGTCGGCACCGCGCTGACCGGGCTGGCCTCGGTGGCGGCCCAGGTGGTCGTGCCGTACGCGGCGACCCTGGCGCCGCCCGCCGAGCGCGGCCGGACCGTGGGCACGGTCATGACGGGGCTGCTGCTGGGCATCCTGCTGGCCCGTACGGCCGCCGGGCTGCTCGCCGACCTCGGCGGCTGGCGCACGGTCTACTGGGTCAACGCCGTGCTGATGCTGCTGATGGCGCTGGCGCTGCGACTGCGCCTGCCGGTACTGCCCACCCCTGCGGGCCGCGGGTACCCGGCGCTGATCGGCTCCACGCTGCGGCTGTTCGCCGACGAGCCCGTGCTGCGGTGGCGGGCGGCGCTCGGCGCGCTGTCGTTCGCGCCGTTCAGCGTGTTGTGGACGGCGCTGGTCTTCCTCCTGTCCGGCCCCTCCTACGGCTGGTCGGAGGCGGAGATCGGGCTGCTGGGGCTGGTCGGCGCGGCCGGCTCGCTGGCCGCCTCGGCGGCGGGCCGGCTGGCGGACCGGGGCCTGGTCCAGCATGTCTCCGGCATCGGCGCGCTCCTGCTGCTGGGCTCCTGGGGCCTGCTGGCCCTGGCCGGCTCCGGCGGCCCCTGGCCACTGGTCGCCCTGCTGGCCGGGGTGATCGTCCTGGACCTCGCCGTGCAGGCAGTGCACATAAGCAACCAGAACCTCGTCTACGCCGTCCGCCCCGAGGCCCGCAACCGCCTCAACTCGGCCTACATGACCAGCTATTTCGTGGGCGGCGCGGTCGGCTCGGCCCTGACCAGCGTGGTGTGGGGCGCGGCCGGATGGGGCGGAGTGTGCGCCCTGGGCGCGGCGCTGTCGGCGGCGGGGCTCGCGGTATGGACGGCGGAACGGCTGCGGCACCGGGCGGTCGCGCCCCCGCACCACTCGCCGTCCGCTCCGGCCACGGGTGGCACCTCCGCCACCGCCGCTGCTCCGGCCGGGAACGAGACGCGCGGAGACTCGCGGTAGGGGCCGGTGGTCCGGCCCGCGCCGCCGCCTGTTCATCGGGCGGCGGCGCGGGCCGCCTCGGTTACAGATACGGGCGGGTGATCAGCTCGATCGCGTGCCCGGCGGGGTCCTTGAAATACACCCCACGACCGCCGTGCTCGTTGTTGATCTCGCCTGAGCGGCGCATCCGCGGGTCGGCCCAGTACTCGATGCCGCGTTCGCCCAGCCGCCGGTAAGCCCGGTCGAAGAGCTCGTCGTCGACCAGAAACGCGTAATGCTGCATCTGGATCTCCACCGGCGGCTCGGCGAACTGAAGCAGCACGCCGTCGGAGAGCTGGATATTGGTGAACGGCCCCCAGGACGGCGCTTCCGCGAGCTCCAGCAGCTCCCGGAAGAACCGGGCCGAGTCGTCTCGGTCCTTGGCGGCGATGATGGTGTGGTTGAACGTGACTGTCATACGGCTGGCCTCTGTTGTTCGACACGGAAACGGACTCGTAGTGCACGAGCACTGGGGAGGTCCGCGTGCCGAACCAAGGGGGCGCCTGCCGCGCACCCGACGGGCGGTCAGCCCTCCGCCGGATAGCCGATCCGTGTGTGGCGCGGCCGCGCCGGTCCGGTGTTCACGCCGGGGACGTTACACGACGGTCCCTCAGGCGGTCGGCCGCGTGCTGAGGGACTTGAAGTGCGCCGACGACTCCCGCCCCCACAGCAGGGCCATGGCCGCCGCCCCGCCCAGGCACGGGAGCAGTCCGGCCACGGTGATCAGGAGGGGGTGCGGCTGGCTGAAGTTGTAGGCGGCCAGGGCGGTGCCGAGAGCTACGGCCACCGTGCCCGTTCCGCGCACTCCGCGCCTGCCCCGCCGACTCGCCCGGCCCAGCCAGGCGAACAGGGCGGCGCCGGCCGCGGCGAGGGTGAACAGGTAGGTGGGGATGCTGGATTCGGCCGCCCCGATCCGGTCGGCGGCACGCTGGGGGTAGGTCCGCTGAAGCTGATGCGCGAGCGCGTCGCCCACGGCCTGGTCGGCGACGGTCACCGCGGCGGCGACGACGGCCAAGGCGGCCGCGACGTACAGCAGAGTGGCGGCCTTGCGGACGGGGGCGGGTGGCTGCGTGGACATGCGGGCTCTCCAAGGGTCGACATGACCGAAATCGCCGCACAGGCCGCACGGCGCTGATGAAACTTGGGATATCGTGTCTCAAGTTCATCGAGAGAGTAGAGGCAGGATGACGAACGAGCAACCGGCCGCCGGGCCGACCCGGCGGCGGCGCCGGCTCACGGACGCCGAGACCGCGCGGCGCATGCTCGACGCGGCCATGTCGATGGTCGCGGGCGCCGGCCTGACGGTGAGTCTGGAGCACATCAGCTTCGAGGACGTCATCCGTGACGCCGGAGTCGCCCGCAGCGCCGTGTACCGCCGCTGGCCCTACAAGGACCTGTTCTTCAGCGATCTGCTCAGGGAACTCGCCCAACAGGCGCCCGCCGCGACCGGCGCCGACGGCCGGGGCGGCGAGGACGCGGTACGGCAGCTCGGACGCGAGCGCTTCGATCTGTTCGGCACCCCCGAGGGCCGCCACGGCCTCTGCGTCGAACTGCTCCGGCAGGGCGCGCTGCGGGACTTCGACGCCATGTACGCCTCGACGCGGTGGCGTACGTACATCGCGCTGCACGCCACCTATCTCGGCCTCGCCGACGGGGAGTTGCGCCGGGAGGTGGGAGTCTCCCTCGAAGCCGCCGAACACGGGCTCAACGCCCGGATCGCGCGATCGTACGAGCAGCTCGCAGACCTGCTGGGGCTGCGTCTGCGACCCGGACTCCGCACCACGTTCGAAGAGTTGGCCACCCAGCTGAACGCCACCATGCGCGGCTTCGTGCTCACCGCGCTCTCCCGCCCCGACCTACGCGACCGGCACATCAGACCGCGCGTCTTCGACACCACAAGCGAGGCCGAGTGGTCGCAGCCCGCGCTGGGGATCGCCGCCACAGCGCTGTCCTTCCTCGAACCCGACCCTGGGGTGGAGTGGGACGAACAGCGCCTCAAGCGAGTACGACAGATGCTGGGGCTCTGACCTCCTCGACCACACACGGCACTCCCGCCACAGCGGTCCCTAAACTGAGCCGATGGACAGTCCCGCCACACGCAGAGAACGCGCCCGACGCCGCCGTGACACCGCGCACGGAATCCTCGATGATCTGGGGCTGTACTTGGCGGCTGGACTACGAGTCTGCCGTCTGGCGGGCCCGTACGGCCACGGACCGGCTGACCTTCTGGCGCCCGGGGCGGTGAGAGCGCCGAGGGCGGCAACGTGGCAGTGCGCCCCGCCCGCCCCCGGATATTCGCTCGTCCCCTTTCCCCGCCGAACATTACGATCCCGTCATGACGATCACCTATGAATGGCGCGGCGACGTCGACAACGAGTCGATCGAGGCGCTGCACTCCGAAGGCTTCGACCACCCGCCCCTCGCGACCGATTGGGTCGCGCAGCTCACCCGCCACAGTCTGGGCTGGGTCTGCGCGCGGGAGGAAGGCCGCCTCGTCGGTTTCGTCAACGTCGCCTGGGACGGCGGCGTGCACGCCTTCATTCTCGATACGGTCGTGGCCCGCGCGGGGCAGCGGCGGGGCATCGGCACCGCGCTCGTCGCGGCGGCGGCGGAAGGGGCTCGCGCCGCCGAATGCGAGTGGCTGCATGTCGACTTCGACGACGGTCTGGAGTCTTTCTATTTCGATTCCTGCGGGTTCAAACCGACGAAAGCCGGGCTGATTGCCCTGTGAAATTCGCCGTCCTTTCGAGGGCGCGATTCCCCATTCACTGACGCCCTCTCTCGACGGCGGCCCCTGCTGCACGCCCTGCACGCGCACCCGCACCCCGACGTGCGGTACGCGGCCCACCGGACGGTGACGGAGACCGAGCCAGGGGGGCGGCCGGTCGTACACCTCCCCGTCACGCGCCGCCGGGGACGCGGCCCGCGACCGCGACCCGGCGGGTTCAGTACGCGCGTTCACCGGCCGACGGCTCTCGCGGAGCGACGTCAGGCGGCCCGTCCGCGGCTGAGGGACGCGACGAGGGCGAGGACGCAGGTGCCGGCGAGGGTCAGGAGCACCCAGCGGTAGCCGGTGGTGAAGGCTTGCAGGGTGTGCGGGGAGAGCGCGGAGACCGTGCCGGCGTAGGCGGCCTTCTTGACGGGGGCGGGCAGGCCGCCGGTCACGATCGCGAGGGAGAGGGCGGTGCTGACCGCGTACCCGGCGTTCTGCACGGTCTGGCGCACACCGTTGGCGATGCCGCGCCGTTCGGGCCGTACCGAGCCCATGATGGCGCCGGTGTTCGGGGTCATGAACAGTCCCACTCCGGCGCCCACGGCCAGCAGGCACCCCGCGAGGACGGCGCCGTTCATGTCGGGGCCGACCACCGCGGACAGGCCGAACAGCCCGGCCGCCGAGACGGCCAGCCCGGTGCTGGACAGGGCGCGTGCGCTGAAGCGTTCCCGGAGCCGGCCGGCGGCCGGGGCCGCGGCGGCCATGGCCACGGCCACGTACAGGACGTGCAGCCCGGCCTGGTAGGGGGCCATGCCGGCGGCGGCCTGAAGGTAGAGCGACATGAGCAGCACCACGGCGAAGTAGGCCATCGCCACCAGGAACAGTGAGAGGTAGGCCAGGCTGCGGGCGCGGTCGGCGAACAGGCCGAGGTCCAGCAGCGGCTGCCGCCGCCGGGCCTGCACCACGAGGAAGAGCGGGGTGAAGGCGAGGAAGAGGGCGCCGCCGACGAGGACCGGCGGGCTGGTCCAGCCGAGCGCCCCGCCCTCGGACAAGGCGAGGATCAGGCCGCCGAGGCCGAGCGTGGACAGCACGGCGCCGAGGTAGTCGAAGGACTCCCCGCGCGTGTGCGGCGCTCCGGCGGGCAGCACCGTGCGGGCCCAGACGAGGCCCAGCAGTCCGACGGGCACGTTGAACCAGAACACCGCGCGCCAGCCCAGGCCGGAGGCGAGCGCGCCGCCCAGGGCCGGGCCCAGCACCTGGGCGAGGGCGGCGATGGTGGCGTTGGTCCCCAGCGCGGTCGGCAGCCTGCGCGCCGGGAAGGCGTCGGTGATCAGCGCGGTGATGTTGCAGAGCAGCGCCGCCGCCCCCACGGCCTGGAGGCAGCGGAAGACGATCAGCCAGCCGATGCCGGGCGCCAGGCCGCAGAGCAGGCTGCCGACGGTGAGCAGGGCTATCCCGCCCAGGTACATGCGGCGTCGGCCGATCATGTCGGCCACCCGTCCGAAGACGAACACCAGCACGGTGGTGACCAGCATGTAGGAGAGCAGGGTCCAGGAGGCGCCGGAGGCCGAGGCGCCGAAGTGGCGGCTGACGGTGGGCAGGGCGACGTCCATGGTGGAGGTGTTGACGCCGGCGAGGAAACCGCCGAGCCCGGCGACCGCCTGCACTTGGAGCAGGCGTCCACGGCTCGCGGGAGGTGTCTCTGTCGGGGCGGCGGCGGTGTGCGTACGAGTTGGGGGCTGGGTCGTCAATTGGCCCTCCTTTCCTTGTCCTCGGCGCCGGGCAGCGCTTCTGGGTCGAGATGGGCGAGAAGGGTCTCGCCGATGGTGGTGAGCTGGTCGCGCAGGTCCCCGGTCAGCGGGGCGAGGACGTGCTCGCGGACGCCGCGCGCGTAGATCGGCGCGGCCTGCTCCGCCCGTTCCAGGCCTTCCGGGGTCAGGACGGCCAGCCAGCCGCGCTTGTCGCCTTCGGGGACTTCGCGGCGCACCAGTCCGGCCTTCTCCAGGCGGCCGACGGCGTGCGTGATCCGGCTGGCCTTGGAGCGGGTGATCTCCGCCAGGCGGGTCATGCGCAGGGCTCGTCCCGGTGCGCGGCGCAGCCGCCAGAGGATGTCGAAGTAGCTGCGGGGCAGGCCGAGTTCGCGCTCCAGGTCCTGGTCGAGCCGGTCCGTCACCGCCTCCCAGGCACGGTTGAGGGCGCGGAAGGTCCGCAGTTCGTCGGGGTCCAGCCAGTCGAGCTGGTCATCGCTCATCACATTAACTACAGTACTGGATTATCCAGCGCTGTAGTAAATCGTGCCGGAGCGCCGGGACGCCCACCCCGCGCCGGTCAGCCACAGCGCACAAGGAGTCCGAACCCTTCAGGAAGGAAACTCTTGCCCAGCGAAACTCCCACCTTGGCCGCCGGCCGGACCGCGCTGCTGCTCATGGACTTCCAGCACTCCCTGCTGGAGCGCCTCCCCGCGTCGGAGCGGCTCGTGGAGCGCGCCCGGCGCGCCCAGCGCGCCGCGCGGTCGGCAGGCATCCAGGAGATTCACGTGCGCGTCGCCTTCACCCCGGAGGACCACGCCGCCGTCCCCGCGCACAACAAGGCGTTCGCGCCCCTGGCCCGGGCCGGGGCCCTGCCCGCGGGCGCCCCGGGGACGGAGGTCCACCGCCTGCTACGGGCCGACGGGCGGGCGCACACCGTCACCAAGACCCGCGTCAGCGCCTTCAGCACCACCTCGCTCGACGCGCTGCTCCGCGCGCGGGGCATCGACACCCTGGTACTCGGCGGCGTCTTCACCAGCGGCGTCGTCCTGTCGACCCTGCGGGACGCCGCCGACCGCGACTACCGCCTGCTCGTCCTCGGCGACCTGTGCGCCGACGGCGACCCGGAGCGCCACGAGATGCTGATGCGCTCCATCATTCCCCTGCACGCGGACGTGCTCGACGTACCGGCCTTCGAGGCCGCCGCCGGAGCGGACAGCGGCTCCGGCCCCGCACCGGGGGACCGTGAACGGTGACAGCCCTCGGCCGTCGGGGCCGCATGGCGCGCGTACAGGCGTATAGGGCGTACGTGCCGTCAGTTGTGCTGTAGTACCAGGTGCCGCGCGCTTCTTGTGCGCGGGGACGAATCGGTGGCTCCCTGGTGGGCGCGACACTCGCTGGGTTCCGATACGGAGTCCGACGGAGGTCGTTTCTGGTGTCCACTGTGGTTGCCAGGCCCGCAGCACCGGACGGTGTGCTGCGGGGGGTGCTGGGGAGTCCGTGGCTGTCGTTCGCGGGGCGGCGGCTCGGGCGGTTCGCGGTGTCGCTGTGGGTGGTGGTCACCGCCGCTTTCGTGATGATCCATCTGATCCCCGGGGACCCGGTGCGCTCCGCGCTCGGGATGACGGCTCCGGTGGCGGCGGTGAACGCGCGGCGGCAGGCGCTCGGCCTGGACGACGGGCTGCTGACGCAGTACTGGCACTACCTGCGGTCGGTGTCCGTCGGCGACTTCGGCACGTCCATGCTGAGCGATCTGCCGGTGTCGCGGCAGATCGCCGACCGGCTCCCGGCTACGGCCCAACTGGCCCTGGCCGCCTTCGCCGTCGCCATGGTGATCGCCATCCCGGTGGGCGTGGCGATGGCCGTCCTGACCCGCGGCGGCCGGCGCAGGGGCGCGGAGCTGGCGTTCACCTCGACCAGCGTGCTGCTGGCGGCGATCCCCGAGTTCCTGCTGGCCGTCGGGCTCGTCTACGTGTTCTCGGTGCATCTGGGGTGGTTCCCCGTGGCCGGGCGCGGCGATATGAGTTCGTACGTGCTTCCCGTACTGGCGCTGGCCGCCCAGCCCGCCGCCGTACTCGCCCGGATCGTGCGGGTCGAGATGCTGGCCGTGCTGGGCCACGACTTCATCCGCACCGCGCGCGCCAAGCGGCTGCCCGCACCGGCGGTCTACGCACGGCACGCACTGCCCAACGCGCTCACCGCCACGCTCACCATGGGCGGCCTGGTGCTGACCGGGCTGGTCGCCGGGACGGTGCTCGTCGAGAACGTCTTCGCGTGGCCGGGGCTCGGGTCGACGATCGTGCAGTCCATCCAGTCGAAGGACTACCCCGTGGTGCAGGCCGTCGTACTCGTCTACGGGATCGGGGTCCTGACGGTGAATCTGCTGGTCGACGTGTTGCTCGCGGTGCTCGATCCGCGCTCGACGATCCGGGGGGCGTGAGCCGTGCGCGACAGCGAAGCGCCGCCGCCGGGCGGGCCCGCGGCGGCCGGATGCGCGAAGGACGGGATCGAGGAGGGCCGAATGGCGGACGGCCGGCTCACGGAAGGCCGGATCACGCAGGACAGGTTCGCGCAAGGCAGGTTCGCGAAGGTGCGGGCCGTCGTGCGTACGCCCGTGGGCGCCTGCTCCGCCGCCCTGCTGACGCTGCTGATCGCGCTGACCCTGCTCGCGCCCGTACTGTGGGGCGGCCGGGCGTCGGCGATCGACACGGACGCGCTCCAGCAGGGCCCGACCGGAGCGCACTTGCTCGGTACGGACGGCCTGGGGCGGGACATCCTCGCCCGCGTCCTCGTCGCCACGCGGCTGTCCGTCAAGCTCGCGGTGGAGGCCACCGTGATCGGGGTGGCGGCCGGCACGGTCCTGGGGACCGCGCCCACGGTGCTGCCCCGGTGGGCGGGGCGGCTCGTGACCTCGGCCGTGAACATCGCCGTGGCCTTCCCCGGACTGCTGCTCGCCCTCTTCTTCGCCATGATCTTCGGGGTCGGCGCCGAGGGCGCGGTGCTCGCCATCGGGCTCGCCATGGCGCCCGCGTTCGCCCGGCTGACCCAGACGCTGTCCGCGGCGGTCGCCGGGCGGGACTTCGTGGCGGCGGCGCGGGTGGCCGGGGTGGGCCGGGTCCGGCTGCTCGTGCGGCATGTGCTGCCCAACATCGGGGAGCCGCTGATCGTCAACGCCACCATCAGCGCGGGCATGGCGCTGCTCGCCTTCGCCGGGCTCTCGTTCCTCGGCATCGGGGTGCAGGCCCCGGCCTACGACTGGGGCCGGCTGCTCGGGGAGGGCCTCAACCAGATCTACGTCAACCCCACCGCGGCCCTCGCGCCGGGCGTCGCGGTGGTGGTCGCCGGGCTCGCCTTCAACCTGTTCGGGGAGACCGTGGCGGGCGTGGTCGGAGCGCGCTCGTCGGCGCCCGCGCCGCTCAAGGAAGCGCCGCTCAAGGAAGCACCCTCGTACGCCGTCCCGGCGGCCACCGCGCACGTAGAGGACGACGGCAGCCGGCCCGTACTCGTCGTGGAGGATCTGCGCGTCGCCTTCCCCGGCGCCTCGGGGCCCGTGGCCCCGGTACGCGGCGTCAGCTTCACCGTCGGCGCCGGGGAATCCGTCGGCGTGGTCGGGGAGTCCGGGTCGGGGAAGAGCCTGACGGCCCTCGGGATCTCCCGGCTGATCGAGGCGCCGGGCGTCGTCTCCGCCGCCCGCCTGGACTTCCTCGGGACGCCGCTGCTACGGGCGTCCGAGGCTCGGGCGCGGGCACTCCTCGGCACGTCGCTGGCCCTGGTGTTCCAGGACCCGATGACCTCCTTCAACCCGACCCAGCGGATCGGGCGCCAGCTCGCCGAGGTGTCCGAGCGGCACCAGGGGCTCTCGCGCGGCAAGGCCCTCGCGCGGGCCGTGGAGCGGCTGCGCGGGGTGCGGGTGCCGGCGCCCGAACGGCGGGCCCGCCAGTATCCGCACGAGTTCTCCGGGGGCATGCGGCAGCGGGCGATGATCGCGATGGGGCTGATGGGCGAACCGCGCCTGGTCATCGCCGACGAGCCGACCACCGCCCTGGACGTCACCGTGCAGCGGCAGGTGCTGCGGCTGCTCGCCCGGGTGCGGAGGGACGCGGCCGAGGACGGGGACGGAGCCGGGGCCGGGGCCGAGACATCAGCCGATGCCGGTCGCGCGGCTCGGCGGGACGGGCCCACGGCTCGTCAAGGCGAGCAGGCCGCCCTGCTGCTGATCAGCCATGACATCACCGTGGTGGCGCAGAGCTGCCACCGGGTCCTGGTCATGTACGCCGGGCGGATCGTGGAGGACCTGCCCACCGCCGGGCTCCGCACCGCCGCGCGCCACCCGTACACCCGGGCGCTCCTCGCCGCCGTCCCCGCGCTCGACACCGACCGGAACGCGCCGCTGGCGGTCATTCCGGGCCGGCCGCCGGAGCCGGGCCGGACCGGGGCGGGCTGCGCGTTCGCCCCGCGCTGTTCGTTCGCCGACGAACGATGCCGGGCCGAGGACCCGGTGCCGGTGCCGGTGGACATCGGTGCCGGGCCCCCGTCCCGGCAGCGGCACCGGCATCGCGTGGCCTGCTGGCACCCGCAGGGCGGCCGGGGCGACGGGACCGGGCCCCGGCCGGGGCCTGGGGCGGACGATGGTCGTGACGTCGAGACCGAGGCCGCCGGAGGTGGCGCGTGAGCGAGCTGATTTTCGAACAAGTGAGCGTGCGGTACGGGACCCGGAGAAGCGGACTCACCGCCGTGGACGGCGTCAGCCTGACCGTGCCGTCCGGCCAAGTGGTCGGCCTGGTGGGCGAGTCGGGATCGGGAAAGTCGACGCTCGCGCGCAGCGCCGTCGGCCTCGCGCCGGTCAGCGCGGGGCGGGTGCTGCTCGACGGCGCCGACGTGCGGCGGTCGGCGAGGCGCCGCCCGTTGCAGATGGTGTTCCAGGACCCGTACTCCTCGCTGGACCCGCGCATGAGCATCGGGGCGTCGATCAGCGAGGCGATGCCGCGCGACGGCGGTCCGCGGTTCGCGGCGAGACGTTCCGGGGCGCGGCGGGCCGAGGTGGCGCGCCTCCTCGAACTGGTCAACCTCGATCCGGACCGGGCCGGCATGCTCCCCGGCCGGCTCTCCGGCGGTCAGCGCCAACGCGTCGCGCTGGCCCGCGCGCTGGCCGCCCGGCCCCGGGTGGTGATCGCGGACGAGATCACCTCCGCGCTCGACGTGTCGGTGCAGGGCGCCGTGCTCAATCTCGTCCGCGACGTACGGCGGCAGCTGGGCCTGTCGATGCTGTTCATCTCGCACAACCTCGCCGTCGTGCGCTACCTCAGCGACATCGTCGCCGTCATGTACCTGGGGCGGATCGTCGAGGCCGGCCCCACCGAGCAGGTCCTCTCCGACCCTCAGCACCCCTACACCCGCGAGCTGTTGAGCGCGGCGCCGTCCTGGGACACGCCGCTGTTCGAGCACGCCGAACACGCCGGGCGCTTCGAGGACACGGGCGGCGCGGGAGCGGTGGGCGCGGGCGGCGCGGAGGCCGTGGACGCCGAGCCGAGCGATCCGCACCATCCGCCGGCCGGCTGCCGCTACCACCCGCGCTGCGGGCTGGGCCCTCTCGTACGGTCCGACCGCGACCTCTGCCGCACCGCCGACCCCGCGCGGGACGCCGAACGACGCCCGCACCGGGCGGCTTGCCACTTCGCGGGCGAACCCGGCGCGCTCACGGAAGAACTCGGCCTGTTCGCGGGAGAACCCGGCCTGTCCGCGGGAGACCCAGGCCTGTCCGCGAGAGCCTCCGACCGCCAAGAAGCCGGAGACTCCGAAACCCGACCGGAGACCGGAACCCCCGCCGCCAAGGAAGCCGAAGACCCCGCCCGATCGACGACAGGCCGCCCCTCCCCCACCAGCGCCGAAGATCACAAACGCCCCGGAGCGGGTAGATCCTCCCCGTCGAGCGCGGAACGACCCGCCGCCCGGCCGGAACCGGAAGGACCCGTACCACCCCCGGCCGGCGACCCCGCCCCTCCGAATGGAGCCCGTACATGACCACAGCCCCCAGCCGCGCCGCCGCCCTGCACCGGCGCAGCGTCGTCGCCGACACGCACAACGACCTGCTCTGCGCCGTGACGACCCGGCCCGTCGATCAGTGGGCGTCGTTCTTCCGTGAGCGGTGGCTGCCCCAACTGGTGGCCGGCGGTGTGGACATACAGGTGCTGCCCGTGTTCATCGACGACGGGTACCGGCCCGAGGGGGCGCTGCGGCGGACCCTGCGCATGATCGAGGCCGCGCACCGCCTCGCGGCCGGGAACGCCGACGCGGTCCGGCTCTGCTACGACGGCGCCGAGGTGGACGCCGCCCTGGACGACGGGAGGATCGCGCTCGTACTCGCCCTGGAGAGCGCGCCGGGCATCGGCGAGGACGTCGAACTCCTGGAGACCCTCTACCGGCTCGGAGTGCGGATCGCGTCCCTCGCGCACTTCGGACGTACGGCGCTCGCCGACGGCAGCGGCGAGGACGCGGCCGGGAGCCGGCTCACCCGCGCGGGCGTCGCCGCGGTCGCCGAGATGGAGCGCGTCGGCATGATGTTCGACATCAGCCATCTCGGGGCCGCCGGTGTCGGGCATGTGCTGGAGCTGGCGACCCGGCCGGTCATCGCCACCCACTCCTCGGCGCGTGCGCTGCGCGACCACCACCGCAATCTCACCGACGAGCAGGTGAAGGCGACCGCCGCGAACGGCGGCGTGGTGTGCGTGAACTTCTTCGCGCCGTTCCTGCACGAGAGCGACCACACCGTCGACCGGCTGGTCGACCATATCGAGCACCTCGCGAACGTCGCCGGTGTCGGTCATGTCGGGCTCGGCCCGGACTTCGTGCAGGAGGTGATGGCCGACACCACCCCGCCCTGCTGCGCGGACGCCCCTATCGAGGGCGTGCCCACGGACCGGTATCTGCCCGGTCTCGAAGGGCCCGCCGGGCTTCCGCTGGTGACCGAGGCGCTGCTGCGGCGCGGCTGGGCCGACGACGACATCGCCCGCGTGCTCGGCGGCAACGTGCTCCGGCTCTTCCGCGACCGCCTCGGCCGCCCGGCGGTCTGACCACCCCTTTGACCACCATCCCTTTGACGGCCACCCCCAGGAGGTACCGCCCGTGACTCCACGCCTGCGCATCGACGACCTGTACGGCCTCGCGATCCCCGAGCAGCCGTCCGTCTCGCCGGACGGCGCCGAGATCGTGTACGTACTGCGCACCGCCGACCGCGACGCCGACCGGGACGTGACGGCGCTGTGGCAGGTGGCCGCCGGCGACGGCGAGCCGCGCCGGCTGACCCGCGGCCCGGCGGACAGCGCGCCCGTCTGGTCGCCCGACGGGACCCGGATCGCCTTCCTGCGCTCCCAGGACGGCGCGCCCGCGCAGGTGTGGCTGCTGCCCGCGGCCGGCGGCGAGGCCGAGCAGGTCACGGCGATGCCGCTCGGCGCGGGCGCACCGGTGTGGAGTCCGGACGGCGGCGCGCTCGCGTTCACCGCGCCGGTGGACCTGGACGCGGCCGGGGGCGAGAGCGACGCGGACCGCGCGCTGCGCGCCAGGCGGCCGGTCGTCACGCGGCGGCTGACCTACAAGGCGGACGGCCCCGGGCTGCTGCGCACGATACGCACCCATCTGCACACGGTCCGCCTGGCCGATCGCGAGGTCCGGCAGATCACGTACGGCGGCTGGCACGCGGGCGCGCCCGCCTGGTCGCCCGACAGCGCCCGGCTGGCCTTCCCGGCGGCCCGCGGGGCCGACTCCGATCTGTCGTCGAGCAGCGCCGCGTACGTCGTCGAGGTGGGGCCGCACCGCGCCGAGCCGGTCCTGGCCGGCTCGGACACCGGCCAGGCGGGGGCCGTGGGCTGGACGGCGGACGGTGCGGCGCTGCTGGTCGTCGGGTCGGCGAGTACGGCGGTCGGGAACGCCCGGCTGCTGCGGGTGCCGGTGGCCGGCGGCGGCAGCGCCGGGCCCGCCGACCTCACCGGCTGCCTGGACCGCAATGTGATGCCCGGCGGGCCGGGCTACCCCGGGGCGCTCCCCCAGCTCGCGGACGACGGCCGCCAGGTGCTCTTCTGCCTGCGGGACCGCGGCTTCACCAACCTCTACGTCACCGGTTTCGACGGCGGCACGCCGCGTCGGGTGGTCGGCGGGGGCACGCTCCAGGTGACCGGCGCGTCCGTCTCGGGCGGCACCGTCGCGATCGTCCTGTCCACCGCCGACTCCTACGGTGAGATCGCCACCGTCGACGTCGCCTCCGGCGCGACCCGGGTACGTACCGCGCACGGCGCGTCCGACGTGGCCCTGTTCACGCGTGAGGAGCGGAAGTTCACCGTGTCGGACGGCACGGTGGTGCACGGCTGGCTGCTGCGCGACCCGGCGCGGACCGGGCCCGCGCCGCTGCTCCTGGACGTGCACGGCGGCCCGCACAACGGGTGGCACGGGGCGGCCGACTCCGCCCACCTCTACCACCAGGTGCTCGCCGAGCGCGGCTGGACGGTGCTGATGCTCAACCCGCGCGGCAGCGACGGCTACGGCGAGAAGTTCCTCACCGCGGTGGTCGGCGGGTGGGGGGTCTCCGACGCCGCGGACCTCACCGAGCCCATCGACCAGCTCGTCGCCGAGGGCGCCGCCGACCCGCGGCGGCTCGCCGTCACCGGCTACAGCTACGGCGGGTTCATGACCTGCTATCTGACCAGTCGCGACGACCGGTTCGCGGCGGCCGTCGGGGGCGGCGTGGTGACCGATCTGACCAGCATGGCCGGAACGACGGACGCCGCGCACCTGCTGGGCCCGGCCGAGTTGGGCGGAGCGCCGTGGGACGCGCGCGAGGAGTACGCGCGGCAGTCGCCCATGAGCCGGGTCGGGGACGTGCGGACGCCGACCCTGATCGTGCAGGGCGGCGAGGACCAGCGCTGCCCCGTCGGCCAGGCCGAGCAGTGGTTCCACGCGCTGCGCGCCCAAGGCGTGCCCACGGAGCTGGTGCTGTATCCGGGCGGTACGCACATGTTCCCGCTGGACGGGCCGCCCTCCCACCGGGTGGATTTCAATCAGCGCGTCGTGGACTGGGTGGAGCGGTACGCCGGGGAGCCGGGGCGGCCGCGCAAGGCGCCCCTCGACGCGGCCCACTGGCAGCGGCGGCTCGTCGAACTCGCCGGAGCGCACCGGGTGCCGGGCGCGGCCCTGGGCATCCTGCGGCTCGGTGCCAACGACGGCGCCTCGGGCGGTACCGCGAGCGCCGCTCCGGCCGATGAGGTGCTCCGGGCCCACCATGGCGTCCTGTCCACCGCCACCGGCGTCGGCGTCACCGACGACTCGGTCTTCCAGATCGGGTCCATCACCAAGGTCTGGACGACGACGGTCGTCATGCAGCTCGTCGACGAGGGCAGGCTGGACCTGGACGCGCCGCTCGTGGACGTACTGCCCGAGCTGCGGCTGGCGGACCCGGTCGCCGCCAAGCAGGTGACGATGCGTCACCTGCTCACCCACACCAGCGGCATCGACGGCGACGTCTTCACCGACACCGGGCGCGGCGACGACTGCCTGGAGCGCTACACCGAACTGCTGGAGGAGGCGGCGCAGAACCATCCCCTCGGCGGGACGTTCTCGTACTGCAACTCGGGCTTCAGCCTGGCCGGCCGGGTCATCGAGAAGCTGACCGGCCTCACCTGGGACCGCGCGCTGCGCGAGCGGCTGTTCACGCCGCTGGGCCTGACGGGCGCGGTGACGCTCCCGGAGGAGGCGCTGCTGCTGCGGGCCGCGGTCGGGCATGTCGCCGAGGGCGGCGCGGACCCCGCGCCCGCCGCGGTGTGGGGGCTGCCCCGCTCGGCCGGGCCCGCGGGGCTGATCACCGCCGCGACCGCCGACGTGCTGGCCTTCGCGCGGCTGCACCTGACGGGGGGCCTGGGCCCGGACGGCGAGCGGGTGCTGAGCGCGGAGAGCGCCGCGGCGATGGCCGCGCATCAGGCCGATCTGCCGGACCGGGACACGCTGGGCGACTCCTGGGGGCTGGGCTGGATACGGTTCGACTGGGACGGGCAGCGGCTGTACGGGCACGACGGCAACACCATCGGCCAGTCGGCGTTCCTGCGCGTACTGCCCGACCAGGGCCTCGCCGTGACCCTGCTGACCAACGGCGGCAACGCGCGCGACCTGTACCAGGAGCTGTTCCGGGAGATCTTCGCCGAGGTCGCGGGCGTGGCCGTGCCCACCCCGCTCGCCCCCGCCGACCGGCCGCCCGCCGTGGACGCCGCCCGGCAGGCCGGTGTGTACGAGCGGGCCGGTGCGCGCGCCGATATCGCCTTTACCAACGGCAAGTTGACGCTGAGTCATACGGTGACGGGGCCGCTCGCCGCGTACGAAACCTCGCCCGCCCGGGAGGCCGAACTCATCCCGGTCGGCGACGGGAAGTTCGTCTTCCTGATGCCCGGCACGCGGACCTGGGTGCCGGTCACCTTCTACACGCTGGAGACCGGCGAGCAGTACGTCCACTACAGCGCCCGCGCCACTCCGAAGGTCGGCTGACATGGCTGTTCACGACTCCCGCACGGACGTCTCCGACGCACGGCCGGCCGTGACCGTGCGCGGCTTCGAAGAGGCGCTGCCGCGCATGCTCGCCGACATCGAGGCGCTGGTGCGCTGCGAGTCGCCGTCCGCCGACCTGGCGGCCGTGGCGCGCAGCGCCGACCTGGTGGCGGAGATGGGGGCCGCGCACTTGGCGGCCGCCCCCGAGCGCATCGTCCTCGACGGGCGCACCCATCTGCGCTGGCGGCTCGGCGACGGGCCGCGCCGCGTCCTGGTCCTCGGCCACCACGACACGGTGTGGCCCATCGGATCGCTGGCCACCCATCCGTTCGGGATCGAGGACGGGCTGCTGCGCGGTCCCGGCTGCTTCGATATGAAGGCCGGTGTGGTGATGGCCTTCCACGCCGTCGCCGCCCTCGGCGCGGCTTCCGGCGGTGCGACTTCCGACGGCGGGGCTTCAGGCGGCACGGCTTCAGGCGGCGGGACTTCCGACGGTCCGACTTCCGGCGGCGGGGCGGACGGCGTCACCGTGCTGATCACCGGCGACGAGGAGCTGGGCTCGCCCTCGTCCCGCGCGCTCGTCGAGGAGGAGGCCCGGGGCTGCGACGCGGCGCTGGTCCTGGAGGCCTCGGCGGACGGCGGGGCGCTCAAGACGGAGCGCAAGGGCGTATCGCTGTACGAGGTGGCGGTGCGGGGCCGGGCGGCGCACGCCGGGCTCGAACCGCACCGCGGGGTGAACGCGAGCATCGAGGCCGCCCACCAGATCCTCGCCGTCGCCGGGCTCGGCGACGGCGCGACCGGCACCACGGTCACGCCGACGCTGCTCACCGCGGGCACCACGTCGAACACCGTCGCCGCCGAGGGGCTGTTCGCGGTCGACGTCCGGGTGCGCGACGCCGACGAACAGGACCGTGTGGACCGCGAGATGCGGGCGCTGCGGCCGGTACTCGACGGCGCGGGCGTCGAGGTGTCGGGCGGGCCCAACCGTCCGCCGCTGCCCGGGGCCGCGTCGCGGGAACTGTTCGCCCGCGTCGCCCGGCTCGCCGGTGAACTCGGGGTCGGGCCGCTCGTCCCGGTCGCCGTCGGCGGCGCGTCGGACGGCAACTTCACCGCGGGCGTCGGCACGCCCACCCTCGACGGCCTCGGGGCGGTCGGCGGCGGTGCGCACGCCGACCACGAACACGTCGAGGTGGCCGAGCTGCCCCGGCGTACCGCCCTGCTCACGGCGCTGCTGCGGGACATCCTGGCGCGCCCTCACGGCAAAGAAGATGACACCTGTGATTGATCTGTCCAGCGATCCGAGCCGCGCCGCCGGTACGGGCGGCGGGTCCGACGAGGCCGTCGCCGCGGCGCGGGCCGCGGCCCGCGCGGCCCGCGTTTCCATCCGCACCCTGTCCAGCCTGGCCGAACTGGAGTCCGTACAGCGGCTCTACGAGCGGATCTGGCGGCCCGACGGCAAGATCCCGCCGATCACGGCCGAGATGCTGCGCGCGCTGTCGAAGGCGGGCAGCTATGTGGCCGGCGCCTTCGACGGGGACGAACTCGTCGGGGCCTGCGCCGGGTTCTTCGCGCCGCCCGCCGAGCGGGCCCTGCACAGCCATATCGCGGGAGTGGCGGGCGAGATGCGCGGGCGCAACGTCGGGTACGCGCTGAAACTGCACCAGCGGGCCTGGGCGCTGCGGTGCGACGTCGCCGAGATCTCCTGGACGTTCGATCCGCTCGTGCGTCGCAACGCCTATTTCAACCTCGGCAAACTGGCCGCCGGGGCCACCGAGTACCTGCCCGACTTCTACGGGTCGATGAACGACGGCATCAACGGTTCCGACGACTCCGACCGGCTCCTCGTCACCTGGCGTCTGGAGGCGCCGGAGACCGTCGCGGCCTGCGCGGGCCGGCCGCCCGCGGTCAGCACGGCGGGCGCCGCCGCCGGCCTCTCGGCCTCCCCGTCGGGCCGTCCCGTCCCCGGCGCTCTCGACGGCCCGACCGTGCTGGTCGCCGTGCCCGAGGACATCGAGACACTGCGCGCCGCCGACCCGGCGTGCGCCGCCTCCTGGCGGTCGGCCCTGCGCGAGGTCCTGGGCGGGCTGCTCGCGGACGGGGCGCGGGTCACCGGCTTCGACCGGGCCGGCGGGTACATCGTCGAAACCATCGAAACCGCTGAAACCGTCGAAACCTTCGAAAACACAGACAACGCTGAAAAAACCGAAACCGCCGAAAACGCCGAGAACACAGAAAACACAGAATCCATCGAGGACGCCGAAACGGAGAGGACGTCATGAAACTGACCGGAGTCGAGATCCGCCGCGTACGGATGCCCCTGGTGGCGCCGTTCCGGACGTCGTTCGGCACCCAGACGGTCCGGGAGGCACTGCTGCTGCGCGCGGTGACGGCCGGGGCGGAGGGCTGGGGCGAGTGCGTCGCGATGAGCGATCCGCTGTACTCCTCCGAGTACGTCGACGGCTGCGCTGACGTGCTCGGCCGCTTCCTCGTGCCAGCGCTCGCGGACCGCCGCGAGGAGCTGGACGCGATCGGCGTCGCGCCCGCGCTCAGCCCCTTCAAGGGCCATCAGATGGCCAAGGCGGCCTTGGAGATGGCGGTGCTGGACGCGGAGCTGCGCGAGCGCGGCGTGCCGCTCTCGCGGGAGCTGGGGGCGGTGCGGGAGCGGGTGCCGTGCGGGGTGTCGGTCGGCATCATGGACTCGGTGCCCGAGCTGCTGGACGCCGTCGCCGGATACCTCGACGCCGGTTACGTACGCATCAAGCTGAAGATCGAGCCGGGCTGGGACATCGCGCCGGTACGGGCCGTGCGGGAGCGCTTCGGCGACGACGTGCTGCTCCAGGTCGACGCCAACACCGCCTACACGCGGGCGGACGCCCGCCTCCTGGCCGGGCTCGACCCGTTCGACCTGCTGCTCATCGAGCAGCCGCTGCCCGAGGACGATCTGCTGGGCCACGCGGAGCTGGCCCGCCGGGTGCGTACGCCGATCTGCCTGGACGAGTCCATCACCTCGGCCCGCGCGGCCGCCGACGCGATCGCGCTCGGCGCCACCAGCATCGTCAACATCAAGCCGGGCCGGGTCGGCGGCTATCTCGAAGCCCGCCGGATCCACGACGTGTGCGCGGCCCACGGGGTGCCGGTCTGGTGCGGGGGCATGCTGGAGACGGGGCTCGGCCGGGCGGCGAACGTCGCGCTGGCGGCGCTGCCGGGCTTCACCGTGCCGGGTGACACCTCCGCCTCCGACCGCTACTACCGCACCGATGTCACCGAGCCGTTCACCTTGGACGAGGGACATCTGCGGGTGCCGACGGGGCCCGGCATCGGCGTGGAACCGCTGGCGGACGCCCTGGAAGAGGTGACCGTCTCCACCCAGTGGATCGCGGTGTGAACCCGACGCCCGGAAGGCGGCCGGGGCCGGGCTCGGGGGCGGGGCTGTCGCGGGCGGCGGGCACCGCATAGGATCACGACCTATACGGCGTACAAGAGGCCGGTCTCCGCCCCTGAGGGAGGAAGCGTGCTCATCCCGGTGACCCCCCGTCCGCGAGCCGGCCTCCGGCGCGTCCTGGAGGATCTCGGCCCCACCCTCCTCGACCTCGTCCTCGGCGACATCGACGCCACCGCCTCCGGTTCCGGCGCCGGCTCAAGCCCCGGCTCCAGCTCAAGCCCCGGCTCCGGCTCCGGCTCCGGTGACATCGGCGGGGTCGTCATCCACGATCCGCACGACGCGCCCGTGCCGCCGCCCCGGGCGCTCGTGCTCGGCGTCGCCGTGTACGAGTCCGCCCAGATCGTCCGGCTGCTCGACACCCTGGGCGAACAGGGCGCCGCCGGGCTCGTCGTCCGCGCGCCGGTCGCCGCCGACGCGGAGGTCGCCGCGGCGGTCCGGCGGTCCGGCGTCGCCCTCCTCGGCCTGGCCCGCGGCGCCTCCTGGGCGCAGCTCGCCGCGATGCTGCGCTCGCTCATCGTCGAGGGCGACGTCGGGGACGCGGGCCCGCAGACCCTGGGCGGGGTGCCGTCCGGGGATCTGTTCGCGCTGGCCAACGCGATCGGGGCGCTCCTCGACGCGCCCGTCACCATCGAGGACCGCAGCTGGCGGGTGCTGGCCTTCTCCGGGCGGCAGGGCGAGGCCGACCCCTCCCGCGTCGAGACCATCCTCGGCCGTCAGGTGCCGGAGCGCTACACCCGGCTCCTGGAGGAACGCGGGGTCTTCCAGGCCATGAACCGCAGCGACCGGCCCGTGTACGTGGCGCCCATCGCGGAGGGCGACGGCGGAGAGTTCAGCCTGCCGCGGGCAGCGCTGACCGTACGCGCCGGCGACGAGATCCTCGGCTCCATCTGGGCTGCCGTGCACGGACCGCTCAGCGCCGAACGCGAACAGGCCCTGTGCGACGCGGCCAAGCTGGTCGCCCTGCACCTGCTGCGGCTGCGCGCCGGCGCCGACGTGGAGCGCAGGCTCCGCTCCGACCTCGTGGCCACGGCCCTGGAGGGCGGGCCGGGCGCCGCCGAGGCCGTCGCCCGGCTGGGGCTGGCCGAGCAGCCGGGCGCGGTGCTCGCCCTCGCGGCCGCGGGCCGCCCCGACGGCGACCAGTCCGCCGCCCGGCACGCCCGCTACGTCGCCGAACGCCAGCGCCTGACCGACGCGTTCGCGATGCACCTGACCGCGGTGCACCCCCGCTCGGCCGCCGCGCTCGTCGGCGACGTCGTCTACGGCATCGTCCCGGTCCTCGCCGGCCGCGCGGACGCCGAGGCCCGGGCGGTCCGCGTCGCGGACGAGTTCCTGGAACGCGTCGGCGAGCGCCAGGAACTGCGCGTGGGAGTCGGCCCGTACGCCCGAAGCAGCACCGAACTCCCCGCCTCCCGCGCCGGGGCCGACCGGGCGCTGCGAGTGCTGCGCGCGGGCTCGGGGGCCCGCTCTGTGGCCCGCATCGCCGACGTGTTCGTCGAGTCGCTCCTGCTCGAACTCACCGACGTGATCGCCGAACGCGGCGACCCCCCGTCCGGCCCGGTGGCCCGCCTCATGGCGTACGACGCGGCACACCACACCTGCCTGGTCCCGACGCTACGGGCATGGCTCGACGCCTTCGGCGACGTGGTCACGGCGTCCGCCGCCGTCCACGTGCACCCCAACACCTTCCGCTACCGCCTGCGCCGGCTCGCCGAGGTGGGCGGCCTCGACCTCACGGACGCCGACGCGCGCTTCGCCGCCATGCTCCAACTGCGGCTGTGGCCGCATGCGCGGCGTCAGTAGAAGTCGCACGGTGCTCGCGAGCGACACGGGCCGCCGACGCCGCCCGGTCTCCATATAGGGTGACAACCCTTCTATTTTTACGGCCAGTTGAACACAATCTGCCTTCGATATGCACATAGGACACCAACGGCGCACAGGACCTTAAGCGACTTGACCCCCGGGTCCTCAGCTGCATGTAGCCCGCATCAAGTTTTGGCCAGCATGCGCGTACATACGGCGGCACCGGCCCCCTGACCCGCGTTCCCTGTTCGAGATGACCATCCGCCCACGTCCAGCGGGCCCGCGCGGCCGCGACGCGGGCGCGGATCGATCGGTCCACGGCTCGGCGCCAACTTTCACCCTTCGACCCCGGAAAGTTAGTTGGACCATACAGAAAACGGCTACAGGCCGCGCGGCCGCAACTTTCGAAGCTGGCTGAAACGTGGGCTGTGTCAACTCCTGTGATACCTGAGAATGAATGGGCGAATACATTTCGTCACGGTGCCACTTCGCCAAGGGGACTCTTTCCAGCCCCCGTGGCCGCGCACCGCTGAATGGGGGATACGTCGTGCGCGACGGAACTGGATTACCATCGGCATTCAGTCACGGGCAAAGCGCCAAAAGCGGACATCGACAGGTGGACCCGGCCCGCAGAACGGCCGCATTCTTCGATGTCGACGAGACGCTCATCACGGCAAAAAGCATGTTTGAATTCCTGCGCTACTGGCTGGCCCGGAACGGGGACGACGGCGCCCTGTTCCAGCGGAAGGCCGACGCGCTACGAGCGATGGCCGGACGGGGGCCCCGCGAAGAGGGCAACCGCGCCTACTACTCGAACTTCGCGGGCGTCCCGGCCGCCGGACTCATGGAAGCCGGCCGGGACTGGTACGCGGCCTACCGAAGCGGGCCGGAGGCGTTCGTCGCGGCGACCGTCCGCGCGCTCGCCCGCCACCAGGCCGCCGGGGACCGTATCGCCCTGGTCTCCGGAGGGTTCGCGGCGTGTCTGAGACCCCTCGCCGATGACTTCGCGGTGGACCTGGTGCTGTGCTCGGATCCGGTGATCGGCGCCGAGGGCGTGCTCACCGGCGAGATCGGAACAGCGATGATCGGCAAGGCCAAGGCCGTCGCCGTAGCCCGGGCGATCGCCGAGTTCGACCTCTCGACAGCCGACTGCTGGGCGTACGGGGACCACTCCAGCGACCTCGGCATGCTGTCCTCGGTGGGGAACCCGGTAGTCATCGGCGACGACCCGGTTCTGCGCGCATACGTCCGCGACCACGGCGGGAGCGCCCTTCCGGCGACCGCCGGCGATCGGGACGGGCTCAGATTGTCAAACGCCTGAGCAGGCCCCCTTCGTAAACGGCGGGGAGGAAAGGCGTTCTGCACGCGAGCCTCACACGACGGCTTATCGGCGGCAGACGGTCTCCCCACCGCTGAACCTCTGACTCCCTGACGGAGACAGGCGAGGTTCCGTGCAGCACCGGCGCCGCGGGAGCGCCCGCACGCCCTTTCCCGAAATTCAATGGCGCACGCCATGCAATGACGCATGAGCGGTGACGTCCACCCAGCCATGTGCAGAATGGAATTCTGGCATGCCAGAAAGCAACACGACCACCTTGTTCATCGTCGGCGACCGTTTCGACGCGTTCGCCGACCAGACATCGGCCGTTACCGTCTCCGAGTTCATCGACCGGCTGCGTACCGGCGTCTACCGGGGCACGGCCGACAGCGGCGCTCTGGTCCTCGCCGAAGGGCAGGGCGTCACCGCGTACGACTGGGACCGCGTCCAGGAGGAGCTGACACGCTGCGGCTCGCCCGAACGCACCGTGATCGAACGGAGCCCACGAGGGCGGCCCGGCAATCACACCGAGACGCACAAGCACCGCGAGAGCAACGTGCTCCTCGCGGGCCTGACCCGGCACTCCGAGAAGGCGTTCCGGGCCTCCCTGCGGCTCCACAACGATCAAGAGATGCAGCTCGATCACCAGGCGAGCCATGTGCAGGGCATGGTCGTGCTGGAAGCCGCGCGGCAGATGTACGTCGCGGTGTGCGAGCGCTACTACACGTGCCGCTGGCCGGAGCACCGCTACAGCCATGTGTTCGACAGGCTGGAGACCAGCTTCCGCAACTTCCTGTTCCCGTTGGAGGCGACGATCGACTGCGAGGTCCTGCAGGCGGACCTGAGCGATCCCGAGTTGCTGGTGTTCGACATCGAGGTCAAGTTCGGCCAGGCCGCCCTGCACGCCGCCACCGTGCGCATGATCGGTACGGCACTGCCCAGCGCGGTGATGGCGCACAAGGAGCGCCGGGGGGCCGCACGCGCCGTGCGACACGCGCTCAAGCGCGTCCCCGCACCGCTTGAGTTCGCGGTCGCCGAGTGAGCCGACGGCCACGACCGTCAACCCATTGCCATGGAAGGGAACGAGTGCGATGACTTCCCCACTGCTTCTGGTGACAGAGGTACCCGTCGAGCGGGACTCCTCCCCGGAGGCGATCGCCGTCTGGCGGGACCGCGTCTCCGCCGCCGACCGCGGCAGCGTGCTCTACGAGAGCACCGAGGCGCCGGCCGTCCTGGAACTGACCCCGTTGGCCGGGCTCGCCGAACTCGCCGCCCTGTCCGGCCGCTGGCACGACCTGCGCAAGGCGCTGGCACCCCTGTCCACGGGGGATGTCCGCCGCCAGGTACTGGAGTTCGTGGGAGCGCCCAAACCCGTCGCCGGTGAGCTGCCGGACACCCCGTACATCCAACTGCGCCACGTCGAAGTCAAGCCTCCGGTGCACGAGGAGTACCTGTCCTGGCGGGAAGGGACCATTTTCGCCGAGGTCCTCAAGTCCGAGCGGATCGAGGCGTTCCTCGCGTACCACTCCTTGCTGAGCACGGAGCCCGGAGTCATGTTCGTCGCCGGGTTCTCCTGCCCGCCGCGGGAATACCTGCCGACGTTCGCCTCGGAGCGCTACGCGGAGATCGCCCGGCAAGCGCACCCCCGGTTCGTCACCGACGAGGGGCTCTATACCCGCGTCTACCGTCGGGTGTCCGGTGGGGAGGGCTCACGATGACGCGTTCCCGGTCGTACGAGCTGAGCATGACGACCCAGGGCCCGCTGTACCCGCCGAGCGAAGTCATGAACAGCGACGGCCACTTCGTGGTGATCGGCGGCATCAACCGGGCCCTCCCCGGAGGCGAGGTGAAGATGGAGTGGGGCAGCGCGCTCGTCGCCGCCGACAGCGTGCTCCCGCCCTTCGGGGAGAACGCGCCGTACCGGATCGTCAGGGAGCTGCCCGCCGAGCTCTCCCCGGCCGACGAGAAGATGGTCCTGTGCACCTTGCCGCTGCCCCTGCCGTGCTCGAACTACACGGCTGTCATGGCTCCCGACCAGCAGCCCGATCCGTTCGCCGTGGTACGTCCGAGCTATCCGTTCCACCAGGTCCCCATCCCGGACCTGCAACCGGAGGACGGGCCCAAGGTGACCGAGCCGGTGACACTGGGGCAGTGGATCAAGGCGCGCGGAAGCCTGACCGTCACGCTGGCCGAGCAGGACACCGCGGCGGACTTCCGCGGCACGTTCCACGGGCTCATCCCGAACAGCCTCTACACCGTCATGGCCATCCGGCGCCGTGACCTCGACCCGGCCGGCCCCTCGCACCCCAGCCCGTTCGGCGTCCCCAACGTCTTCGTGGCCGACGAGGAAGGCAACGGCAGCTACTACGCCAGACTCCCCCACCCCTTCCCCGCGCCCGGCTCCGCGGCCGAAGGAAACCGCGTCGTCAACTTCGTCGTGCTCTGGATGAGCTACCAGATGAACTACGGCGGCGCCGTGGGGCACCACGGCCTGGGCTCGGACATCCACGCTCAACTACGCCTCGCCGGGCCAGGTTTCGGCGAATTCGTCACGCACGCCTGAACGCCGGAACCGCGACTGCCCCGTACGGGTCGCACCGCCTGGCTCCCGGCGCACGGGGCGCGGGGGCACGTCGCCGAAGCTCTACGAACCCGCCGCCCCGGGCGCGGAGCCACCGGTCCCGCGCGGCTGCCCGGGGCTCCGGCGACATGCCACCGCGATCCGCGGCGACGACGCTCACCGCACCGACGCGGAGACGGCGACACGGCCGTCAGCGGGCGGCGCGGCCATCGCGTCGCGCCGGACTTCCCCCTCGGACCTCGCCATGACCGGGGGAAGAGACGGCTCCGCACCGCTTCGCCATCCCAACCCACCGATCGGAGTTCCACCATGTCGCACGGCTTACTGCCGCCAACGAAAAGCACGCTGGATACGGTCCCGGCTCCCCGGCCGTTGAATGCCGCGGCCGGACTCAAACGCCCTGTCGGAATTCGCTCGACCGGCCTCTACGTGCCGCCACGCGTGGTGACCAATGAGGAATTGACCCAGCTGCTCGACACGTCCGACGCCTGGATCACCTCCCGTACCGGGATCAAGGAACGGCGTTTTCTCGAAGAGGGCCTGGCCACGTCGGACATGAGCATCGAGGCGGCCCGGCAGGCGCTGTCCCGCGGCGGCGTCGACCCCACCGAGCTGGACGCCATCATCCTGACGACATTTACCCCGGACCAGCCGCTGCCGTCCACCGCCCTGATGGTCAAACACGCGCTGGGCGCGCACCGGGCGATCCCCCTCGACCTCACCCAGGCGGCCTGCTCCGGCGGGATATACGCCCTGCTCGTCGCCGCCCATCTGCTCCAGAACGACTCCTACTCCAACGTCCTGGTCATCGGCGCCGACGCCGGATCGCGCGCCACGGACCCGCAGGACCGCGGCACCCGCGTCTTCCTCGGCGATGCCGCCGGGGCCGTGCTGCTCGGCCCCGGGGCGCCCGGCTTCGGGCTGCTGTCCTGGGACACCGGCGACGAGCTCTCGTACGACGTGGAGATACCCGCGGGCGGTTCGCGCCTGCCCACCAGCGAGGCGACCGCCGACGGCCGCGGCCAGTACCTGAAGATGCTGGGCAAGGCCGTGTGGAACATGGCCACCGGGCACTTGCCGAACAGCATCAGGCAGACGGCGCTGCGCGCGGGCGTCGAACTCGACGAGGTGCGGTACTTCCTGCTGCACCAGGCGAACCTCAACATCATCAACGAGGCGATGCACAGCCTCGGCGTGCCCGCCGAACGCGCGCCCACGACCGTCGGACGGTTCGGGAACACGGCCGCGGCCAGCATGTTCACGGTGCTGCACGAAACCATGGCGAAGGGGGCGCGGCACGGCGACCACCTGATCATGTCCGGGATCGGCGCCGGCTTCCTGTGGGGTTCGGCCTGCTTCCGGCACGACGGGCGGGGCTGAGCGTGCTCGCCGTGTCGGCCGTACGGACCGACGCCGGCGACCCGCTCGGCTGCCTGGAGGTCGGCGAGCGGAGCGAGCCCGCGGCCGGTGACGGCTGGACGACCGTGGCGGTCCGCGCCTCCGCGCTGAACCGGCACGACCTGTGGACGCTGCGCGGCGTCGGCCCGCCGTTCCAGCGGATTCCGATCATTCTGGGCTCGGACGCGGCCGGAGTGGATGAGGACGGCAACGCCGTCATCGTCCACTCGGTCATCGGGGACCGTGCGGACCGCCGCGGGTACGAGGACCGCGACCCGCGCTGGTCGGTGCTGGGCGAGCGCCACGACGGAACGTTCGCGGAACGGGTGGCCGTGCCCCGCCGCAACCTCGTGCCCAAGCCCCCGGGCATGTCCTTCGAGGACGCCGCCTGTCTTCCCGGGGCCTGGCTGACGGCCTACCGCATGCTCTTCGACCGGGCGTCGCTGGAACCGGGCGACACCGTTCTGGTGCAGGGAGCGGGCGGCGGGGTCTCAACTGCCCTGATCGTCCTGGGGTCGGCCGCCGGGTACCGCGTCTGGGTGACCAGCCGCAGCGAGGTGCGCCGCAAGCAGGCCGAGGGCCTCGGCGCCGAGGCCGCCTTTCCGCCCGGAGCGTGGCTGCCCGACCGGGTCGACGCGGTGATGGAGACGGTGGGCGAGGCCACCTGGGAGCACTCGTTGCGCAGCGTTCGCGACGGCGGGCGCATCGTGGTCAGCGGCGCGACGACCGGTGCGCTGCCGCCCGCGGGGCTGACCCACATCTTCTTCCGCCAATTGACCATCGCCGGCTGCACGCTCGGCACCCAGGACCAGTTGGCGCGGCTCTCCCGTTTCTGCGCGCGGAACCGGCTGGCGCCCGTCATCGACCGTGTGCTGCCGCTCCATCGGGCCCGCGAGGGCTTCCGGGCCATGTCCGACGGCTCGGTCTTCGGAAAGGTCGTCTTCGCGTCGTGAGCCGCCTGGTCGACAGAACCCGCTGAAGGGAGGCCGATTCGCCGGCCGCGCGGAATTCGCGGCACCGTCGCCCGCGTATTCATCGGATACCCGTTTCTCTTCGGGAACGGATTATTCGGCATGCGATAAAGGCCATTCGATGCGCGGCCGACGGGTCTTGACGGTCAATTATTCACCGGTATAGCTTTCACCTCCGGAAGCCATGCCGATCATCGAATTCACATTCAAGGAGCGTGACTTTTCATGGCAGTTCCCTCTCTTACCAAGGAAGCCGTCGAGGGGTTCGTCGTCGATGTGCTGGAGAAGCTCGGCATCGACCGTGAACAGGTGACCCTTGAGGCGTCGTTCGACGACCTGGGGGTGGACTCGCTCCATGTCACAGAGCTGGGACAGGCGGTCAACCGGGAATTCGACATCGAGGTGCACGCCGCGGACCTGGAGGAGACCCAGAACCTCAAGGAGGCCCTGAGTGCCATCTACGCGAAGGCCGGCCTCTGAGGACACGGCGCCCGTGACCGTCACCCTCGCCGGAGCCGGAGCGGCGCTGCCCGAGCGGGTACTGGGCAACAACGACTTCCTCCACCTCGACACCTCCGACGAGTGGATCGTCCAGCGCACCGGCATCCGGGAGCGCCGTCGGCTGGCCGAAGACGCGAGCCTCGCGGAGCTGGCCGCACGCGCCTGCGGCCGGGCGCTGTCGGACGCGGGCATCGCCCCGGGCGATATCCGGCAGGTGGTCGTGGCGACCTCGACAGCGGACCGTATCAGTCCGGGCATGGCCGTCGAGATCGCGACCCGGCTCGGCATCGACCAGCCGGCCGCCTTCGACGTCAGCGCGGGCTGCTCCGGCTTCATGTACGCCCTGGACCACGCGATCGCGGTGATCGAATCCGGGCGGGCCGACCACGTCCTGGTCTGCGGCGCCGAGGCGCTGTCCCGCGTCACCGATCACACCGACCGCAATACCGCGGTACTGCTGGGCGACGGAGCGGGCGCGGTCGTCGTCTCGAAGGCGGACGGCGGCCTGCGCCCGGCCTTCGCGCTCGGCTCCGACGGCACGCGGATCGACCTCCTCTACGTCGGGCAGGACCGGCTCCTGCGCATGCGCGGGCGGGAGATCTTCGAGAGCGCCGTGGACCTGATGGCCGGGCACACGGAGCTGGTCCTCGGACAGTGCGGACTGCGCCCGGAAGACCTCGACCTCTTCGTCGCCCACCAGGCCAACGCTCGTATCGTGCACGCCGTCAGACGCCGGCTCGGCGTCTCCGCCGACCGGGTCTTCCTCAACGTCGACAAGGTCGCCAACACCTCCTCGGCCTCCATCCCGCTGGCCCTCGCGCACGCGAACGAACAACGGCTGCTCGACCCCGGCGCCGTGCTGGGACTCGCGGCGTTCGGGGCGGGGCTCTCCTGGGGCGCCGGGATCATCACCTGGAAGAGCCCGGCCGCCGGGCGCTGAGCGGCCCGTCCCGGCGCCGCCCCGGCGGCGCGCTGTTCAGGAAGGACTCCCCCACCCATGACCGCCTCCGATCGCACCCCCGGACTCCGGGGCCTTCCCGCCGTGCGGGACGGCTGCCCCTTCGACCCGCCCTCCGCATACGGTCGGTTGCGGGAGGAGCGGCCGGTCAGCCGGGTGACGCTGTGGGACGGCTCCCGGCCCTGGCTGCTCACCCGGCACGAGGATGCCCGCACCGTCCTCGGCGACCTGCGTTTCAGCGCCGACAGCAGCAGGCCCGGCTTCCCGTTCCACAGCCCCAGCCGCGAGGCCCTGACGTCCACCGGCCGGTCGCTCACCCGCATGGACGACCCCGAGCACGCCCGGCTGCGACGGTGTCTCACCAAGGAGTTCACCCTCAAGAGGATCGAATCCTTACGGCCGGAGATCCAGCGGATCGCGGACGGCTGCGTCGACACCATGGCGCGGCACAGCCCTCCCGGCGACCTCGTGGCAGAGTTCGCGCTGCCGTTCCCGTCCATGGTGATCTGCCTGCTGCTCGGCGTGCCCTACGACGATCACGCGTTCTTCCAGGAGCTCAGCCGCGTCCTGCTCGACCAGCGGTCGAGCGCCGAGGACGTACGGCGTTCGCGCGACGAACTGACCGACTACCTCGGAGGGTTGACCGCCTCGAAAGCGCGAAGCCCCGACGAGGCCATCATCAGCGGGCTGGTGGCCGCCGGCGAACTGGACCACGAGCAGATCGTCACCCTCGCCCGGCTGATGGTGGTCGCCGGCCATGAGACCTCCGCGAACATGATCGCGTTGGGCACGCTCGCCCTGCTGCGCAACCCCGCGCAGCTCGCCGCGGTACGCGCTGACAGCTCGCTGGTGAGGGGCGCGGTGGAGGAACTGCTGCGCTACCTGACGGTGGTGCAGTACGGAATCCCCCGGCTGGCGCTACAGGACGTGATGGTCGGCGGTCAGCTCATCCGGGCGGGCGAAGGCGTCCTGGTGTCGTTGTCGGCGGCCAATCGGGACGCCTCCGTCTTCGACCGGAGCGATGAGCTGGACGTGCGGCGAAACGCACGGCCGCACCTGGCGTTCAGCTTCGGCGTCCACCAGTGCCTGGGGCATTCGCTGGCCCGGGTCGAACTTCAGGTGGCGTGGGAGACGCTCAACCGCCGGCTGCCCGAACTGCGGCTCGCCACACGGTTCGAGAGCCTCCGCTATTTCCAGGACGCGATCGTGTACGGCATCGCCGAGCTACCTGTCAGTTGGGGCGAGAGGTGAACATCTCGGGCAGTGTCGCGCTCATCACCGGTGGGACCTCCGGTCTCGGCCTGGCCACCGCACAGAGATTCCTCAAGGCCGGCGCCCGCGTCGTCATCGTCAGCCCGACGCGGGCCAAGGGCCGGGCCGCCGCCGAACGGCTGGGCGGCGGAGCCGTCTTCGCCGCCGCCGACGTCAGCTGTGAAGACGACGTCGGCGCCGCGCTGGACGTCGCACAGGAACTCGGGACCCTGCGCACAGTGGTGAACTGCGCCGGAATCAGCAACGCCATCAAGACCGCGGGCAGCCGCGGGGCGTTCCCACTGGCCGACTTCACCGACGTCATCCGGCTCTTCGCGCAGCGCGTCGGCCAGCTCGACGAGATGGACGGCGAACGCGGTGTCGTGGTCAACACCGCCTCCATCGCCGCCTTCGACGGCATGACGGGCCAGGCCGCCTATGCCGCGTCCAAGGGTGGCATCGTCGGCCTGACGCTGCCCGTCGCCCGCGATCTCGCCGCCCTGAAGATCCGCGTGGTCACCATCGCCCCGGGGCTGTTCCGAACCCCGCTGCTCGCTGCCGTCCCGGCGGCGGCCCGCGCCGAGCTCGGTTCGCGGACTCCGCACCCCGCCCGGCTCGGCGACCCGAGCGAGTACGCGGAACTGGCGCTGCACATCGTGGCGAATCCCATGCTGAACGGCGAAACCATCCGTCTCGACGGAGCCGTCCGCATGGCTCCGAGCTGACACGCCACCACGACGACCTGAGAGAGGAACGGTTCCCATATGACCGAGAAAGACGGAATGCTGTCCGGCAAGGTGAGTCTGATCACCGGCTCCAGCAGCGGCATCGGCGCGGCCGCGGCGCGCGTGTTCGCGCGAGAGGGCTCCGCCGTCGTACTGACCGCGCGACGCGAGGACCGGCTGGCGGCTCTGGTCAAGGAGCTGCGGCAGGAGGGAGCGGACGCGGAGTACGTGGTGGCGGACGTGGTGCGGGCCGAGGACATGCGGCGCGTCGTGGAGTTCGCCGTGGAGCGCTTCGGGCGCCTCGACGCGGCGTTCAACAACGCCGGCTACGGGGTCGGCCGTACCCCGCTGCACCTGATGGACGACCAGCTGTACGACCACATCATGGAGACCAACGTCCGGGGCCTCTTCAACTGCCTGCGGCCCCAGATCTCGACCATGCTCCGGAGCGGGAGCGGCGGCGCGATCGTCAACACCAGCAGCGTCGGCGGGATGGTGGCGACGCCGGTCTCCGCACCGTACGTCGCCTCCAAGCACGCGGTCATCGGACTGACCAAGGCCGCCGCCGCGGAGTACGGCGGCCAGGGGATCAGGGTCAACGCCATCGCACCCGGCACCACCCGCAGCGAGTTGGTCGAGGAGTGGTACGCGCAGAACCCCGGGATCGAGGAACTGGTGCACCAGACGACCCCCCAGCCGCGTACGGCGGAGCCCGAGGAGGTCGCCGAGGCGGCCGCTTGGCTGTGCAGCGACCGCAGTTCGTACGTCACCGGCGCGACCGTGCCGGTCGACGGCGGCTTCACCGCGCTGTAGCAAGCCGCGCGCCGTCGTCACACCTGTCGCCGGAAATCCGTCAGAGACTCGTCAGAAACCCTTCAGAAAAAGGAGAACGCCGTGGTTGGTCGCCTCGAAGGAAACGTGGCCGTCGTCACCGGTGCGGGGTCGGGCATCGGCAGAGCGGTCGCCGAGCGGTTCGCCGCGGAGGGGGCGACGGTGGCCGTCTGGGACCTGGTCGAGAAGGACGCCGCCGGCACGGTCGACATGCTGGCGGAACGCGGCGCGAAGTCCGCGGCGTTCGCGGTCGATGTCGCCGACGGGGCATCGGTGGGCGAGGCCGCCGAGCGGACCCTGGCCGAGTTCGGGCGGGTGGACGTCCTCGTCAACAACGCGGGCGTCTTCGACTATTACGCGCCCGTGCTCGACACGACCGAAGAGCAGTGGGACCGCGTCCTGAACATCAACCTCAAGGGGATGTTCCTCGTCACCAAAGCGCTGCTGCCCGCGCTCCTCGACGGCGGCGGCACTGTCGTCAACACCTCGTCGATCTCCGGAGTGGTGGCCGGCGGCGGCGGGATCGCCTACACGTCGTCCAAGCACGGCGTGATCGGGTTCACGAGGCAACTGGCCTCCGACTACGGCGAGCGGGGAGTGCGGGCCAACGCGATTCTGCCCGGAGCCGTGGAGACGCCGATGACGAGGCCGATCCTTGACCAGGGAGACGCGGCCATCCTCGAAACGGTCCGGAGCGTGCCCGCCCAACGGCATGCGCAGCCGGCGGAGATCGCGAACCTGGTGCTGTTCCTCGCCGGCCGCGAATCGTCGTTCGTGCACGGCGCCTGCTACGTCATCGACGGGGGCTGGACCGCCCGTTGACCGTCCTCCGACCGCGATACCGGCCGCCCAGGGAGGGCGCGGTCACCGCCGCACACCACTCCCAATAGACAGGTAACCTGAAGAGATGTACTGTTCAGGTTACCTGTCTAATTGACGAAGCGGTGATGACGGACCAATGGATCTGGCAGCGTTGGCCATGGACCTGGACTTCGCGATACGGCGACTGCGCGGCCGTATCCGGACGGAGTCCGGCGTGGACGCCGAAGGGTTGTCGCGCACCCAACTGACGGCGCTGTACCGGGTGGTGCACGAAGGGCCGATCACCACGAGCGGGCTGGCGGCCATGGAGTACATGCGCCCCCAGTCGATGGCGCAGACGGTGACGGGACTGGAGGAAGCCGGCCTGGTACGGCGCAGCTCCGACCCGGCCGACGGGCGCAGAGTGCTGCTCTCCGGTACCGAGCGCGGCATCGAGCTGGTCACCGAACTGCTGGGCCTGCACGCCCGTTGGCTCAGCGCGGCGATCGCCGAAGAGCTGGCGCCCGAGGAACAGGAGGAGCTGGCGTCGGCCGTGCGGCTCATCGGCCGGCTCGTCGACAGCAAGGTCGGCCCGGTCAGGAGCGCCCGCCACGAGGGCGCCCACGGGGGCGACCGATGAGCAGCGAGTTAACCCACGACACAGCGGCGGCGGTGGGCAGCCTGGTACGGACACCGGGTTGGCGGCTGGTCGCCCCGCTGCTGGTGGGTTCCGCCCTGAACCCGATCAACAGCTCCATCCTGGCTACGGCGCTGGTGCCCATCGCCCGGTCGTTCGGCGTGAACATCGCGGCGACCGCCGTATTGGTGTCGTCGCTGTACCTCGCCAGCGCGATCGCCCAGCCCACGATGGGCAGGCTCGCCGAGCGGTTCGGCCCGCGACGGGTCTTCCTCGCCGGTCTCAGCCTGGTCGCGGCCGCCGGCGTCCTGGGGACCCTGGCCCCGAACCTGCCGACGCTGACCGTGGCCCGGGTGCTGCTCGGCATCGGCACGGCCGGCGGTTACCCCACGGCGATGATGATCGTGCGGCGGTTCGCCGAACGTCATCCGGAGGTGAAGGTCGGTGGCACGCTCGGCGCGCTGTCGGCCGCCGGGCTGGTGACCGCCGCCGTGGGGCTGCCGATCGGCGGCGCGCTGGTGGCGGTGGCCGACTGGCGGGCGACGTTCCTCGTCAACGTGCCGCTGGCGCTGATCGGCATCGTGGCGACCCTCTGCTGGGTCCCCGCCGACACCGGCTCCAGCGCCCGGGCCTCGGCGCCCCTGCTCCGCGAGCTGGACCCCCCGGGCATGGTGCTGTTCGCCTCCACGGTCACCTGCGTGCTGCTGTTCTGCGGCAACCTGACCCGTCCGAACTGGCTGCTGCTCATCGCGACCCTCGCGCTCGCGACCGTGCTCGTACTCTGGGAACGCAGGGCCCGGCTCCCCTTCATCGATGTGCGGATGCTCGCCCGGAACCGACCGCTGAGCATGACCTATCTGCGGGTCGGGGCCACCCTGCTGGTGCCCTACTGCATTCTCTACGGACTGTCCCAGTGGCTGGCGGAGAGCCGAGGGATGTCGGCCATCACGGTCAGCCTCCTGCTGCTGCCCATGTCGTTCCTGGCCTCGGTGGTCACCATCCCCTTCTCGCGGCGGCAGCTCGTGCGCGGCCCGCTGATCGCCGCGGCGGCCGCGGCGCTGATCGGGTCGCTGGCGATGGTGTGGTTCAGCCACGACACCCCCGTGGCCGTGATCGCGGCGGTGACGCTGGTGTTCGGCGTGACCACCGGCCTGGGCTCCGTGGGCAACCAGACCGTGCTGTACGCGCAGTCCCCCGCCGAACAGGTCGGTGTCGCCTCGGGGTTGCTGCGCACCTCCACCAACCTCGGCGCCATCATGTCCGCCAGCCTGGTGAGTCTGGCGCTCGGCAACACCGCCGGCGACTCCGGGCTGCACGTCCTGGGGCTGTCCCTGGCCGTGCTCGCCACGCTGCTGTTGCTGGCGACCGTCCTCGGCAGACTGCCGGCGCACACCCGCTGACCGGGTGCGGGTCACCGCTGGTGGGCCGCACCCGCCCCGCCCGGCGAGCCGCCGGCGCCAGGCCGGTGCCCGATGCACGGGCGCCATTTGCACACCCGTAAGAATGATCGAAAGGAAATACCACGATGACTGACGCCATCATCTTTGATCCGCGCCGCACGGCCCTGCTGTTCATGGACCTCCAGGCGGGCATTCTCGGTCTCCTCTCCGACCCCGCCGAGCTCGTGCAGCGGGCCAAGCAAGTCCGGCAGTCGGCCGCGGCCGCGGGCATCCAGGTCGTATACGTGCAGGTCGCCTTCACCGAAGAGGACTACAAGGGCATCTCGAAGAACAACAAGACCTTCGCCCCCGCGGCCGAAGGCCACCTCTTCGCGGTGGGCTCCCCAGAGACCGTCATCGCTCCCGAGGTCCAGCCCGGGCCGAAGGACAAGGTCTTCACCAAGACCCGTACCGGCGCGTTCAGCACGACGAAGCTCCACGACCACCTGGGCGAGCACGGAATCGACACCGTGGTACTGGCTGGGGTCAGTACCACCGGTGTGATGCTGTCCACCGTCCGCGAAGCGGCCGACCACGACTACCGGGTGGTCGTGCTCTCGGACGTCTGCGCCGACCCCGACCCGGCCGCCCACCGCACGCTGCTCGACGCGGTCTTCCCCTCGCAGGTCGACCTCATCGACAGCAAGTCCTTCGCCGACAGCCTCGTCGCGGGCCACGCGGACGGAGCCTGACCGGCCCAGTGACCGGCCCGCACCCCCGGCCGCGGTAGCGGAACCCGGGCCTCGGCACCGCACGAGGACCGGGCTCCGCTCTCCGCCGCCGCCGAAGGACGCGGCTCGGACCAGTGACGCCGGCCGGTAGCCGCACGCCCCGGCCGACGCCCGCTCGTCGGCTCCGTCGTGCCGC
The DNA here is from genome assembly GCF_040654875.1 of Streptomyces sp. NPDC050610. Lineage (NCBI taxonomy): Bacteria > Bacillati > Actinomycetota > Actinomycetes > Kitasatosporales > Streptomycetaceae > Streptomyces > Streptomyces sp. NPDC050610. Next base: position 33,840 of record NZ_JBFAIV010000029.1, on the reverse strand, counting down.
GCCCCTCCCCGCGGCTGTCGCTCTCGCCACCGCCGGCCCGGCAACGGGCCGTGCGGAGGCCGCGCGGAGCACGCGCGGCACGGCCGGCCGGGCAGTGGGCACCCAACTATCGTGGAGGCGCCGGATGGCGATCCGGATCAGGATCGGTGACTACGAACGGGTGACCGACGACGCGCTGGGGCGGCACTCGGTCGGCTACTTCCCCCGGATGACCGAGAGCGAGGCGTGGGAAGCCGGCCGGGGAGTGTGGCGGCTGGACCTGCGGATGGTCAGACGCGAACGGTTCGCCCTCGTCGTGGGCGAGGGCCGGGTGCGGGCGATCGCCGAGATCACCGACGTGACCGCACACGGCACCGACCGCGGCGGGAAGAAGGCGCTGTGGGGGACGCTCCTGACAGCCGGTCACCCGCTCTACGACCAGTACGTCGGCCAGATCGACCCGCTGAACAACGATTCGCGCAACAGCATCGCCTACGGGGACCTGCCGGAGGAAGTACGGCTGCGGGCCCGGCACTGCGCGTGCGGCTGCGGACGGCTCACGCGGCAGAACTTCGTCCCCGGCCACGCGCTGCGTGCCGTCCAAGCACGGATAAGCAAGCACTTCGGCGGCTCGGTGCTCTCCTTCATCGCCTGGCTGGATCATGAGCTCCCGATCGAGGAGCAGCGAGCCGACGCCTTGACCCCTGATCCGGCCAGAACCCGGTAGCGGTCGCCCCCGAACCGGCCCGACATCAGCTTGAACCGGTCCGACACCGCCCCGGACCGGTCCGACATCTGCCCGAACCAGCCCGATTCCGGCCAGCCCGATTCCGGCCAGGACGGTTCCGCGCCAGGGCGCTGGAGCGCCATGGGAACACCGCCGGGGCCACGGCCTCAGGCTGACCAGCGCGCTCGGCCTGGCCCAGGCCACCGGAGCACCGCCGTCCCTCGCCGAAGCGCCCGGCGGCGGGGCCGTCGCCCCGCATCCGTCTCCCGGCGGCGGCACCGTCGCCGTACTCCGCCTCCCGGCGGCCGGCTGACACGCCCCGGAACGCCGCGCCGACAGCAGCCGCGCCCGCGAAGTCGATGAGGCGACGAACCGATGAGCCGACGAAGCTGCGAAGCTGCGAAGCGAAGAGAAGAAGCGAACAGCGGTCGTCGAGGCCGCCCCCGACCCGCCGGACAGCCCCCGGCCCCGCACCGGACTTGTGCCGGGCGATGGATCGCGGCCCCGCGGCTCGTACGGGCGGACGAATCGCCGCGCGGAGCTGCCCACTAACCTCGCTGACAGGTACTCACCCCTCCACCGATCGGGTACCAGCCCCTCCGAGAACAAAGGACTCGCATGTCACAGGCACCGTCGGAATCGCCGTCATCGTCCGGCGCGGGCGCGGACCCGCGGCTCGACGCCCTCCGCACCTGGTTGAACGGGCGTCTGCCGACCCTGCTCGACGAGCACCGGGTACCGGGCGCCGCCGTCGCCGTGAGCGTCGGCGACGCGGTGATCGACGTCGCCGCGGGCGTCCTCAGCAAGCGCACCGGGGTCGAGGCCACGCCCGACTCCGTGTTCCAGATCGGCTCGATCACCAAGGTCTGGACGACGACGCTCGCCATGCAGCTCGTCGACGAGGGGAAGCTGGCCCTCGACGCGCCCGTGCGCGACTACCTGCCCGACTTCGCGCTCGCCGACGGCGCGGCCGCCGCCGCCATCACCGTCCGGCAGCTGATGTGCCACGTCAGCGGGTTCGAGGGCGACATCTTCACCGACACCGGCGTGGGCGACGACTGCCTGGAGAAGTTCGTCGCCACGCTCGGCGACGCGCCGCAGTTGTTCGCGCCGGGCGAGCGGTTCTCGTACAACAACGCCGGCTACTGCGTGCTCGGCCGGATCGTCGAGGTGCTGCGCGAGAAGAGCTACGACGCCTGCCTGCGCGACCACCTCTTCGCCCCGCTCGGACTCGCCCACGCGGCCACCAGTCCGTACGAGGCGATACTGCACCGGGCCGCGGTCGGCCACATCCAGGCCGCCCCGGACGCCGGGTTCGAGCCGGCGCCGGCGTGGGCGCTCCCCCGCTCGAACGCCCCCGCGGGCGCCATGCTCGCCATGCGTCCCCGCGATCTGCTGGCCTTCGCCCGGATGCACCTGGCCGACGGCCTGGGCCCGGACGGGACCCGCGTGCTCGGCGCGGAGAGCGCGCGGGCCATGCGCGAACACCAGACGGACGTCCCGTACCTGGGGCTCATGGGCGACGAGTGGGGCCTGGGCTGGGAGATATTCGACTGGCCCGGCGGCACCGTCGTCGGACACGACGGCGGCACCCTGGGCCAGTCCGCGTTCCTGCGCGCCGTGCCGGGCCAGGACGTCGTCGTGGCGGTGCTGACCAACGGCGGCGAGCCGCTCGGCGTGTACGAGGAGATCGTCGGGCACGTCCTGCGCGAACTCGCGGCCGTGGAGCCGCCCCCGCTGCCGGTGCCGGCCCCCGACGCGCCGCGGATCGACGCCGCGCGGTACGTCGGCACGTACTCCTCAAGCGCCGCCGACACGGTGGTCAGCCAGGACGCCGAGGGCCGGATATGGGCGGAGCGCACCCCGAAGGGGATCTTCGCCCAGTTCGGCCCGCCGGAGCGGATCGAGCTCGCGGCGGCGCGCGAGGACGCCCTGATCGCCGTCGAGCGCCGGCACGGCATGTACCAGATCCACTCCTTCGTCGGCGACGACGGCGACGGGCACGCGCTGTTCCTGCACACCGGGCGCGCCGACCGCAGGGTCGCGCCATAAGACGCACCCGGAAGGCGCACCCGGCGGCAACGGCGTCGACGGTGCGGCCGACGTGAGCGGGCAGCTCGCGGCGGTCTTCTTCGACGAGGCAGGCGCGCGAGGGTTCGCGCGCCTGTGAAGTACGCGGCCGACGGCCCGGGGCGGCGTGCGCCGCCCGCATCCCACCACCCCAGGGAGACACGGATGAGAACCGCGCGGACCGCGGCGGCGGTCGTCATCGCCGCCGCCCTGGGCCTCACCGGCTGCGGCGGGCCGTCGGCCGCGGGCAGCCGGCCGCAGCCGGGCGACACGCCGGCCGAGGGCCGGACCTTCACCATGGCGATGCCGGCCGATCCCGGCACGCTCGATCCGGCGCTGACCGTCCTGTCGGCCGCTCTCCAGGTCGGCCGTTTCCTCTACGACCCGCTGATCCAGGTGACCGCGGACGGCCGCGTCCGCGCGGGCCTCGCCGAGAAGTGGCAGGGGGACGCCACCACGGCCCGTTTCACGCTGCGGCCGGGCCTGACCTGCGCCGACGGCACGCCGCTGACCGCGCGGGACGTGGCCGCGAACATCGCGTTCGTGGCCGACCCGAAGAACAGGTCGCCGCTGACCGGCCTGTACGTGACCCCGGGCGCCACGGCGACGGCCGACGCCGCGAACCGGGAGGTCACCGTCGTCAGCAAGGTCCCCGACGCCTTCCTCCTGCACAACGTCGGCATGGTGCCGATCGTCTGCGGCAAGGGGCTGAAGAACCGCGCGTCGCTCGCCGAGGGCCGCAACGGCACCGGCATGTTCACCCTCACCGAGGCGGTGCCGGGCGACCACTACACCCTCACCCGCCGCAAGGACTACACCTGGGGCCCGGGCGACTGGAAGGCGCGGCAGAAGGGGCTGCCGGACAAGGTGCGTCTACGGATCGTCCCCAACGAGACGACCGCGGCGAACCTGCTGCTGTCCGGCGAGCTGAACGCCGCGAACCTCATCGGCCCCGACCAGCAGCGCCTCTTCGGCCGCGGCCAGTACCACGCCGACTCGACCACCGCGCTCGGCGAGATGTGGTTCAACCAGGCACCAGGACGGCTGGGGCGGGACGAGACGACGCGGCGGGCCCTCGCCCAGGCCGTCGATCTCCCGGTCATCGGCAAGGTGCTGTCCAGCGGCACCGGCAAGCCCTCGGGCGGGTTCTTCAGCATCGAGCCGAAGGCGTGCCCGGACGCCGCGACGGCCGGCGGCCTGCCGCCCCACGACGTGGCCGCCGCCAAGTCCCTGCTGGACGAGGCCGGCTGGAAGGAGGGCTCCGGCGGCGTACGGACCAAGAACGGCAAGCGCCTCGCGCTCACCTTCCTGTACCCCAGCCAGATCGGGCAGCCGGCCGCCTCCGCGGCGGAACTGATCCAGAAGGCGTGGCAGGCCGTCGGCGCCCAGGTGACGCTGCGCGGCGTCGACAACATGGGCATCAACCAGATCGTCGCCGGCAACGCGTCCTGGGACATCGCCGTCATGCCCCTGGGCCTGGGAATCCCGCCGCAGCTGCGGCCATTCGTCTCCGGCCCGACCCCGCCGAACGGCACGAACTTCGCGCGCATCGACAACAAGGCATACGTGTCCCTGGCCGCCGACGCCTCGCGCATGGCGGGGGCCAAGGGGTGTCCGACGTGGAACCGCGCCGCGTCGGCGCTGATCGAGTCGGTGGACGTGCTGCCGTTCGTCGACGCCGTCCAGCCGACGTTCGGCTCGGGGGCGCGGTTCGAGAAGAGCTACGGGAGCATCACGCCGTCGTCGATCCGGATGTACGAGGACTGATCCGCGCGCCGGACGACGCGAGAGCCCGGCCGCCCACGCGAGGCTTCCGCACGGAGCTTCGGCAAGCTCCCGCACGAACCTCAGGAACGGAGCTCCGGCGCGGAGCTCTTCCGTCGAGCCGACGCGGATCTCCGGGCCGGGTGCGTACGGTGAACCCGATGCGATCACCACGACGAGGGAGGTCCGGCCGATGGCGGCGGCGGAGTCGGCACAGTCGGCCTTGTGGCGCAGGGCGGCCGTGGTCGCGGCCCTGATGCTGGCCGCGTTCACCTTCAACACCACCGAGAACCTCCCGATCGGCGTGCTTCCGCTGATCTCGGACGACCTCAAGGTGTCGCTGGCGGCCGTCGGCGGGCTCGTCACCGGTTACGGCGTGACCGTGGCCGTGGTCTCCCTGCCCATAGCGCACGTCACCCGCGCCATGCCCCGCCGCCATGTGCTCACCGTCCTGCTGGGCGCGCTGGCGGTGGCGAACCTCGCCTCGGCGGCGGGCTCCTCCTACTGGCTGCTGCTCGCCGCCCGGGTGGTGACCGCGCTCGCCCAAGCGCTGTTCTGGGCGGTGATGGGGCCCGTGGCCGTCGGGCTGTTCCCCCAGCGGGTGCGCGGCCGGGTGATCGGGGTGCTGTCGGTCGCCGGGTCGCTGGCGCTCGTCCTGGGCATCCCGGCCGGCACCTGGCTGGGCCAGCAGCGCGGCTGGCAGCTCCCACTGGTCGTACTGGCCGGGCTGGGCGCCGTGTCGCTGGCGGTGATCGCGGCGCTGCTGCCCACCTCGCGGCCCGAGGAGGGGCACGCGGCCTACGGGTCCGAGCCCGACGTCCGGCGGTACCGGGCCGTCCTGGCGACCACGGCCCTGTCGGTGACCGGTGCTTTCGCCGGCTACACGTACATCGTGAAGTTCCTGGGCGACGTCAGCGGCTTCTCGGACACGTCGGTGAGCAAGCTGCTGATGGTCTCCGGGGTGGCGGGCGTCCTCGGGGTCACCGCTGCCGGTCCGCTGCTCGACCGCTTTCCCCGGGCCACGCTCGCCGTCCCGGTCGCCGCCCAGGCGCTGGGCATGTTCGGGCTGTACGCGCTGGGCGGGTCGAAGGCGGCGGTGGTGGCGATGCTGGCGCTGCTCGGGGCGTCCCTGGGGCCGGCCTTCATGGCCGCGCAGGCGCGGGTGCTCCAGTCGGCTCCGGGCCGTACGGAGATAGCGCTGGCCGCCAACTCCGGCGCGTACAACGCGGGGGTGGCGCTCGGCGCGCTGCTGGGCGGCGTACTGCTGCCCCTGGTGGGGGTGCGCGGCACGTTCCTGGTGGGCGCGGTGTTCAGCGCGGCGGCGCTGTCGGTGCTGGGGTGGGAGCGGCTGACCGCGTCCGCGCCGGGTGACCGCGCGCGGCCCGCCGGGGCGGAGCGCCGCAGGGCGGATGCCCCCGCCCAAAGCCCCTTGCCGGAATGAGCCCGGAATGGGCAAGAGGTGAGCCGCAAGGGGTGAGCTGTCGGACCGGGTGACGGGCGAGCTGCCGAAATGGGTGAGGGCGAGCGCGCGATGGTCTCCGCATGAGCAGCTGATCGGACAACACACGTACGAGTGGTTTGCCGTTCGGAACGGTGCGGCGATTCCGCGAGGGCTTCTACGGTCGCACACGGCCGTTCGCGTTGGGCTGCCGAGTGCCGGACCGGGGAGGACTTCCGCATGTTCGTGAGCGAAGCCGAGGTACCGGACTCACTCCGCCCAACGCACGGGTGAACGCCGGGAATTCGGCACCGCCCGTTCCCGTCGCCGCACCCATTCCGTCACTCAATGGAGGCCCGCGCACCGTGCAGCCCTTCGAACTTCCCGACTTCTACATGCCGTACCAGGCCCGGCTCAATCCCAGCCTGCCCCGCGCCCAGGCGCACGCCGCGCCGTGGGCCCGGAGCATGGGGATGCTGGAGGGCTCGGGGGTGTGGGACGAGGCGGAGCTGGACGCCCACGGATACCCGCTGATGTGCGCCTACACCCACCCGGACGCCGCTCCCGAGACGCTGGACACCGTCACGGACTGGTACGTGTGGGTGTTCTTCTTCGACGACCACTTCCTGGAGACGTTCAAGCGGACCGGCGACATCGCCCGCGCCAAGGCGTATCTGGACAGGCTGCCGCTGTTCATGCCCCGGGACGGCTCCCCGATGCCGGAGCCGACCAATCCGGTCGAGGCCGGGCTCGCCGATCTGTGGGAGCGGACCGCTCCGCAGATGTCCCCGCAGTGGAGGGAACGATTCTTCGAGTCGACGTTCAACCTCCTCCAGGAATCGATGTGGGAGCTGCACAACATCAACGCGGGCCGGGTGGCCAACCCCGTCGAGTACATCGAGATGCGCCGCAAGGTCGGCGGGGCGCCCTGGTCGGCGGATCTCGTGGAGTTCGCGAACGGCGCCGAGGTGCCCGACGCGGTGGCCCGCAGCCGGCCGCTGCGGGTGCTGAAGGACGCCTTCTCGGACGGGGTGCACCTGCGCAACGACCTCTTCTCGTACCAGCGCGAGGTCACCGAGGAGGGCGAGCTGAGCAACGGCGTGCTCGTAGTGGAACGATTCTTCGGGTATGACCCGCAGCGGGCCGCCGACACGGTCAACGACCTGCTGACCTCCCGGCTGCACCAGTTCGAGCACACGGCCCTCACCGAACTGCCGCCGCTCTTCGAGGAACACGGCCTGGACCCGGACGCCCGCGCGCGGGTGCTGGCGTACGCGCAGGGCCTCACGGACTGGCAGAGCGGCGGCCACGAATGGCACCTGCGCTCCAGCCGGTACATGAACGGCGGCAAGAGCGCCTCCGCCGATACCGCCCCCTGGTCGCCGCCGGGGCCTTCCGGGATCGGCGTCACCCGCGTCGGGGCCGCCGCCGCCCGCGTGTTCAGGGCGCCGTCCCAGGGCGCGAGCACCCGCGCGCGGTCCTTCCGCCTCCCCGCGTACGAGCAGGTCGGCCCGAGCGCCCCTCCGGACCTCCGCATGCCGTACGCGCTGCGGCTCAACCCGCACCTGGAGCTGGCGCGCCGGGACCTGATCGAGTGGGCCCGGCGGACCGGCATCACCGTGCCGGCCCCCGGCGTGCCCGGTGACGGCCGGTGGACCCAGGAGGTGCTGGAGGCCGCCGACTTGGCCCTGTGTTCGGCGGGGCTCGACCCCGGAGCCTGCGCCGAGGACCTGATCACCAGCGCCAGGTGGCTGACCTGGGGCACGTACGCCGACGACTACACCCCGGCCTTCAACGCGGCCCACGACGCGGCGGGGCTGAGGCGGTACATGGAGCAGGCGCGGCAGTGCATGCCGGTGGACGGCTCGCCCGCGCCGCCGCCCGTCGACGCCTCGACCCGGGCGCTGACGGAGCTGTGGACGCGTACGACCGCATCGATGAGCCAGACGGACCGGGAGAAGTTCCGCCGGGCCTGCGACGAGTTCATCGACAGCTGGTGGTGGGAGTTCGCCAACGCCGAGCTGAACCGGGTGCCCGATCCCGTGGACTACATCGAGATGCGGCGCAAGACCTTCGGGTCGGACATGACCGTACTGCTCGCGCAGTTGGGCCGGGGCGGCAAGGTCCCGCCGGAGCTGTTCGGGACCACCACGGTCAAGAATCTGGAGGCCGCGGCCATGGATTACGCGACCCTGCTCAATGACTGCACGTCGTTCCAGAAAGAGATCGAATTCGAGGGCGAGCTGCACAACGGGGTGCTGGTGATCCGGCAGTTCTTCGACTGCACCACGGAACAGGCCCGGGCCATCGTGATCGACCTGATCAACTCCCGAATGCGGCAGTTCGAGCATCTGGTCGCCATGGAACTCCCACTGCTGTGCGCGGATTACGGACCGGAAGTCGGCGCGGAACTGGAACGGTACGTGGACGGGCTCAAGGACTGGATGAGCGGAATCAAGAACTGGCACGAGGAAGTGGACCGCTACAAGGAACCGAGCCTGCGCGAGCGCTACGGGCGGCAGCACGAGGCACCCGGCGTCGGGGCCGTCCCGTCGGCCCTGCCGCTCCCGTTCTCTCCGTCGGCCCCGATCAGGTCGCTCCCGGACGGGGCGCGTTCCGCCGGACCGCTACCGATCGGGCCGCCGCGCGGGCTGGGAACCTCCGCCGCCCGGCTGGCGGAGTCCCTGCCGGCCCGGGTGTGAACAGGTGTGAACAGACGCCGAAACGCCTCCATCGCGCGATGAGGACACGGGACAGTTTCCGGTTTCCCCGCCGAGCGCTGCCGAATACTGCCATGTACTACCGCGTACTGCCGTTCGTAAGCTGCGGCTGCTGACCCGCGGGCGAAGCCGCTGGCCGGGCCTGCGCGGCAGCAGGCCCGGCCGATCGTGCCGGCAGCCGCATTGATCCTGGTCGGCTTCGTGACCAGCGGTTACCGGCCCTCAGCCGATGACGACTTCCTCTTCGGAGATGACGCGTCCAAAGGCGTTCAAATCGATGAAGTTCTCATGATCCGGGTCGACATTCTTCAGGAAGTTCTCGCAGAAGTAGAACGCGTTGAGGTCGTCCATCGTGTCGAACCACGCCTCGACCACCGAGTCGTAGTCCGGCTCGGGATAGTTCGGGGCGGGGACGGGATAAGACACCACGAATCGGCGGATGTACTGCTCCGCCTCCGGGATGGACATGAGCAGCGGCCTGTGAATGTTCCGCTGATAGTGGGTGAACTCGTCATGAGTCATACCCTCGCGACGCTTCAATGTAATGACCATTTTGATCATGACGCAGATCCCTTTCTGGTTGCTGAGGCGCAATTCGTCGGCCCGATATCACTGGCCGGGGGGCGCTGTGCGCGCCGGGACTGGCTGGACGCGCGCCACCGTTAACAGGAGGCCCACGCCGGCGGGTATGGAGATGTGGGTGATCCATGCGTTGTCCATGGCAGCAAGCCTGCGCTCGGCCACGGAGCCGATCCAGGCACCAGCGGTACCAGGGTCGGCTCCGCGGCCGGACGCAGACTGGAGGTATGGACCGACGAGAGCTGGCCGGCTTCCTGCGCGGCAGGCGCGAGCGCATCGCCCCTGCCGACGTGGGCCTGCCCGCCGGGCCGCGCCGCCGCACACCGGGGCTGCGCCGCGAAGAGGTGGCGCAGCTGGCGTTCATCTCGACCGAGTACTACACGCGGCTGGAGCAGGCCCGCGGCCCGCGGCCGTCGCGCGAGGTACTCGCCGGCCTGGCCCGAGCCCTGCGCCTGTCGGACGCGGAGCGCGACCACCTGCACCACCTCGCCGGCGCGCCGCCCGGCCCGCCGACCGGGCCCTCGCGTGAAGTGCCGCGGAGCGTCCTCGACCTGCTGCGGCGGCTGCCGCACACCGCGGCGATCGTGCTCTCCGCGACGTACGAGGTGATCGCCTGGAACGACATGGCCGCCGCCCTCCTGGAGGACTTCTCCCCGCTGTCCCGGCACGAGCGCAACCTCGTGCGCCGTGCCTACCTCGCGCCGCCGTCGCGGGAGCGCCTGCTGTACGACCCGTTCGACGCGGAGGCGTTCGCCCGCGCCGCGGCCCGGCGCCTGCGGGCCACCGCCGCCCGCTATCCCGACGACCCCGAGGTGGCCAAGCTGGTCGGTGACCTCCTCTCCGGCAGCGCGGAGTTCGCCCGGCTGTGGGCCGCCCACGACGTGCGCCCCGAGCCCGCCCTGCGCAAGACCGTCAACCACCCGCTGATCGGCCCCATCGCCCTCAACTGCGACCTCCTCGACATCACCGACCAGGACCAACAGCTCGTGCTCTATACGGTCGAGCCCGGTTCTCCCGCCGAGGAGGCGCTACGGCTGCTTTCCGTGATCGGCACGCAGCGTATGGACGTGCCCGGTTGAGGAGTCCGGCCTCGGGACTGGCGGGAACACGGGTACAGCCGTTGACGCTGAGAACGATCACGGTCCGGCCGGCGCGAGCGTACTGACCCGGTTCTCGTACTCGCGCCCGGCCTCGCACTGGGCCGGGACCCCCGGGACGCCTCCTACGACGAGCTGCCGTGCCCTTCCGGAGGGGCGGCGGCCCGCTATCGGAGGCCGGCCGTTGGGGGCCGGTCCCCCAACCCTCCTCTAGTTTCAATACAGATCTGTACTGTATTGTTTTTGCCGTGAAGCTTGGCGACGACGGCGGGCGCACCGCCGAACCATCAGCACAGTCCACCCGGCCCCCTGGCCGCCCCCGCAGCCGCGAGGCGGACGAGGCGATCCTCGCGGCCGCTCTCGACCTGCTGATCGAGCGCGGCATCGGCTGGGCCAGCATCGAGCAGATCGCCCGCCGCGCCGGGGTCACCCGCGCCACGGTCTACCGGCGCTTCCCGAACCTCACCGAGCTGCTGGTACGGGCGATCGAGTGGGAGTACCGGGAGGCGGACGCCGCGTCGCTGCACTGGCCGGACATCGAGGCGATGGTCACGGACTGGGCCGGCCACCTCAGCCGCCCCCGCGCGCGCCGGCTGATCCGCCGCCTCTACGGTTCGGTGGACGACCTCCCCGAACTGCTGGGCGCTTACCACCGAGCCCATGGACAGCTCCGCGGCCAGGCGGTCCGCGCCACCCTCGAAGAGGCCCGCGCGGCCGGCCTCCTCCCCTCGGACAGCGATCCGGCCATCCTCCAGCACCTGCTCAGCGGCGCGGCGCTGCAGCACCTCGCCGCCTGCCCCGACACCACCAGCGCGGGCGAGGTGAAGGCGTACCTCCTCGCCGTACTCCGACAGGCCGGCCACCGGCCGGACGCCGGCGGAACACCGGCGCAGCACCGGCCCCAGAAGGAGCACGAAGCACATGAGTGAGAGCACGTCGCGACTCGGACAGGACATCCGCCGGGCCCGCAGGCAGGGCATGCCCGCGATCACACGGCGCCAGGAGGACCGGCTGGCCGGCATCGTCGCCCACGCCCGCGCCGCCTCCCCCTACTACCGCGAGCTCTACCGCGACCTGCCCGAGCGCGTGACGGACCCGGCGCTGCTACCGGTCACCGACAAGAAGAAGCTGATGGCGAACTTCGACGACTGGGTGACCGACCGCGGCATCACGCACGAGAGGGTGTCGGCCTTCAGCGACGATCCGGAGCTGATCGGGCAGCGGTTCCTCGGGAAGTACATGGTGGCCACCACCTCGGGCACCAGCGGCCGGCGCGGCCTGTTCATACTCGACGACCGGTACATGGCCGTCACCTCCGCGCTGACCTCCCACTCGCTCACCTCCTGGCTGGGCCCCGTCGGCGCCCTGCGGGCCACCGCCCGCGGCGGGCGCTTCGCCCAACTGGTCGCCACCGGCGGGCACTACGCCGGCTTCGCCGGGTACTCCCGCATGGTCCGCGAAGGCGGCTGGCGCGCCAAGCTGATCAGGGCGTTCTCGGTGCACACCCCGATGGCGGAGCTGGTCGGCCGGCTCAACGCGTACCGCCCGGCCGTCGTCATCGGCTACGCCAGCACGATCATGCTGCTCGCCGCCGAACAGGAGGCGGGGCGGCTGCGCATCGACCCGCTGCTGATCGAGCCCGCGGGCGAGACGATGACCGTCGGCGACACGGACCGCATCGCGGCCGCCTTCGGCACGAAGGTCCGCACGATCTACGGCGCGACCGAGTGCGCGTACCTCAGTTACGGCTGCGCCGAGGGATGGTACCACGTCAACGACGACTGGGCCGTGGTCGAGCCGGTCGACGCCGACCACCGGCCCACGCCGCCCGGGGAGTTCTCGCACACCGTCCTCGTCACCAACCTCGCCAACCGGGTGCAGCCGTTCCTCCGCTACGACCTCGGCGACAGCGTCCTGGTCCGGCCCGAACCCTGCCCCTGCGGCAACCCCCTGCCCGCGATCCGCGTGCAGGGGCGCGCCGGGGACATCCTCACCTTCCCCGACGGCCGCGGCCGGGACGTCAGTCTCGCCCCGCTGGCCTTCGGCACCCTGTTCGACCGGACGCCCGGAGTCGAACGGTTCCAGATCGAGCAGACCGCCCCCACGACGCTACGGGTGCGGCTGCTCCCGGCCGCCGGAGCCGACCCGGACCGCGTGTGGCAGGCCGCCCGCCGCGAGCTGACCCGCCTGCTCGCCGACAACCGGCTGGACGGCATCACTGTCGAACGGGCCGAGGAGCCTCCCCGACAGGCGCCCGGCGGGAAGTACCGTACGGTCATTCCGCTCGCCTGACGCGCTGCTCGGGCTCTGGCCATCTGGCACGCCGCCCGGGCTCTGATCGTCCGACACGCCGCTCGGGCCCTGGTCGCAGTCCGACCGGCTCACGGCTCGGACTGCGACCAGGCCGTCTTACGCACCCCTCGCACTCTGGCGCCAGAGTGCGCCACACCCTCTCTTGCAATGGTGTCATTGTGGTGCCATGATGGCGTCATGGACCTCACGCCGTACGTCGACAACCTCCGGCACGAACTCGCGGTCGCCGCGGACACGGGCGGGGACGAGGCTCGCGAACTCGCCGAGCGCCTCACCACGCCCCTTGAGTCGGCCGTCCGGCTCATGCTGCTGAACGCGCTGTCCAGCGCCATGGGCGAGGTCACCCGTGACCTGGCGCCGGGGTCGGTCGACGTACGGCTGCGCGGACTCGATCCCGAGTTCGTCGTGACACCGCCGCCGGCGCTGGAGGGGTTCGAGGAGGCGGGGGCGCATGAGTATCCGCCCGGCGGCGCGCGGGCGCCCGTGGCACCGGTCCCCTCGGCCTCGGACGGCGACGAAGGCGGTACGGCGCGCGTCAACTTGCGGCTTCCCGCGCACCTCAAGACGCGCGTCGAGGAGGCGGCCGGGCAGGAGGGCCTCTCGGTCAACGCCTGGCTCGTACGGGCCGTCGCCGCCGCCCTGGAACCCACGGAGCGCGGCCGGCCCCCGGGGCGCAGCCGCCATATGGGCCGGCAGGGTTTCACGGGCTGGGTCCGCTGACGGCTCCCCACCGGAGCGGCGTTCGGGCACTACTTCTCCTTCACCCGCACCACCAGCGGGAACGCATACCTGAGCCATGAGGACGGGACAGCCATGCCTACCTTCGACACTCCGGAACCGATCTCCGTCACCCTTGAATTCGACGTCGGTTCCGCCCGGATCGCCGCGACCAAGCGCATCGACACGGTCGTCGAGGTGCTGCCGAGCAACGCGGCCGAGGAAGCCGACGTGCGCGTCGCCCAGCAGACCAAAGTCACGTACGCGGACGGCAAGTTGCTGGTCAAGGGGCCCAAGAAGCGTTCGCTGTTCGGCAAGGCCGGATCGGTCGACGTGAGCGTCGAACTGCCCGCCGGCTCGGATCTCCACGGCACCACTCCCATGGCGGACTTCGTCTGCACCGGCCGCCTCGGCGAGTGCCGGCTCAAGACGTCGCTCGGCGACATCCGGGTCGACGAGGCGGCGGCCTCGTTCCTCAAGACGGGCCACGGGGACATCTACGCGGCCCACCTGGCCGGGGACGCCGATGTAACCGGGGCCGGCCGGATCGAAGTCGGCACGTTCGGGGGCACCGCGAGAATCAAGAACGGCAACGGCGAGACCAAGATCGGCGAGGCCGTCGGCGACCTGCGCGTGAACGCGGCCAACGGCACCGTCTCCGTCGAAATCGCACATGCCGGAGTCGACGCCAAGTCCGCCAACGGCGGCATCCGGGTGGGCGACGTGACGCGCGGCGATATCGCACTCCAGGCCGCCATCGGCGATGTCGAGATCGGCATCCGCGAGTCCACCGCCGCCTGGCTCGATGTGAAGACCGGCATCGGCAGCGTACGCAACTCCCTGAGCACGACGGATGGCCCCGACACAGCAGAGGAGACCGTCGAGGTACGCGCCAGCACCGGAATCGGCGACATCCTGATTCACCGCGCCTGACCGCCGAACTGACGCAACTGACTGATACATCGGACTGACGCACCGGACTGATGCATCGGGTCCGATACGCCGAGGCCGATGCGCCGGATCCCATGCGCCGAGGCTGATGTGCCGGGTTCCATGCGCCGGAACCAGTGGGAGAGCCCATACCCCGGGGCCGATACGCCAGGGCTGGCGCGCCGGGTCCCACGTCCCGGTGCCGCTACGCCAGAACTGATGCACCGAGGGCTGACGCACCGCGTCCGCCCCTCCCTCCAGGCTCGACGCGCCGCGTCCGACCCCGCCGGGCCGCGCGAACCGGGCGCTCCCGCCCTCGACGAGCCGCCGTCGCGGCGGCCGTTGACTCGCACCCCTACCGCTGGATGCTCGGCCCGTGGCGGACACGGCGCCGAGCGGGGAGCCGGCTCGTACGCGCCTGTACGAGCTGCTCCGCACTGCACAGTGCTCCGCGCGCCGCACGTCGTATCACGCACCACGTGTCACATCACGCACCGTGCGTCGCACCGCTCATGGCACGTCACTCTGCACTCTGAACCGGAGGACCCCATGCACCACGCACCACCGACACACACCGAGCCAGTCACGCTGCCGATGAACCGCGCGCAAGGCTGCCCGTTCGACCCGCCCGCCGAGTTGAGGCGGCTGCGCGAAGAGCGGCCGCTCGTCCGGATGCGCTATGCCGACGGGCACTTGGGGTGGCTGGCCACCGGCCACTCCTTGGCCCGGCGGATACTCGCGGACCGGCGCTTCAGCTCGCGCCAGGAACTCCTGCACTCCCCCACTGTGGACATCGGCGAGATCCCCCCGGCGTCGGTCGGCGACCTCACCGGGATCGACGCTCCGGAGCACACCCGCTATCGGCGGCTGCTCATCGGGAGTTTCACCGTACGCCGGATGCGCGCGCTCACCGAGCGGGTCGAGCAGATCACGGCGGAGCACCTCGACGCGATGGAGCGTCAGGGGACGTCGGCCGATCTGGTGGAGGCG
Source organism: Streptomyces sp. NPDC050610 (assembly GCF_040654875.1). Classification (NCBI taxonomy): domain Bacteria; kingdom Bacillati; phylum Actinomycetota; class Actinomycetes; order Kitasatosporales; family Streptomycetaceae; genus Streptomyces; species Streptomyces sp. NPDC050610. The sequence goes on along the minus strand of NZ_JBFAIV010000029.1, from coordinate 18,516 downwards.
TACGCGCGGCCCGTTCCAGCGCTGATGATCTGCGAGCTGCTGGGGGTGCCCTATGCCGACCGGGAATTCTTCCAGGACCACGCGACGACGGTGCTCACCCAGGATGCCGATGAGCAGGAGAAGTACACGGCCCTGACCGCGCTTCAGGAGTATCTGCACCAGCTGGTGCTGGCCAAGCGCACCGAGCCGACCGACGACCTGATCAGCGACCTGACCGCCAGTGATCTCACCGATGAAGAACTCGCGGGCCTCGGGAGCCTGTTGCTGGTCGCGGGCCTGGACACCACCGCCAATATGATCGCCCACGGCGCCTTCGCCCTTCTCAGCAACCCGGATCAGCTCGACGCCCTGCGCTCAGATCCGGACCTCGCGGACCAGGCCGTGGAAGAGCTGATGCGCTATCTGACCGTCGCCGACCCCACGTTGCGGTCGGCGCTGGAAGACATAGAACTGGACGGCCAGTTGATCAAGGCCGGCGAGTGCGTCACCGTCTCGCTCCAGGCCGCCAACCGCGACCCGCTGCGGTTCCCCGATCCCGACGCCCTGGATCTGCGCCGCAAGGCCACCGGCCATCTGGGGTTCGGGCACGGCGTCCACCAGTGCCTGGGCCAGCAACTGGCGCGGGTGGAGATGCGGGTCGCCATTCCGGCCCTGTTCGCCCGCTTCCCGTCACTGCGGCTCACCGTTCCGCCGGAGGAAGTGCCGCTGCGCACTTCCATGAACATCTACGGCGTGGAGCGGCTCCCCGTCGCGTGGGGCGAGGAGTAGGCCGATGGAACTCAGTGTCGACCGGGAGCGCTGCGTCGGTGCCGGGATGTGCGTGCTCAGCGTCCCCGAGGTCTTCGATCAGGACGTCGACGACGGCCGGGTGCTGGTCCTGGACGCCGAACCGCCCTCCGGGCGGGAAGCGTCGGTCCGGCTGGCGGCGGGCGTCTGCCCCGCCGGTGCCATCTCCGTGCTGGAGCGAGGGGGTGCCAGTTCCCCGCCGTCTGGCTAGGCGGGTCTCCTCACAGCGGTGGCGGCGGGAGTTGACGCCGCGTTTGCGCCGGTCAGGAGGCATGTAGTCGATCTGCGGTCTTGACTGGTCCAGACCGCAACGGTTGAGTACCTCATCCCTGCGGTCGTGTCCGGCCGGATCATGCTCGTAGGGATGCACGCTCGTGCGTCGGGTCGTCCGACGCCGACCACATGCGGCCCTTGCCGCACTGAGGAGTGATCAAGTGTTGCTGAGACAGCGCATGGCAGCCATCCTCTCCGCCGCCGCGTTCACCGCCGCACTCGCCGTCGCGGCGCCGTCCGCGACGGCGGCCCCCGCCCCTGACACCGCCTCCGCCACCACTGTCGCGAGTTGCAACTACACCACGTGGACCGCCGGGAAGTCGTACAGGACCGGCGATGTCGTCAAGTACACCAATGGCAACTACTACCGGGCCACGCACGACAACCCGGGATACGACCCGGTGATCAGCACCTGGTTCTGGGAGCCGTACAACTGCGGCCCGACCACGCCCTCGAAGGACTTCGTGGTGAGCGAGGCGCAGTTCAACCAGATGTTCCCGAAGCGGAATTCGTTCTATACGTACAAGGGTCTGACGGCGGCCCTGGGCGCCTACCCCGGCTTCGCGAAGACGGGCAGCGACACCATCAAGAAGCGGGAGGCCGCGGCCTTCCTCGCCAACGTCAGCCACGAGACCGGCGGCCTCGTCTACGTCGTGGAGCAGGACACCAGCAACTACCCGCACTACTGCGACCCCAGCAAGCCGTACGGCTGCCCTGCCGGACAGGCGGCCTACTACGGGCGGGGGCCGATCCAGCTGAGCTGGAACTACAACTACAAGACGGCCGGCGACGCCCTCGGCATCGACCTGCTGCACAACCCGAACCTCGTGCAGACCGATCCGGCCGTGGCCTGGAAGACGGGGCTCTGGTACTGGAACACCCAGCAAGGCCCCGGCACGATGACGCCGCATGACGCGATCGTCAACGACCGCGGCTTCGGCGAGACGATCCGGAGCATCAACGGAAAGGTGGAGTGCAACGGGGGCAACCCGGGCCAGGTCCAGAACCGGATCGACACCTTCCGTAGGTTCACCCAGATACTGGGCACCTCCACCGGCGGCAATCTGAGCTGCTGAGGTCGCGCCGGCCCGCCCTCGCCACTCGATTCCGGACCCGATCGCGGGGCTCGCGCCGCCCCGGCCCCGCGATCGGCCGAAGCGGGCCGGCGCCTTCCGGAGATCATCGCGAAGCCCGCCGCGGCGCCCCTCGGGGCGCTGGACACCCCCGCCAGGTCTGTCGACATCAAGTATCTTGACATCGAGATTAACGCCCGGCAGGCTACCCCTCGATCTTTTGATCTCTTGACGTCGAGGTACATCCGAGGGGGCGGGCAATGCGGCGCGGCGGCATTACTGGCAGGCGGGGCCAGAAGGACAGGCAGGGACTGATCGCCCAACTGCGCGATCCGCCGGGCGGCCGCAATGCGCGGATCATGCTGCTCGCCCTGGCTCTCGACCGGACCGGGTCAGGGCTGTGGGCCTCGTCCTCGGTCCTGTACTTCACCTTCGTGACCCACCTGAGCGCCCAACAAATCGGCGTGCTGCTGGGCACGGCCGGAGTGGCGGGCATCGCCGGCTCCCCGCTGGCCGGGCGGCTGGCGGGCCGCTTCCCGGTGCGCTCTCTACTCATCGGCTCCCATCTGCTCCGCCTCCTGACGCTCAGTCTGCTGCTGGTGTGCACCGAGTTCGCGGCGCTGCTCCCGGTCGTCGCCGTCACCTACCTGGGCGACCGGGCCGCGAAGATGCTGGAGATGCTGTTCGCCACCCGGGCGGCGGGCGAGCGGCGCGTGGCCTATCAGGCGCTGTCGCGCAGCGCGGCCAACGCGGGTTACGCGGTCGGCGCGGGGCTCGCCGCCATCGGCCTGGCGGTGGGGACGGGCGGCGCCTACCGGGTGCTGATCCTGGGCGACGCGCTGTCGTTCGTCGCCGCCGCCGCGCTGGTCTGGCGCGCCCGGGAGCCGCAGGCCACCAGCGTCGAGGTGGCACGGTCCGGCTCCACGAAGAGTACGGCGGCGACCGATGACGCCCCCGGAGTCGCGCCAGAGGCCGCGACCGGGAACGGTCCGGGGAACGGGAACGGGAACGGGGACGGCCTGGGGAGCGGGAACCGTCCGGGGTGCGGGGCGGTCGGCCGTCCGGCGAGTCCGTGGCGGGACCGCGGCTATCTGCGGTTCGCGCTGCTGGACATCGCGATGAATCTCGACGACTCGGTGCTCAGCGTCGGGCTGCCGCTGTGGCTGGTCGACCGGACGTCGGCGCCGCACGCCCTCGTTCCGGCCTTCCTGATCATCAATACCGTGCTGGTCGTGGTGTTGCAGCTGAGCGTGTCGAGGCGGGCCGAGGGGCCGCACCGGGCCACGCGGGCGGTGTTGCTGTACGGGGTGATGATGTTCGCGTGCTGTGCGGCCGTGGCGGCGGCTGCTCAGGTCGGGGCCTGGGCAGCCGGGGCCGCCCTGCTGCTCGGGGCGTTGCTCGTCACGATGGCGGAGCTGATGCGTTCGGTGAGTTCGTGGGAGCTGGCGGTGCTGCTCGCGCCACCGGACGCCCGCGCCGCGTATCTGGGAGTGGCCGGGATGTCCCAGTCCATCCAGAAGTCCGCCGGTCCGCCGCTGCTGACCGGGGTGGTGATGGCGACCGGGCCCGCCGGGTGGCTGGTCCTGGGCGCGGTGGTCGCGGGGCTGTCGGCCGTACAGAAGAGCGCCTGTTCGCGGCGGCTCCAGCTCGCTGCGGCTCCGCACACCTCCTCGCCGTCGGCCGCCTCCCCCGTCCCGGCCGGGCAGGTCAAGGCGTCCCGGAGGATATGGGGCAGGCCGGGCCGGTAGCGGGTGGCTTCACAGCCCCTCGTACAGATATGTCCCACAAGGGCAGCGGTGGGCCGCGCCGTCCAAGCCATCCAAGCCGTCCGACTGTCCATCTCCGTCACGTGTCACCGATCCCGCGACGGAGGCAGCGGCGGAGCCGGAGGCGGGGGCGGCTTCGGTGCGCCGGGCGGGGGTGCGATCCGGTCGTACGGCCGGGCGGTCCCGGCGACTGAAGCCCCACCGGGCGGTGCCGCGTCGCCCGGCAGCGGGCCGTCCTTCGGGAAGTAGGCGTCGCGGCGGGCGCCTGGGTCCCAGCCCCGTTGCACGACCCGTTTCTGCACCAGTACCGCGCCGCCCAGCACGACGGCGCCGACGAGCAGCAGGAGGACGACTCCCCCGGCTCCGCCCGCCTTGGCGGCGTTGCCGGTCAGGGAGCCGAACCAACCGAAGTCGGCGTCCCCGAACGTGGTGTTCTCCTTGCCGAAGGAGCCGAGCACCTCAAGCAGCAGCGCGGGCAGGAAGGTGATCAGCAGGCCGTTGAGGAACGCGCCGACCGCCGCGCCGCGCCTGCCGCCCGTGGCGTTGCCGTAGACGCCCGCCGCGCCGCCGGTGAAGAAGTGCGGTACGAGGCCGGGCAGGACGAGGGAGAGGCCGAAGGCCGGGCCGAGGAGCGCGGACAGCAGGCCGAGGCCGACCAGACCGCCGAGGAAGCTGGAGACGAAGCCGACGAGCACGGCGTTCTGCGCGTACGGGAACACGATCGGCGCGTCCAGCGAGGGAACCGCGCCCGGTACGACCTTGCGGGCGATGCCCTGGAAGGCGGGGACGAGTTCACCCAGGATCGTACGGACGCCGAAGAGGATCACGGCGACGGCGATGCCGAATTGCAGTCCCTGCATGACGGCTTGCATCAGGTAGTCGCCGACTCCGTCGGCCGCCGTGCCGCCCTCGGCGGCGAACGCCTTGAACGCCGCCGCCCGGCCCGCCTTGGCGAGGTAGCCGACGGCCATCAGGACGTAGATCAGCACCATGGACAGCGCGGTGGCCACCATCGAGTCACGCAGGAAGCGCAGCCCTTCCGGCAGCTTCATGTCCTCGGTGCTGCGGCTGCGCCGGCCCACCAGCTGCCCGGCCGCGCCCGCGACGACGTACCCGGCAGTGCCGAAGTGGCCGATGGCGACGGAGTCGTTGCCCGTGATGCGCCGTGTCCATGGGTGCGCGAAGGCCGGCATGGAGACGAGCATGATGCCCAGCAGCACCCCGCCGACGATCACCACGGCCGCCGACGGCAGCCCGGACGTGGCCAGCACCATGGTCAGCAAGGTGGCCATGAACAGCATGTGATGGCCAGTCAGGAACACATAGCGCAGCGGTGTGAACCGGGCCAGCAGCAGGCTGACCCCGAACCCGAGGATCATCAGCCAGGCGACGCGCGCGCCGTACTGGGCCTGGGCGATGCCGACGATCGCCTCGTTGGTCGGGATCACACCGTGCGCACCTGTCGCCCCCTGGATCATCTCCCCCAGCGGCCCCAGGGACTTGACCACGAGCCCCGCGCCCGCGCCGATCAGCAGAAAGCCCAGCGTCGACTTGATCGCCCCGGCTATGACCTGTCCGGCCGGCTTCCGCAGCGCGATCAGGCCGGCGGCCGTGATGAGGCCGATCAGGTAGGCGGGTTGGCTGAGGATCTCGTTCACGAGGAACTTCGCGAGGGATACGAGCCAGTCCATGTCCGTACTGCCTTTCGTCAGAGTTCCCGTCCCGGCCTCAGTCCCGGACCGACCTCAGTCCCGGCCCCGGCTCCAATCCCAGCCCCAGTCCCAGCCCCGGCCCCGGTTCCCTTCTCGGACGCGTCCCGTTCTCACACGTCGTAGGTGTCTCTGAGTACGGCGTCGGCCTCGGCCGCGCTGGTGAAGTCCTCGACCACCTTCACCGGTACGCCCACGTCGCCGAGGGTCCGCGCGATCTCCCCGGAGGTGAGGATGGCGACGGCCTCGGCCGCCTTGCCCTTGGCCGAGACGGTGTCGGTGGCCTCGACCGTGACGTACCGGGACCAGCCCCAGCGATCGAGCACCTGCTCCAGCGTGTTCTTCAGGAACAGGCTCGTGCCCAGGCCGTTGCCGCACACGGTCAGGATCTTGTGCACGGCGGGGCCGGACTCCGCCTGCGGCGGCGGCTCCGCCCCGACGGGTTCCGGCTCCCCGTCCCCCGTCAGTACGGCGTGCAATTCCCGTGGCGTACGGGCCTCGCGCAGCGCCCGTTCGGTGCCGGGATTCGCCAGCAGCCGCGCCAATTCGGCCATCGCTGCCGTATGCGCGCTCGCGTCCCGCGCCGCGAGGCCGGCGACCAGGGTCACCGGATCGTTCGTCTCGTGTCCGAACTCCACGGGCTGCCGGAGTCGCACCCACGACATACCGGTCCGCAGCACGGCGGACGACGGCCGTGCGTGAGCGAACGCGAAGCCGGGCGAGAGCACGATGTACGGCCCGTTCTCGGCCACGTTCCGGATCATTTCCGCCGTGTAGTCGGCGGTGCAGGCGCCCGTGGCGACCATCAGGTCGCCCGCGGCCCGTACCGCTGCCCGCCAGTCCGGCGCCGGGACGTCCAGCCGGACGGCCTCGACGGGGAGGAGCTCGCTCAGTGTCGCCATGCGAGGGATCTTGACATGTACCCCCTGCTCCCGGCACGGGCGCGGCGCGCTTCTCCCCCGCTTCTTCTCTCCCCACTTCTTCTCCGCCGCCCTCCCCCGCCGCCTCCTACGTCAACGGAGTGGCCCTCACCACCGACGGCGGGGTGACGATGATCGACCCACGCCCGCCCGAAGCACCCGCTGCGCGAAAGCGCCTACCCATACCGGTGCGTCCGTGCGCACAACAGCCCCCGCCCGGCGAAAGCATCGCCGGGCGGGGGCTGTCAAGGCATACGTTCCAGCCGGCGGCCGATCAGCCGAACGGGCCGGAGCTGTTGTTGTCGGCGTCAATGCACGCCTGGAGCTGGCGCTGCTTGGCATTCGCCTTGGCGCGCGTCTCCTTGGCCCGCTGCTTGTCGCCCATCTGCGCGTACTTGTTGGCCTTGTCCTTGAGGGCGCTGATCTCCGCGCGCATCTTCTTCACGTTGCACGTGACCTTGCCGCGGGCCGCCATCGTGGCGGTGTCGGCGGCGGGCGCGGCCTGCGCGGGGACAGCCGCGAACAGGAGTCCGCCGGCCAGTACCGCGGACGCGGCGAGCGTGGACGTACGTCGACGCATAGTTCTTCCTTCCCGTCTCCCGGGCCGCACGGACCCGGGCGCATCTGAATAACAGCAGGTCACTGTAGCCGAAGCGGTCCAGACCTCCAGTAGCGCTCCGGCCGTCGAGGCAGCGGGACCGCCGCGCCCGGCGGCCGTCCGGTCGGGCACGGGACCGGCCGCCTTCGCCACAGGCCGATTCTGGACGCATATGCGGGACGGCCGCCGCGCTCGGTCCGCGCATCGCCGACCGGGCGCGGCTCGGGGCCGTGGGGCCGCACACGTGGTCATGGAACTTTTTGCCCATGAATCGTTCATCCCTACACGAATTTGCAGGAGCATCGACCCGCATATTTCAAGCCTGTTGCAGAAAAATGACGTCTTGTGGACACGAGGTGACAAGAAGACCATCGGGCATCGTTCCGTGCGCGGTTTTTGGCCTGCCATCCGGACCGCGCACTGCCTATGAGGGGGTTTCCATGAACGACCGATTGAGTCTCAGTCCCCAGGCCGCACGGCAGCTGGCCACCGCCACCAAGACCACCCCGCAGATGCGGGCGATCACGCCGCGGTATCTGCTGCGCGCGCTGCCCTGGGTCGACGTCGAGTCCGGCGTCTACCGCGTCAACCGCCGCCGGACATTCGTCGTCGGCGACGACCGGATCAGCTGCTACGACGAGAACGACGCGCACCACATCGTCGCCGAAGACCTGCGGGAGGTCCCGTATCTGCGCGACGCCGACCAGGGATTGCTCAACGAACTGGCCGAGGCGTTCACCGAAGTCAACTTCGAGGCAGGGCAGTTACTGGCGCAGGAGGGCGACTCCGCCGACCGGCTGTGGGTGCTCGTCCGGGGCCGGGCCGAGAAGCGGGTGACCGGGCGGTACGGACAGGACGCGCTGCTCGAAGTGGTCTGCGACGGCCAGTTCTTCGACCTCGACGCGTGGGCCCGCGCCTGCCCCATGCCCTACCGGGTCCGGGCCCTCACCGCCGGGGTGGCGCTCTGCGCCGACCACAGCGCGCTGGCCTCACTGGCCGAGCGCGACCAGGCCGTACGTACCGCGATCGACTCGTACGTCGCCGGGGAGATGCCCGAGCCCGGCTCCGAAGTGCCGGTGGATCTCACCGCCGGACACGTCGGGGAACCGATGCTTCCGGGTACGTACGTCGACTACGAGGACTCACCCCGCGAGTACCACATGAGCCTCGCGCAGACCGTGCTGCGCGTGCACAGCCGGGTCGCCGACCTGTACAACGAGCCGATGGACCAGACCCGTTCGCAGGCCAACCTGACCATCCAGGCGCTGCGCGAGCGCCAGGAGGCGATGCTCCTGAACCACCCCGAGTTCGGGTTGTTCAACAATGTCGCCCCGGGCCAGCGCGTACAGACGCGCACGGGTTCGCCGACCCCCGACGACCTGGACGACCTGCTCGCCAAGGTCTGGAAGCAGCCGGGCTACTTCGTCGCCCACCCCAAGGCCATCGCCGCGTTCGGCCGCGAATGTACCCGCCGGGGTGTGCCCCCGGTCACCGACAGCCGGTTCGGCAGTCCGCTGCTGACCTGGCGCGGCGTCCCGTTGCTGCCCTCCGACAAGGTGCGGTTCGCGGGATCGGAGTGCGCCGGCACCACCGAGATCCTGCTGATGCGGGTGGGCGAGGCCGAGCAGGGCGTCGTGGGCCTGCGCCCGGCCGGCATCCCGGACGAGGTCGAACCGGGTCTGTCCATGCGCAACATGGGCACCGACCAGAAGGGCATCACCTCGCATCTGATGACGGCGTACTTCAACACCGCGGTCCTGGTGGAGGACGCCAGCGCCGTGCTCCAGAACGTCGAGGTGTCGAACTACCATGACTACTCCTGACGTCAGGACGGGCGTTCCCGGGAGCGAGAGCCTGTCCGAGGCCGCGCGCCTGCTCGCCGGCCTGTCGACGGCGGGAGCGGCGGGCGTGCCGCCGACCGGAACGGGCGGCGTGCCGTCAGCCGGGCCCAACGGGGCGCCCACAGCCGGAGCGACACCCACGGCAGCGGCCGGCGGGGCGCCTCCGGCCGGAACATCGCCCGCCGCCGGAACGAACTGGCTGCCCGCGACCGGAACCGGAGCAGCGCCCACGACCGGAGCCTTCGGCGCACCCGCGGCCGCGGCGCCCGCCGCGACAACCGCGACCACGCCCGCCGCCGTCCCCTCCGCCGCGCCCGAAGCCGCCCCCGGCGTCATGGCCGGGAGCCCGCCCCCCGCCACGCTGCCCGCGGGCGCGTCCGAAGGCGCGCTCCTCGGCTCGGCGCAGGGCCTCGGCGCGGAGACCGGTATGCCCCGCTATCCGACAACGAGCGCGGCCGGCGCGCCCGGCGCCGCCGGTGCCCGGCGCGGCGGCTTCTCCCCCGAGGCGGCCCGGCAGGACATCCCGATCCTGCACCGCACCGTGAACGGGCACCCCCTCGTCTGGCTGGACAACGGGGCCACCACGCAGAAGCCCCGCCAGGTGATCGAGGCGCTCGCCGCCTTCTACGGCGCCGCCAACTCCAACATCCACCGCGGCGCGCACACGATGGCCCGTGAGGCGACGGAGGCGTACGAGGCGGGCCGCGCGGCGGTCGCCGACTTCCTGGGGGCCGCCGCGCCCGAGGACATCGTCTTCACCCGCGGCACCACGGAGGCGGTCAACCTCGTCGCCCAGAGCTGGGGCCGGGCCAATCTCGGCCCCGGGGACGACATCCTCGTCCCGGTGCTGGAGCACCACTCCAACATCGTGCCCTGGCAGCTGATCGCCAAGGAGCGGCGGGCCCGGGTGGTGCCGGTGCCGCTCACGCCGGAAGGGGAGATCGACCAGGACGCGTACGCCGATCTGCTCTCGTCGCGGACGCAACTGGTCGCCCTCAGCCACGCCTCGAACGTGCTCGGGACCGTTCCGCCCGTCGCGCAGATGACGGCGCTGGCACACCGGTACGGGGCGAAGGTGCTGGTGGACGGCGCGCAGGCAGTCGCCCACCTGCCCGTGGACGTCCAGGCGCTGGACGCGGACTTCTACGCGTTCTCGGGTCACAAGCTGTTCGCCCCTACGGGCATCGGCGCCCTGTACGCGAAGCCGGAGGTCCTGGCGGCCATGCCGGTGTGGCAGGGCGGCGGCAACATGATCGAGTCGGTCGACTTCGGCGAGACGACGTTCGCGGCGGTACCGCACCGGCTGGAGGCGGGCACCGGGAACATCGGCGGCGTGGTCGGGCTGCTGTCCGCCCTTCAGTGGCTGACCTCCTTCGACCGGGACGCCGTCGCCGCGTACGAGACGGCGCTGACCGGCTACGCGCAGCAGGCACTGGCCACCGTGCCGGGCCTGGAGATCCTGGGCGCCGCGGCGGACCGGATCGCCGTGCTGACGTTCACGCTCGCGGGTCAGGACCCGGCGGCGATCGCCGACTGCCTGGACCGGGACGGGATCGCCGTACGGGCCGGTCACCACTGCGCGCAGCCCGCCCTGCGCCACTACGGGCTGGAGAGCGCGGTCCGTGCGTCGTTCGCGCTCTACAACACCTCGCAGGAGGTGGACGCGCTGGTGGGCTCCCTGCACCGCATGCAGCAGAGTCCGTGATCACGGGCCCCTGCCCGGCGACCGCCGCCGGGCAGGGGACGCGCCGCCGGGGCCGGCGGTATCGTCGGCCGCATGCTGCTGTGGATCAACGGCCCTTTCGGGGGCGGCAAGACTCAGACCGCGTTCGAGCTGCGCCGGCGGATCGCGGGCAGCGTCGTGTGCGACCCCGAGCACGCCGGGTTCGGGCTGCACCGCATGCTGCCGCCGGCCCTGCGCAGCGACTTCCAGGACTTTCCGGCCTGGCGGCGGAGCGTGTACGACATGCTCGACCTGACCCTGCGCGAGCACGCCGGCCCGGTCATCGTCCCGATGACGCTCGTCGATCCCGGCTACTTCGCCGAGATCGTCGGCAGACTCCGCGACGGCGGCCACGAGGTGCACCACTTCTCTCTGCTCGCCGAGCGCGCCACGGTGCTGCGACGGCTGAGGCAGCGGGGGTTCGGGTTCGGCCTGAAGACGGAGAGCTTCGCCGTGGCCCGGCTCGACGACTGCCTGAAGCGGCTGCGGGAACCGGAGTTCGCCGAGCATCTCCACACCGACCGCACGCCGGTCGTACGCCTCGCCGAGCACATCGCGCGCTCGGCCGGACTGCCGATCGCGGCGAACACCGACGGCCCGCTGCGTACACGGCTGCGCCAGTACGCGACGAGCGCCCGCCACATCCGTATCGGCTGAATCCCACGATGCCCCGGACCACAGTGCCCCGAACCACGGCATTCCGGACCGCGATGTCCCGGACCACGACGTCCCGAAACGCGGTGGAACGCTATATCCCGGAAGACGGCTCGCAACGTCCCTGCAACGGGAGCCCTGCTCTCCTGACAGGGAACCGGTTCCCGGCGAAGACCCCGGAGGAGACCTCCATGACCCTCGCGTCACGCATCGCGCTGACCCCGGCCGCCGCCCGGCTGCTGTGTCAACTGCGCGCCGAGCACGGCCCGTTGATGTTCCATCAGTCCGGCGGCTGCTGCGACGGCAGCTCACCCATGTGCTTCCCGGCCGGTGAGTTCCGTACGGGCTCCTCCGACGTCCTGCTCGCCTCGCTGGACGTCGACGGGGTGGCCGAACCGATCGGCTTCTGGATGTCGGCCGACCAGTTCGAGCGCTGGCACCACACCCACCTGACGGTGGATGTGGTGCCGGGGCGCGGCGGGGGCTTCTCGCTCGAAGCCCCCGAGGGGGTGCGTTTCCTGATCCGTTCGCGGCTGCTCACGGACGAGGAGCGCGACCAGCTCGACGACCCGCGACGCCCTCCCGTAGGCCCGTAGCCCCGCAAGCCCACAGGCCCACAGCCGCATGAGCCCACGACGCTCACGGATTCGCGCCGCCTACGACGCCGCGTCCACGAGCGAGAGCGTGTGCAGGCGCTCGGGCGGCCCGGGGCGTGCGTAGTACCAGCCCTGGGCGGTGTCGCAGCCCAGTACGCGCAGGCACTCGGCCTGGCTCCCCGTCTCCACTCCCTCGACCGTCACCGAGAGGTCGAGCGTGTGGGCGAGCGAGACGATTCCCTCGACGATCTTCACATCGACGGGGTCGGCGGGCGAGCACTGCATGCCGCGCGTGAAAGAGCGGTCGAGCTTGAGCGTGGAGACCGGCAGTCTGCGCAGGTAGGAGAGGTTGGAGTAGCCGGTTCCGAAGTCGTCCAGGGCGATGTCCACGCCGAGGTCGGCGAGTTGGCGCAGCGGTCGCAGGGCGTCCTCGTCCGCGCCGATCAGGGCGTTCTCGGTGACTTCCAGGCACAGGGCGGCGGGGTCGAGCCCCGCGTCGGCGAGCACTTCGACCGTCTCGGCGACCAGCCCCGGGTAGCAGAGCTGGGCGGGTGACAGGTTGACGTTGACGCGCAGCGGCGCGGCGTCCGGCCCGTCCCCCTCGGCGTGCCGCCAGGCGCGGGCCTGCCGGGCCGCCTCCTGGAGGACCCAGCGGCCGAGCGGCACGATCAGCCCGGTGGACTCGGCGAGCGGGATGAACTGGTCGGGGCCGAGGACCCCGTGCACCGGGTGCAGCCACCGTACGAGCGCCTCGGCGCCGCGTACGACGCCGTCGCCGAGCCGTACCAGCGGCTGGTACTCGATGAAGAACTCGCCGTTGTCCAGGGCCGCGGGCAGGCAGTTGGTGAGGGAGTGCCGGGCGATGGCGCGGGCGTCGCAGGCCGCGTCGGCGAGTTCGTAGCGGTTGCCGCCGGCGGCCTTGGCGCGGTACATCGTGATGTCGGCGCTGCGCAGCACCTCAGCGGCGCCCCGGGTGCCCGCCGTGCCGGCCTTGCCCTCGACGACGCCGATGCTGGCCCGTACGGACAGCTCGCGCCCTTCGAGGTGCACGGGCTCGGCGAGGGCGCGCAGCATCCGGCGGGCGAGCGCGGTGACGTCGGCGTTCGCGGACGCGCCGGTGACGAGGCCGACGAATTCGTCGCCGCCGAGGCGTGCCACGAGTTCGCCGGGGGCGGTGGCGCAGGCGCGCAGCCGTTCCGCGACGGCGACCAGCAGTTCGTCGCCGACGGCGTGGCCGAGGCTGTCGTTGACGGCCTTGAAGCCGTCGATGTCCAGGTAGCACACGCCGACGCGGTCGCCGCCCGCGCCGTCGGGGCCGCTCGCGAGGGCACGGTCGAGGTGTTCGAAGAACATGGTGCGGTTGGGCAGGCCGGTGAGGGCGTCATGGCGGGCCTCGTAGCACAGCCGTTCGTGCAGCCGCCGCCGCTCGGTGATGTCCTCCATCAGCGCGATCTGGTACTTGGGCTCGCCGTCGGCGTCCCGCAGGAGGGAGACCGTGAGCGTGGTCCACAGGACGCTGCCGTCGCCGCGGGCGTAGGGCTTCTCGATGCGGTAGTGGTCGCGGTCGCCGCGGACGAGTTCGCGGTACAGGCCCCAGACCTCGGGCGAGTCCTCGGGGTGTCCCCAGTCGGTGGCCCGGCCGCCGCTGGCGAGGTGCTCCATGCCGCCGAACATCCGGGCCAGCGCGTCGTTGACCTCCAGGACCGTGCCGTCGACGTCGGCGATCCCGATGCCGACGGCCGCGGCCTCGAACACCGCGCGGAACCGGGCCTCGCTGACGTGCAGCGCCTGTTCGGTCTCGGCCCGCGCGCCCAGCGCCGCCCGGGTGATGGCCTCCTGCTCGGTGCGGGTGCGCTCGCGCAGGGCGCGGGCGAAGCCGGCGGCGACGCCGTGCTGGAGGCGGGCGCAGCGGGAGCGGCTCTCCTCGGCGGGCAGTTCATCGCCGGGCGGGCAGTAGAGCACCAGGTAGGCGTCGATGACGCTGAGGATCAGGGGCAGCGCCTCGGGGTCGGTGCAGTGGGCGTCGACGAGGGCCGCCCCGATGCCGGCGGCGGGTGCGGCGTCGAAGGGCTGGGCGCGCAGCGCGTCGCTGAGCCGGCCCGCCAGCGGTACGAGGTAGCCCTCGAACTCGGCGCGCGTCATGGAGGTGGTGGTGGCCGGGTAGATGGCGCGGCTCCAGATGGCGGCGAACCGCTGGAGCCGGTCCTCGTCGGCTGTGCTCCGTGCCAGCTGTCTGCCGCCCCGGCCGCCCCGTGCGACGTTCACTGCTTACGCCCCACGCCGGCGAATCCGCTGAAGACCACGGGGTCCTCGTCGGAGCCCTCGGGAGTGTCGGCGGCGTCCGGCCGCCAGTACGGCATCGACACCAGACCGGGGTCGAGGATCTCGAACCCGTCGAAGAACCGGGCCACGTCCTCCCGCGAGCGCATCAGCAGCGGCGCGCCGGCCTTGCGGTACACGTCCTGCACTCCTTCACCTTCCTCCGGCTTCCGCGGCCCGCCCTCAAGGGAGGCGTGCGTCAGGACCAGCAGACTGCCCGGGGCCAGCGCGTCGCGCAGCCGGGCGACCGCCTTCCAGGGGTCGTCCTTGTCCTCCATGAAGTGGAGCACGGCCACGAGCAGGAGCGCGACCGGGCGATCGAGGTCGAGCAGCCGGCCGGCCTCGGGGCTCCCCAGGATCTCGTGGGGGGCGCGGAGATCGGCGGAGACGATGGCGGCCTGCTCTTCGCCGTCGAGCACGGCCCGGCTGTGGGCGACGGCCACCGGGTCGTGGTCGACGTAGACCACCCGGGCGGCGGGGTCCGCCGCTCGGGCTATCTCGTGGACGTTGCCGAAGGTGGGGATGCCGGAGCCGATGTCCAGGAACTGGTTCACACCCTCGCCGATGGCGTGGCGCACGGCGCGCCGCATGAAGGCGCGGTTGGCCTGCATGACCTTCGGCAGTCCGGGAAATGCCTCGATCGCCCTGCGGCCGGCCTCGCGGTCGGCCTCGAAGTTGTACGAGCCGCCCAGGTAGTAGTCGTAGATCCGGGACACGCTCGGCACAGACAGGTCGATTCCCTGGGGGGCCCAGGTAGGACGCTCCATCAGTCAGTCGCTCCAGCTCATCGCGGGTGTGTTGAGCCGAGGCTACTGATCGTCCGTTCGAATGGAACCCCGAAGCGGAAAACTACGGTCCGCATTCGGCCATGGAGGGGCGCATGTGACACGGCGTGAGCCCGTCAATCGTAAGGTCTCCGACCCCTGTAGCGCACGCCGCGCGAGGGTGCCGCACAGCACATTCTCCTTCGAACGCGCGCCCCGGGCGCACGCCCTGAGCGTCCGTCCCGGACTTCCGGCATGAACGTCCGCTCCCGGCATCCCCTCGTCCTGAACATACGTCCTGAACGAATGTTCAAACCTGGGGTACGGTGTGCCGCATGCCGCAGCCCTTCACCCATCTGCATGTCCACACCCAGTACTCGCTGCTGGACGGCGCCGCCCGACTGCGGGACATGTTCAACGCGTGCAATGAGATGGGCATGACGCACATCGCGATGACCGACCACGGCAACCTGCACGGCGCGTACGACTTCTTCCACTCCGCCCGGCGGGCGGGGGTGACGCCGATCATCGGTATCGAGGCGTACGTCGCTCCGGGGTCCCGCCGCGACAAGCGCAAGGTGCGGTGGGGCCAGCCGCATCAGAAGCGCGATGACGTGTCCGGTTCGGGCGGCTACACGCACAAGACGATCTGGGCGGCCGACAGCACAGGGCTGCACAACCTGTTCAAGCTCTCCTCGGACGCGTACGCCGAGGGCTGGCTCCAGAAGTGGCCGCGCATGGACAGGGAGACCGTCGCGCGGTGGTCCGAGGGGCTGATCGCCTCCACCGGCTGCCCCTCCGGCGAGGTCCAGACGCGGCTGCGGCTCGGTCAGTTCACCGAGGCGATGCGCGCCGCGTCCGACTACAAGGACATCTTCGGCGAGGGCCGGTATTTCCTGGAGCTGATGGACCACGGCATCGAGATCGAGCGCCGGGTCCGGGACGGGCTGCTGGAGATCGGCCGGAAGCTGGGAATTCCGCCGCTGGTGACCAATGACTCGCATTACACGTACGCGCACGAGTCGTCCGCGCACGACGCGCTGCTGTGCATCCAGACCGGCAAGAACCTCTCCGACCCGGACCGCTTCCGCTTCGACGGCACCGGCTACTACCTGAAGTCCTCGGACGAGATGTACGCCATCGACTCCTCCGACGCCTGGCAGCAGGGGTGCGCCAATACATCGCTGGTCGCCGAGCAGATCGATACGGCCGGCATGTTCGAGAAACGCGACCTGATGCCCAAGTTCGAGGTGCCCGAGGGGTACACCGAGGTCACCTGGTTCCGGGAGGAAGTGGCCAGGGGAATGCGGCGGCGGTTCCCCGGCGGCTGGGAAGCGGGCTATCAGCGGCAGGCGGAGTACGAGATGGACATCGTCGTCCAGATGGGGTTTCCGGGTTACTTCCTCGTGGTCGCCGACTTCATCATGTGGGCCAAGAACAACGGCATCGCGGTCGGCCCCGGCCGGGGCTCGGCGGCGGGTTCACTGGTGTCGTACGCGATGGGCATCACCGACCTGGACCCGATCGAACACGGGCTGATCTTCGAGCGGTTCCTCAACCCCGAGCGCGTCTCCATGCCCGATGTCGATATCGACTTCGACGAGCGCAGGCGCGGTGAGGTGATCCGGTATGCGACCGAGAAATACGGCGCCGACAAGGTCGCCATGATCGGCACGTACGGAAAGATCAAGGCGAAGAACGCCATCAAGGACTCCGCGCGCGTCCTCGGATATCCGTACGCGATGGGCGACCGGCTCACCAAGGCCATGCCCGCCGACGTCGGCGGAAAGGGCATCGAGCTCAGCGGAATCACCGATCCCGAACACCCCCGTTACAGCGAGGCGGGCGAGATCCGGGGGATGTACGAGAGCGAGCCGGACGTCAAGAAGGTCATCGACACCGCCAAGGGCGTCGAGGGCCTGGTCCGGCAGATGGGCGTGCACGCGGCCGGCGTGATCATGTCCAGCGAGCCGGTCACCGATCATGTGCCGGTCTGGGTACGGCACACCGACGGGGTGACGATCACGCAGTGGGACTACCCCCAGTGCGAGTCGCTCGGCCTGCTCAAGATGGACTTCCTGGGCCTGCGCAACCTCACGATCATGGACGACGCCGTCAAGCTCATCCGGCAGAACAGGGGCATCGGCCTCGAACTCCTGGACCTGCCGCTCGACGACGCCGCGACCTTCGGCCTGCTGGGGCGCGGCGACACCCTCGGCGTCTTCCAATTCGACGGGAACGCCATGCGTTCGCTGTTCCGGCTGATGAAACCCGAC
Organism: Streptomyces sp. NPDC050610; assembly: GCF_040654875.1. NCBI lineage: Bacteria > Bacillati > Actinomycetota > Actinomycetes > Kitasatosporales > Streptomycetaceae > Streptomyces > Streptomyces sp. NPDC050610. The sequence goes on along the minus strand of NZ_JBFAIV010000029.1, from coordinate 1,218 downwards.
CACTTCGAGGACATCACCGCGGTCACCGCGCTGTACCGGCCGGGCCCGATGGGCATGAACTCGCACACCAATTACGCGCTCCGCAAGAACGAGCAGCAGAAGATCACCCCGATCCACCCCGAGGTGGCGGAGCCGCTGCGGGACGTACTCGGAATCACCTACGGCCTGGTCGTCTATCAGGAGCAGGTGCAGAAGGCGGCGCAGATCCTCGCGGGGTATTCGCTGGGCCAGGCCGATCTGCTGCGCCGCGCGATGGGCAAGAAGAAGAAGGAAGTGCTCGACAAGGAGTTCGTGCCGTTCCGGGCGGGCTGCCGGGAGCGGGGCTATTCCGACGAGGCCGTGCAGGCGGTGTGGGACGTCCTGGTCCCGTTCGCCGGGTACGCCTTCAACAAGGCGCACGCCGCCGCGTACGCGCTCGTCTCGTACTGGACGGCCTACCTGAAGGCCAATTACCCGGCCGAGTACATGTCGGGCGTGCTGACGTCGGTGCGTGACGACAAGGACAAGATGGCGCTCTATCTCAATGAGTGCCGGAAGATGGGCATCCGGGTCTTTCCGCCCGACGTGAACGAGTCCGACGCGAACTTCACGCCGAGGGGCGACGATCAGATCCGGTTCGGACTGACGGCTGTCCGCAACGTCGGGCAGAGCGTGGTGGATTCGGTGATCCGCTCGCGCGGCTCGCAGGGGAGGTTCCGCTCCTTTCCGGACTACCTCGACAAGGTCGACGCCGCCGCCTGCAACAAGCGCACCACGGAATCCCTGATCAAGTCGGGCGCTTTCGACGGCATGGGCCATACCCGCAAAGGGCTCATGGAGCGTTACGAGTCGATGATCGACCATGTCGTGACGGTCAAACGCAGAGAAGCCGAGGGGCAGTTCGACCTCTTCGGGGAGGCCGGGGACAACGGCGGGGCGACGGAGCCGTCCGCCCCCGGATTCGGGCTGGACGTGGAGTTCTCGGACATCGAGTGGGACCGCGCGCACCTCCTGGCCGACGAGCGCGACATGCTGGGCCTCTACGTCTCCTCGCATCCGCTCGACGGGCTCGGGCAGTTGCTGGGCGAGCGGTCGGACGCGGCCATCGCCGCTCTGACCGGCGGGGACCTTCCGGACGGCGCGGTCGTCACCATCGGCGGCATCATCTCCGGCCTCCAGCGCAAGATGACCAAGCAGGGCAACGCCTGGGCGATCGCCACCGTCGAGGACCTCGCCGGC